>JBIQJM010000128.1:0-7860 GCA_044507525.1 Burkholderiales bacterium
CTTCTCGAGCGTGCGATAGAGCGCCTGCATCGGCTTGCTCGCGCCGACCATGCCGAAGCTCGACGCGTGGGGCGCGGCGCGCGCGTGGCGGTCGCGCAGATCGGCCTTGCCGTAGGCGTGCCCGACCGCGAAGCGCAGGCGCTCGACGTCGACCGGGATCGTGAGGTAATCGAAGAAGCCGCAGAGCAGCTTCGCGCAGACCGCGTCGTCGGACGCACCGGGCGGTGCGACGCCGATCCATTCGATGTCGCTGCCGGCGATCGCCGCGCACAGGCCCGAACGCTGGAGAGCGGGAAGGTCATCGAGGACGGCGATTCCGACCCGGCAGCGCGCCGCTTCGGCCGTGAGCGCATCGGGTTCGAACACGTGCTGCACCGACCAGCCGGCCGACCCGAGCATCGGCTCGAGTTCGACCGTGGAGGCGGCTCGCTGGACCAGAAGAACGCGCCGGCTCACTCCCTTCTTCCTTCTTGCTTCGCGCACCGGACCGCGTGCGGACTGAAAGCCTAAGTCCGCTGTACTACCCGACCCAATACTCCTTTCGGGGGGGTCGATGCGTTCAGCCGGGCGCCACCGGCCGAAAAGCGGAATGCTTGCGTCGCCTGCGGGCTGGACTCATGCTTCGTCCGGACGGCGGTGGAAATCACGTACCGAGGGAGCGACCAGGCATGCCCGCGCATCCGATCGAGAATCTCCGAACGCTCGCGCTCGTCGGCCACGCAGGGGTCGGCAAGACCTCGCTGATCGAATCGATGCTCGCAGCCGCCGGTGCGATCCCGACTGCCGGAACGATCGACCGCGGCAACACGGTCTGCGACTACGACCCGCTGGAGAAGGAGCACGGGCACTCGCTGAAACTCGCCTGCGCGCACTTCGAGCGCGACGGTGTACGCGTACACCTGCTCGACACCCCCGGCTACCCCGATTTCTCCGGGCGCGCGATGGCCGCGCTCGACGCCGTCGAATCGGTGGCGGTGGTCGTCGACGCACAGCGCGGCGTGGAGATGTCCACCGCACGCATCGCGCTGCTCGCGCAGACGCGCCGCCTGTGCCGCTTCGTCGTCGTGCACCGCATCGACGCGGAAGGCGTCGACCTGCCGGCGCGCATCGAGGAGCTGCGCACCGCCCTCGGCCCCGAATGCCTGCCGCTGAACCTGCCCGCCGACGGCGGCCGGCGCGTCGTCGACTGCTTCTTCGCGCCGGAGGACGTGCCCACCGACTTCTCGAGCGTCGAGGACGCGCACCGGGCGCTCGTCGAGCAGGTCGTCGAGGTCGACGACGCGCTCACCGAGCGCTACCTGTCGGGCGAGGAGATCGAGGCGGAGCAGTTGCACGATGCGTTCGAGCGCGCGCTTCGCGACGGGCACATCGTCCCGGTGCTGTTCGCGTCCTCGCGCGGCGGCGTCGGGGTGAACGAGCTCGTCGATTTCATCGTCCGCCTCGCGCCGAACCCGCTCGAGGGCAACCCGCCGCTGTTCGAGCGCTGGCCGGGCGGCGATCCCGAGCGCGCCGAACCCCTCACCGCTTCGCGGCGCGCCGAAGATCATGTGCTCGCGCACGTGTTCAAGGTCGAGATCGATCCGTACATCGGTCGCATCGCCACGGTGCGCGTCCACCAGGGAACGCTCGCTCCCGACACGCCGCTGTACGTCGGCGAGAGCCGAAAGGCGGTCCGCGCCGGCGTCCCGCAGCTCGTGCAGGGCCGCGACTTCCGGCCGCTGTCCGCCGCCGGCCCCGGCGAGATCTGCGCCCTCACGAAGATCGACGAGCTCGCGTACGACGCGGTGCTGCACGACGCTCCCGAGGACGCCGCGGTGCACTTCCGGCCGTTGCCGCTGCCGCACGCGGTCTACGGCCTGGCGATCCGCGTGAAGAAGCGCGGCGACGAGCAGAAGCTCTCCGAGGTGCTGCATCGCCTGTGCGCCGAGGATCCGAGCCTGGGCGTCGAGCACGACCCGACGACGCACGAGGCGGTGGTGCGCGGGCTGGGCGAAGTGCACGTCGCGCGCGTGCTCGAGCGCATCCGGTCGCAGTACAAGCTCGAGGTCGACGCGCATCCGCCCACGGTGCCGTACCGCGAGACGATCTCCGGCAGCGCCGACGGGCATCACCGGCACAAGAAGCAGAGCGGCGGCGCCGGGCAGTTCGGCGAAGTGTTCCTGCGCGTCGAGCCGCTGTCGCGCGGCGAAGGCTTTCGTTTCGTCGACGAGGTCAAGGGCGGCGCGATCCCGGGCCCGTTCATTCCCGCGGTCGAGAAAGGCGTACGCCAGGCGCTCGACGGCGGAGCGGTCGCGGGCTTCCCGGTGCAGGACGTGAAGGTCACCGTCTACGACGGCAAGACGCATCCGGTCGACGGCAAGGAGATCGCCTTCATCACCGCGGGCCGCAAGGCCTTCCTCGATGCGGCCGCGAAGGCGCGGCCGGTCGTGCTCGAGCCGATCGTCTCGCTCGAGCTGACGATCCCCGCCGACGCGATCGGCGCCGTCTCGGGCGAGCTGTCGGCGCGCCGCGGACAGGTTTCGGGCGCCGACTCCGCGCGCGCCGGCATGGCGATGCTCAGTGCGCGCGCGCCGATGGCCGAGCTCGGCGACTTCCAGGGCCGGCTCAAGGCGATCACCGGAGGACAGGGAAGCTACTCGCTGGAGCTGCTCGGCTACGAGGAGGCACCGCCGGCGGTGCAGCACAAGCTGCGCTCGGCATGGAGGCCCCGCGAAGAGGAGTGAATCGCCCTGCGTGTCAGAATCGGGGCGATACGCAACCAGCGAGGTGGTGCTCTCCATGTACGAGAATCTCTGTCTCTACATCGACGGTGAATTCATCGCGGCGCAGGGACGCCGTGAGCAGGACGTCTTCGATCCGGCCACCGGCGACGTCGTCGGCAAGCTGCCGCACGCCACGCGCGAGGACCTCGACCGCGCGCTCGCGGCCGCGCAGCGCGCGTTCCCCGCCTGGCGCGACACCTCGCCGCTCGAACGCAGCAACGTGCTGCGCAAGGCGGCGCAGCTGCTGCGCGAGCGCGCCCCGGAGATCGGCCGCAACATCACGCTCGACCAGGGCAAGCCGCTCACCGAGGCGATCAACGAGGTGAAGAACTGCGCCGAGCACGCCGAATGGCACGCCGAGGAGGGCCGCCGCATCTACGGGCGCGTGATCCCGGCGCGCCACCCCGCCGTGCGCCAGTTCGTCGTGCGCCAGCCGGTCGGCGTATGCGCGGCCTTCACGCCGTGGAACTTCCCGGCCAGCCAGGCGGTGCGCAAGATCGGCGCCGCGCTCGGCTCCGGCTGCACGCTCGTGCTGAAAGGCCCCGAAGACTCGCCGAGCGCGATCGTCGCCCTCGCGCGCGTCTTCCACGACGCCGGCCTTCCGGCCGGGTGCCTGAACATCGTCTGGGGCGTGCCGCACGAGGTGTCCGACTACCTGATCCGCTCGCCGATCGTGCGCAAGATCTCGTTCACCGGATCGGTGCCCGTCGGCAAGCAGCTCGCCGCGCTCGCCGGCCAGCACATGAAGCGCACGACGATGGAGCTGGGCGGGCACTCGCCCGTCATCGTCTTCGACGATGCCGACGTCGATCGCGCCGCCGATGCGCTGCAGGCCTTCAAGTTCCGCAACGCCGGGCAGGTCTGCGTGTCGCCCACGCGCTTCTACCTGCACGAGAAGATCCACGATCGCTTCATCGCGCGTTTCCTCGAGAAGACGCGTGCGATGAAGGTCGGCGCCGGACTCGACGAGAACACCCGCATGGGCCCGCTCGCGCACGAACGGCGCGTGCCGGCGATGCAGGAGTTCGTCGACGACGCGAGCCGGCGCGGCGGGCGCATCGAGCTCGGCGGCGAACGCCTGTCCGATCGCGGCAACTTCTTCGCGCCCACCGTCGTCACCGGATTGCCCGACGACGCGATGCTGATGACCACCGAGCCCTTCGGCCCGATCGCCCCCTTCGCGCGCTTCACCGATTTCGACGACGTGATCCGGCGCGCGAACGCGCTGCCGTACGGGCTGTCGTCCTACGTGTTCACGACGTCGACCCGCCATGCGAACGCGGCGGCGAACCTGCTCGAGGCGGGCAACGTCAACATCAACCATTTCGGGCAGGCGATCGCCGAGGCGCCCTTCGGCGGCATCAAGGACAGCGGCTGGGGCAGCGAAGGCGGCACCGAGACCTTCGACGGCTACCTGAACACGAAGTTCGTCACGCAGCGCGACTAGGACGCAGGACGATGGCCGGCGTGCGTTCCAGCGTCGAGCTGCTGCGCCGGCTCGTCGCCTTCGACACGGTCAGCGCGAAGCCGAACGTCGCGCTGATCGACTGGGCCGCGCAGCGCCTGGAAGACGCCGGCTTCCGCTGCTTCGTGCAGCACGGCGACGAAGCCGGCAAGGCGAACCTCTTCGCCACCGCCGGCCCCGACGACGTCGCCGGCTGGATGCTGTCGGGGCATTCCGACGTCGTCCCGGTCGCCGGACAGGCCTGGTCCTCCGATCCGTTCACGCTGCGCGAGGACGGCGGGCGGCTGCATGCACGCGGCGCCGCCGACATGAAGGGCTTCCTCGCCTGCGTGCTCGATGCCGCGCCGCGCCTGGCGGCCGCGAAGCTGCGCGCCCCGGTGCACGTCGCCTTCTCCTACGACGAGGAAACGACGATGCGCGGCATGCGGCTGCTGGCCGCGCACCTGGCCGACGCGCCGCTGCTTCCGGCCGCGTGCGTCATCGGCGAGCCGACGTCGATGCACGTCGTCGTCGCCAACAAGGGCGCCGCCGGCTACCGCGTCCGCGTGCGCGGGCACTCGGTGCATTCGGCGCTGCGCGACCGGGGTGTCTCCGCGGTCGAGCAGGCGGCGGAGATCATCGTCTTCATCGGCCGCCTGCAGCGCGAGCTCGACGCCGCGGCGCGCCACGACGGATTCGACTACCCGCACACCAGCGTGCACGTCGGGCTCGTCCACGGCGGCACCGCGCACAACATCACCGCGAAGGACTGCGAGTTCGTCCTCGAGATCCGCACGCTGCCCGGCATGCGCGCCACCGACGTGCTCGAGACGGTGCGCCGGCACTGCGACGACGTCGTGCTGCCCGCGATGCGGCGCATCGCCGCCGACACCTCGATCACCTTCGACGAGATCTTCGACACGCCGCCGCTCGACGAGCGCGGGAACGAGTCGCTCGCGCAGGCGCTCGCACCGCTGTGCGGGCACGCCGAACGGCGGCGGGTGAGCTTCGGCACCGAGGCGGGCATCCTGCAGGCGATCGGCGTGCCGACCGTCGTCTGCGGCCCGGGCGACATCGCGGTCGCGCACCAGCCCGACGAATACGTCGAGGTCGCGCAACTCGAACGATGCGGCGCCTTCCTCGACGCGCTCGGCAGGCGCCTCGCCGAGCCGGCCCCCGGGTCGTCCTGAGCGCCCTGTGAGACAATAGCGGGTTCGCCTTTTTCCATGCCGCCGCGCTGCGCGACGGCTCTCCGCCGATGGCCCTGTGGATCTCCATCGCGATCGTCACGCTGGTGGCGACCGCCCTGGTCGTCTGGCCGCTCGTCTCGACCCGCCGGCTGCGCACCGATGCGCCGCACGACGACGAGCGGCGCCTGGCGGTCTTCCGCGACCGCAAGCGCGAGATCGACCGCGAGCGCGATGCCGGTCGGATCACCGACGACGAAGCCGAGCAGGCGCACGCCGACCTCGCCCGCCAGCTGACCGAAGACCTGCCGGCGCTCGCCGCGGGCGCGATGCCGGGCCCTTCGGGCGCCGCCGCAGCGCCCGCCGCCCGCTCGCCGCGCACGGCCTGGGCGATGGCGGCCTTCGTCGCCGTGCTCGTTCCGCTGGTCGCCGTCGGCGTGTACCGGCAGGTCGGTGCACCGCAGCTCGCGGCGGTCGACGCCGCCGGTGGCGCCGGACCGGTCGACGCCGCGCAGATCGAGGCGATGATCGAGCGCATCGAGCAGCGCACGCGCGAGAACCCGGACGACGCCGAAGCCTGGGCGATGCTCGCCGAGGCGCGCAAGATGCAGGGCCGTCACGACGAAGCGGTCGTCGCCTTTGCGCAGGCCGCCGAGCGCCTGCCCAAGGACGCGCGGCTGCTGACCGACTACGCCGAGTCGGCGGCACTGCGCGTCGGCGGCGACTTCGCAGGCGAGCCGGTCGAACTGCTCGAGCGCGCGCTGGCCGCCGATCCGAACGAACCGAAGGCGGTCGCGCTGATGGGCGCGGCGCAGTACCGGCTGGGGAACCTGCCGCGCGCGCTGACGTACCTGAAGCAGCTCGAGACCTTCCTCGAGCCGGGCAGCGAGGAGGCGACGCAGATCGCCGCGATCGTGCAGCGCATCGAGGGCGAGGTCGCCGCGGGCGCGCCGGCGACGGACGCAAGGACGCAGGGCGCAGAGGCGGCACCGTCGCCGCAAGCCGCAGCGCCGTCCCCGGCGGCGGTCGCCGGCACCGTCTCCGTCGATGCTTCGCTCGCCGAGCGCGCCGCGCAGGGCGGAACGCTCTTCGTCATCGCCCGCGCGAGCGGCGGCCCGTCGGTGCCGATCGCGGTGCTGCGCGTCGCCTCGCCCGAGTTCCCCACCGCGTTCACGCTCGACGAAGCGAACGCGATGGACCCGTCGCGCAGACTCTCCGGCAACGATTCGCTCGACCTCGAGGCGCGGCTGAGCCGCAGCGGAGAGGCGATGCGCCAGCCGGGCGACCTGTACGGTCGCATCGAGAACGTGCAGCCCGGGTCGGCGGGCCTGCGCATCGTCCTCGACCAGGTCGTCCCGCGTTGACGCCGGCCGCCGCCTGCGACGGACTGCAGACGCGGGCACTCGCCTGCGCCGCCGGATACCGACCGCTGTTCGCGTCGCTCGATCTGCACGTCGCCCCGGGCCACTGGACGATGCTCGTCGGCGCGAACGGCAGCGGGAAGTCGACGCTGCTGCGCACGATCGCGGGCCTCGCGCGACCGGTCGGCGGCGAGATCCTCTGGCGCGGCGCGCCCCGCCGCGTCGACGACGCCGAATGGCGGGCGCAGTGCGTCTACCAGGGGCACGCGCCGGGCTGGAAGGACGCCTTCGACGTTCGCGAGAACCTGTCGATGCAACTCGCTCTCGACGGCCTGCGGGTTTCGCGCGAAGCCGTCGATGCCGCGATCGAGCGCGTCGGCCTGGCGCGCCAGGCGAAGCTGCCCTTCGCGCGCCTGTCGGCCGGACAGCGAAGACGCGTCTCGCTCGCCAGGCTGTCGTGCTCGCAGGCGCGCCCGCTGTGGCTGCTCGACGAGCCCGGCACCGCGCTCGACGCCGAAGGGCTGCGCCTGCTGGGCTCCCTGATCGACGCGCACCTGCACGAAGGCGGACTCGCGCTGATCGCCACGCACCAAGCGCTGCCATGCGCCGCGACACCGACCCGGCTCTCGCTCGACGACGCGCGCCGCTGACGGCGCCGTCGCCGCCGGGCGTGCTCGCCGCGGTGCGCTGGGCCTGCGCGCGCGATCTGCGCCTGGCGCTGCGCTCGCGCAGCGAACTCGCGCTGATCGTCGTCTTCTTCCTGCTCGTCACGAGCCTGTTCCCGCTGGCCGTGAGTCCCGACACCGAACTGCTGCGCACGATCGCCGCCGGCATCGTCTGGGTCGCCGCGCTGCTGGCGAGCCTGCTCGGGCTGGCGCGCCTGTTCGCCGCCGACCACGCCGACGGCACGCTCGAGCAGATGGTGCTCGCCCCGGCACCGCTGCCCGCGCTGGTCGCCGGCAAGGTGCTCGCGCACTGGCTCGCCACCGGCGTCCCGCTGGTGCTGCTGGCACCGCTCGCCGGGCTGCAGTTCGGGCTCGGCGCCGAAGGCATCGGCGTGCTCGTCGTCTCGCTCGCGCTCGGCACGCCGATCCTGTCGTGGCTCG
>JBIQJM010000129.1:0-7797 GCA_044507525.1 Burkholderiales bacterium
CCGCGCGCGCAGCCGCGCGGCTCGTGGTTCGGCAGGTCGGGGCGCGTGCGCGGGTAGTCGGTCTGCTGCGTCTCCCAGGTGACGATCCCGCCCTTGACGTAGATCTTCCACGAGCACGAACCCGTGCAGTTCGTGCCGTGCGTCGAGCGCACGATCTTGTCGTGCTGCCAGCGGTTGCGGTAGGCGTCTTCCCAGGTGCGGTCCTCGCCGGTGGTCAGGCCGTGGCCGTCGGCGAAGGCTTCAGTGGGTTGCGCGAAGAAGGTGAGGCGGTCCAGCAGATGACTCATCGGGGACTCCGTGTGCGCACCAGAGGTCGGCGCGGGCAAAGGCAGGCGCGGCGAGACGGACGAGGACGCGCGGATCGAGGACCGCGCAGGGCGCTCAGCACGGCATCTCCGCGCCGCGGCGCGCGTAGTACCACCAGGTGAGCGCCGTGCACAGCAGGTAGAAGGCGGCGAACACCCACAGCGCCGCCTCCGGCCCGCCGGTGGCGGCGATCGAGCTGCCGTAGCTCTTCGGGATGAAGAAGCCGCCGTAGGCGCCGAGCGCGCCGGCGAAGCCGAGCGCGGCCGCCGCCTCGGTGTTGCCGTCGCGCATCGCCTGCGCGTGCGCCGCTTCGCCGCGGCCGCGTGCCTCGGCGAGCCGCTGGTTCAGGAAGATCACCGGGATCATGCGGAACGTCGACCCGTTGCCGATGCCGGTGGTGAGGAACAGCACGAGGAACATCGTGAAGAAGCCGCCGAAGTGGCCGTCGACCGGGCCGAAGGGCAGCACGACCCCGCCCGAGGCCTTCGGCAGGAAGAACAGCACGCCGATCACCGCGAGCGCCATCACGACGAAGTTCCAGTAGGTGACCTTCGCGCCGCCCAGGCGGTCGGACAGCCAGCCGCCGAACGGCCGGATCAGCGCACCGACGAGCGGGCCGAGCCACGCGTACGCGAGCGGATTCACCGACGGGAACTGGCTGCGGATCAGCAGCGGGAAACCGGCGGCGAAGCCGATGAACGAGCCGAAGGTGCCGAGGTAGAGCACGCACATCAGCCAGTTGTGCTTGCGCCGGAAGATCGCCGCCTGCGCGGCGAACGACGCCTTCGCATCGGCGATGTCGTTCATGAAGAACCACGCCGCCAGCGCGGCGAGCGCGATCCACGGCACCCACACGAAGGCCGCGTTCTGCGTCCACACCGATACCGTCTGACCGTTCTTCACGATCGTCTGCGGCTCGCCGCCGAAGATGCCGAACACGCCGACCGCGACGACCAGCGGCGCGAGGAACTGCACGACCGACACGCCGAGGTTGCCCAGGCCCGCGTTCACGCCGAGCGCCGAACCCTTGCGCTCCTTCGGGAAGAAGAAGCTGATGTTCGCCATGCTCGAGCTGAAGTTGCCCCCGCCCAGGCCGCACAGCAGCGCGAGCGTGAGCATCGTGGGGTAGCTCGTCGTCGGGTCCTGCACGGCCAGGCCGATGCCGACCGCCGGGATCAGCAGCGACGCCGTCGAGATCGCGGTCCAGCGGCGCCCGCCGACCAGCGGCACCATGAACGAGTAGAAGATGCGCAGCGTCGCGCCGGAGAGCGCCGGCGCGGCCGCGAGCCAGAACAGCTGGTTCGTCGAATAGCGAAAGCCCAGCGCGGGCAGGCTGACCGCGACCACGCTCCACATCTGCCAGACGGCGAAGGCGAGGAACAGCGCCGGCACCGAGATCCACAGGTTGAGCTTGGCGATCGCCTCGCCTTCGCGCATCCAGAACGCCTTGTCCTCGGGCGTCCAGATCGTCAGCAGGCTGCCCGGCCTTGCGCGTACGGCACCGACAGCGGTGGAAGCGGTCATTTCGGGTCTCCGTGGGGAGGTAGGAGCGGCGTATGCGTTGCGCAGCGCGTGCGCTTCGCGGCGAAGGAGTCTTCAGCCACGGGCGGGCACCGGATGCGGCCCCATCAGCTCGGTGCGGCGCACTTCGGTGAAGTACATCCAGATCAGCGACACCCAGACGACGCCGTACATCAGCATGAAGGCGCTCGAGCGCACGCCGGTGAGGTCGACGAGCGCGCCGAAGAGGATCGGCAGCACGAAGCCGCCCAGCCCGCCGGCCAGTCCGACGACGCCCGAGACCGCGCCGATGTTCGTCGGGTATTCGTCGCTGAGGTACTTGAAGACGCTCGCCTTGCCGAAGGCCCAGGCGACGCCGAGCACGAACATCAGCGCCGTGAAGCCGTACACGTTCAGGCCGAGGGAGAAGCTGCGCACGCCGTCGATCGTGCGCACCGTGAACTCGGTCTGCGGATAGCTGAGCAGGAACAGGCAGATCCAGCTCACCCACATCACCCACCAGGTGACCGAATGCGCACCGTAGCGGTCCGAAAGCCATCCGCCGACCGCGCGCAGCACGCCGCCGGGCAGCGAGAAGCACGCGGCGAGCAGCGCGGCGATGCGGATGTCGAGCCCGTACTCGCCGACGTAGTACTGCACCATCCACAGGCTCAGCGCGACGTAGCCGCCGAAGACGATGCTGTAGTACTGGCAGTACTTGAGCACGTGCGGGTCGCGCAGCATCTTCAGCTGGTCGACGAAGCGCACTTCGTTCGGCACCAGGTGGTCGGGATCGCTGTACGTGAGCATCCAGAACAGCACGAGCGTCACGAGCAGGATCACCGCGTAGACCTGCGGCACCGCGGCCCAGCCGAAGGCGACGACGAGCGCCGGCGCGACGAACTTGTTGACCGCCGCGCCCGAGTTGCCGGCGCCGTAGACGCCCATCGCGAAGCCCTGGCGATTGCGCGGGAACCAGCGCGCGACGTAGGGCGTGCCCACCGAGAAGGAACCGCCGGCCAGTCCCACGAACAGGCCGATGACGATGAACTGCCAGAACTGCGTCGCGTAGGCCATCAGCCAGATCGCCGGCACGGTGGCGGCCATCAGCACCGTCATCACGACGCGTCCGCCGTAGCGGTCGGTCCAGATGCCGAGCGGCACGCGCACCAGCGATCCGGTGAGCACCGGCGTCGCCGTGAGCAGACCGAACTGCGTGGCGTTCAGGTCGAGCGCGTCGCGGATCGGGATGCCGATCACGCCGAACATCATCCAGACCATGAAGCAGACGGTGAAGGCGAGCGTGCTGGAGATCAGCACCGACAGGCCCTGGCGTGCGCGATTTCCCTCGAAGACGATGGCAGCCATTTCGCTTTCTCCCTGGCTGCGACTCTAGGGATCGGCGCGCCGCGCGAACATCCTTCTGCGGACTACGCGCGCGGCGGCGGAAGGAGGACCTCGACGCCCCCGGCCATAGTTCGAAAGGAGTAGTACCTGCCGCACCCGGACGGAGCGCGTGCCGTCATCGGATGCGCGACCGGATCAGTCGATGCCGCGCTCGATCAGGTAGACGGCCGCCTGCACGCGCGAACTGAGGTCGAGCTTGCGCAGGATGTGCTGCACGTGGATCTTCACCGTCGTCTCGGCGATTCCGAGCGCGCGGGCGATCGCCTTGTTGCTCGCGCCGCGGGCGATGTGCGCGAGGATCTCGCGCTCGCGCGGCGACAGCGTGTCGATCGGATCGACGGCGGCCTTCTCGCGCGGCTCGCACTGCCCTTCCACGCTCGAGCGGAAGGCCTCGACGAGCTTTCCCGTCAGCTCGGGGCTCACCACCGACTCGCCGGCGACGGTGCGCCGGATCGCATCGGCGAGCGCGTCGCCGTCGATCGTCTTCAGCACGTAGCCGCGCGCCCCCGCCCGCAGGGCCGACGCGAGGTCGTTCTCGTCCTCGCTCACCGTGAGCATCAGCACCTGCGCCGCGGGCGCTGCCTCCTTCAGCCCGGGAAGCGAGGCGACCCCGCTCGCGCCCGGCAGGTGGTTGTCGAGCAGGATGACCTGCGGCTGCAGCTCGCGCGCGCGCAACAGCGCCTCGCCGGCGTCGCCCGCCTCGCCGACCACTTGCAGGCCGGGCTCGCTCGCCAGCAGCGCGACCAGCCCGCGCCGGAACAGCGTGTGGTCGTCGACGACGAGCAGGCGGATCGACGCGCTCATGCCGGATCCCCGAGCGCGGGCGCCGACGCATCGTGCGCCGCCGCGTCGCCGCCGCGAAGCCGCGCCGCCGGAGCCGGCAGCGTCAGCGTCACGCGCGTACCCTCGCCCGGCGTCGACTCGACGTCGACGCGCCCGCCGACGCGCTGCGCGCGCTCGCGCGCGATCCGCAGCCCGACCTGCGCCTCGCCCGGCACCGCCTGCGCGTCGAAGCCCCGGCCGTCGTCGCGCACCTCGAAGCGCCATTCCGGCGCCTGCTGCACGCGCAGCCAGACGCGCTGCGCGCGCGCGTGCTTGCGCACGTTCGACAGCGCCTCCTGGACGACGTGCAGCGCCTGCACCTGCACGTCGGGATCGAGCGGCAAGCCGTGCCCCTCGATGTCCAGCTGCACGTGCAGGCCGGTCTGGTGCTCGAACTTCGACAGCGTCGTGCGCAGCGCCGGCTCGATGTCCTCGTCGCTCGTGCGCGTGCGGAAGTGCAGCAGCAGCTCGCGCACGTCGCTGTAGCTCTCGCGCACGCCGGCGTCGATCTCGTCGACGACCCGCGCGACCGCCGGCGCGTCCTGCCGTGCGGCGGCGGCGCGCAGCAGCTTCACCTGGATCTTCAGGAAGGCGAGGGACTGCGCGATCGAATCGTGCAGCTCCTGCGCGAGCAGCTCGCGCTCGTGCGCGACCGCGGTCTCGACGTCGAGCGCGGCCGCGCGCAGGCCCTCCATCGCGGTCGCGAGGTGGCTGGCCAGCGCCTCCAGCAGCGAACGATCTTCGTCGGCGAGCGTGTGCTCGTCGCGATAGAAGAAGTCGATCTCGCCGAGCACGCGGTGCTGGAGTTCGACGGGGACGGCGACCAGCGTGCGGTACCCGGCCGCCAGGCAGTGGCCGAGCGGCGCATCGGCGCCGCCGTGCAGCGCCACCGTGCGGGCGCCGGCGCCGGCGAGCTGGTCGCCGCAGTGGCAGCTGCGCGCGTTCACGCATTGCTCGGCCTGCGCGAACGAGTCGGGCAGGCGGTCGCCCGCGAGCAGCAGGTAGCGCTGGTTCGCCTGGTCGGACCATCGGATGATCGCCGCGTCCGCGCCGGCGGCCTCGCGCGCCTTGCGCACGAAGCCGTGCGCGAGCTCTTCGAGGGAGTCGACGCCGCCGATGAACGCGCTCGCGTCGTACAGCGCCGCCAGGCGCCGGCTCTTGATCTCGATGCTCGCGGTCTTCTCGCGCACCTTGTCCTCGAGACTGGCGTACAACTGCTGCAGATTGCCCGCCATCCGGTTGAAGCTCTCCCCCAGCTCGCCGAACTCGTCGTGCGAAACCACGGCCACGCGCGCGTCGAACTCTCCCTGCTCGATGCGCGCGAGCGCGCGTCGCAGGCGCGCGACCGGGTCGACGACGTAGATGTAGCCGGTGTAGAGGAGCGCGACCGCGCCGCCGATCGCCAGGGCCATCATCGCGAACTGGTACGCATAGAGGATCGCCGTCCAGCGCGACAGCTGGTTCTCGATCGCCGCCACGAAGGCGTCGGTCGATTCGACGAAGTCGTCCACGCGCGACAGGTGCACGAGATCGGGGCGCGAGAGCCAGTCGGTGCGCAGCGAGAGCCAGCGCGCCTGCACGTCGTCGAAGCGCTCGCGCGTCGCGTCGTTCCACGGCACGAACAGCGGCCGCGACGGTTCGCCGTCGCGCAGCATCGCGAGGCTCGCGTCGAAGAGGTCGACGTGCCGCGAGAGGTCGGAGTCGGCGCCGCGCCGGGCGTCGAGCGCGAGCCGGTAGGCCTGCATGCGCATGCGGCCGGCCTCGTTGACCGCGGCCGCGCCGCCCTGCAGCTCCCACGTGACCCAGAACGTGAGCGCGATCGAGGCGAGCGCGAGCAGCAGCATCGAGAACCCGAGGACGGCCAGCCGGGCCGCCAGACTCCAGCGAGTGGCGCGCATGGGCGCTACGCTACGGCTTCCGGGCGCCCGGCGCATTGTCCGGCGTCAACGCGCCGTCTTGAGCCAGATCATGGGGCGGCGGCCGTGGATCGGGCATAAATCGGTATCGCGATGCTTCTTTTCGCGGCCGCGCGCATCCCGATGCGGCGCCGAGGGGTCCGCTGCCGGCGGCCGCAGCCGCGCCGACCGGTTTGCGCGAATCGCATACGCTACGACATTTCCCGAGCCGAATCAGGAGAGCCGGATGAAAGCCGCATTCAAATGGGACGACCCGCTGCTGCTCGACGCGCAGCTGACCGAAGACGAGCGCATGGTGCGCGAGGCGGCCGCCGCGTACTGCCAGGAGCGGCTCGCACCGCGCGTGCTCGAGGCGTTCCGCAACGAGAAGACCGACCCGGCGATCTTCCGCGAGATGGGCGAACTCGGCCTGCTCGGCCCGACGATTCCCGAGGCCTACGGCGGCCCGGGCCTGAACTACGTCGCCTACGGCCTGATCGCGCGCGAGGTCGAGCGGGTCGACTCCGGCTATCGCTCGATGATGAGCGTGCAGAGCTCGCTCGTCATGGTGCCGATCTTCGAGTTCGGCTCCGACGCGCAGAAGGAGAAGTACCTGCCCAAGCTCGCCACCGGCGAGTCGATCGGCTGCTTCGGGCTCACCGAGCCGAACCACGGCTCCGACCCGGGGTCGATGGAGACGCGCGCGAAGCGCGTGTCGGGCGGCTACGAGCTCACCGGCAGCAAGATGTGGATCTCGAACTCGCCGTTCGCCGACGTGTTCATCGTCTGGGCCAAATGCGTCGGCGGCGACCACGACGGCCGCATCAAGGGTTTCATCCTCGAGAAGGGAATGAAGGGCCTGTCGGCGCCGGCGATCCACGGCAAGGTCGGGCTGCGCGCGTCGCTCACCGGCGAGATCGTCATGGACCAGGTCTTCGTGCCCGACGAGCAGCTGATGCCGAAGGTCGAAGGGCTGAAGGGCCCGTTCACCTGCCTGAACAGCGCGCGCTACGGCATCGCCTGGGGCGCGCTCGGCGCCGCGGAAGACTGCTGGCATCGCGCGCGCCAGTACGTGCTCGACCGCAAGCAGTTCGGCCGCCCGCTCGCCGCCAACCAGCTCATCCAGAAGAAGCTCGCCGACATGCAGACCGAGATCACGCTCGGACTGCAGGGCTGCCTGCGCCTGGGACGGATGAAGGACGAGGGAACGGCCGCCGTCGAGATCACGTCGATCATGAAGCGCAACTCCTGCGGCAAGTCGCTCGAGATCGCGCGCCTGGCGCGCGACATGATGGGCGGCAACGGGATCTCCGACGAGTTCGGCGTCGCGCGCCACCTCGTGAACCTCGAGGTCGTGAACACCTACGAAGGCACGCACGACATCCACGCGCTGATCCTCGGCCGCGCGCAGACGGGAATCCAGGCGTTCAGCTGAGCGGGCAGGCCGCGGCCCGCTCGCCGCGCAGGCAGGCCCGCATACCTACGTTTGCGCGACGGCGCGAAGCGTGATGGCGCAGGCCCGCCGGGCACACGGCTTCGGCCCCCGCTACGCGGGGGCTTCCCGGTTCTGCCCCGGAAATTCGCACCCGCTGCCGAGGGGCGCTGCGCGCCCCACGGCGACGGGTCCCGCGAATTTCCTTTCGGCAGGACCGGCTCGCCGAGTGCCCGGCGGGCCTGCGCCATCACGCTTCGCGCCTCGAGTGAGGTTGCTGGCGTGCGGATGCGGCGCGGTTCGCAAGGCGAACGCCTTGGTCGCCATCGACGCTCGAGCAGGCAGCGAGGCCGCCGGGCAGCACCGCCCACCCGTCCGGCCGCGAAGCGCAAGGGCTCGGCGCGGCTGAGCGGGCAGTGCGACCGCGTAGCGCCC
>JBIQJM010000130.1:0-7782 GCA_044507525.1 Burkholderiales bacterium
CGCTCGAAAGGCGAGGATCCGGTGCTGCACAAGGGCAGCGGCACGAAGCACTGATACAGCGAATTCGAGACGTTCCCGCTCGGCGCATCACTTCGACGAGCGGGGACGCTCCGATCTTCAGCGCGACCGAACGTTCCGGCGGTCACGCGCCGCTCATCCATCGTCTCTAGTCGACCTTCCGGCGTTTGTCCACGTCGGCGATGCTCGTACCGAAGGCCGCAACGCCGCAACCGGCCCTCCAGGGACCACCGGGCGTGGTCCTGTTCTCGATCCGCCAACTGCGCGCGATCGACGGCCGTGGTGCGGCGTGGGAGAAATCCGAAGAGGCCTTCGCGACCAAGGCGCCGATAGACCACAGTGAAGCCTGCGACAACCCCGGGGGTACCGTCCGCATGGTCGGCAATGTGCAGGACCAGGAGGACTTCCTGCTCAGCACCGGCGACCATGCGACCTTCACTTTCTCCAATTGCGAGATCGAAGGCTTGACCATCCATGGCCAGATCGCGCTGTCGGACATCGTCGTCGGGGCGATGACTTCCGCTCGCTTCGAGTTCCGCGACGTCAGCCTCTCCGCCGCCGGCGAAACAGCGGGCCTGGACGGCGGCTTCCGTCTGTCCATGCCGACGAACGCCGACGACTCGGCACCGATTCCGGTGACGCTGCGCGACGTTTCGCTGCGCTCCACGGTCAACGGACAGACGCTGACCTTGAGCGGCGTGTCCGCCGACACGATCTTCGACATCGGCTCCGGCGACTTCTCGTACGCGATGACCGGACGCGTGGCCGACAGCGCTTCGGGCGTTTCGGTGTCGCTGACGACCGCAACCCCCTACAGTGGTGTCGGCGACACCCTGACGGCGGGCGACATGACCATCGAGGGAGCGAGATCGTCGCGCGCCCGCGCCATCGTGTCCGGGCCGAATCAGCTCACGATTTCCGTCGATGCCGACGGCGACGGCAACTTCGAGGAGCAGTTCGACCCGATCTCCGTGAGCACGCTGGTCAACGGCTGATGGTCGACCGGTACGCCCGTCGCACGCGCGGGGGTACCGGTCGTTGCCGCGCGGCGCTCGCCCCCGCGCGTGCTATCTATCGCTCGTACCCGCCGGGATTCGCCTGCTGCCACCGCCAGGCGTCCGCACACATCCGATCGATGCCGTATTCCGCACGCCAGCCGAGCATCCGCTCGGCGAGCGTCGGGTCGGCATAGCATTGCGCGACGTCGCCCGGCCGGCGTTCGCCGATCCGGTGCGGAACCGGCCGCCCGCTCGCCTGCTCGAAGGCGCGCACGAGCTCGAGCACCGAGCAGCCGACGCCGGTGCCCAGATTCACCGTGAACGCGCCGGCGTGCGCGCGGGCGCGCGCGAGCGCCGCCAGGTGCCCGCGCGCGAGGTCGACCACGTGGATGTAGTCGCGCACGCCGGTTCCGTCGGGCGTCGGCCAGTCGCCGCCGAAGACCTGCAGCTGCGGCAGCCGGCCCACCGCGACCTGGCTCACGTAGGGCATCAGGTTGTTCGGCACGCCGCGCGGGTCCTCGCCGATGTGCCCGCTCTCGTGCGCGCCCACCGGATTGAAGTAGCGCAGGATGCCGACCGACCACCGCGGATCCGAGGCGACGAGGTCGAGCAGGATCTGCTCGATCATCGCCTTGCTGCGCCCGTAGGGATTCGTCGGCGCGAGCGGCGCGTCTTCGCGGATCGGCACCGACCGCGGGTCGCCGTAGACGGTGGCCGACGAGCTGAAGACGATGCGGCGTACGTCGTTCGCGGCCATCGTGCGAAGCAGCGCCACCGAGCCGGCGACGTTGTTGTCGTAGTACGCGAGCGGATCCGATACCGATTCGCCGACCGCCTTGAGCCCGGCGAAGTGGATCACGGCCTCGAAGCGCCGCGAACGGAACACGGCATGCAGTGCGCCTTCGTCGCGCAGGTCGGCGACGACGAGCGGCACCTCGCGGCCGCCGATCGACCCGACCCTTCGCAGCGACTCGGCGTTCGAATTCGACAGGTTGTCGACGACGACGACCTCCCGGCCCGCCTGCTGCAGCTCCAGCACCGTGTGCGAGCCGATGTATCCGGCCCCGCCCGTGACCAGCACCGCCCCCGTCGTCCCGTCCAAACCCGATGCTCCCCGTCGTGTCGGAAACGCGCCCGAAGCGCCAAGTGTCGCACGCCGCCGCCGCGCGTCGCGGCCGTACAATCGCCGGGATGCTGATACCCGTAGTCCTTTCCGGCGGAGCCGGAACCCGGCTCTGGCCGGTCTCGCGCGAGGCCTTTCCGAAGCCGTTCATGAAGATCGGCGGCAGCTCGAGCCTGCTGCAGCGAACGCTGGAGCGTGCGCTGCCGCTCGCCGACGGTTCCCGCGCCGCGATCGTCACCAACCGCGAGTACTTCTTCCGGACGCGCGAGGAGATCGGCACCGTCGCGGCGGCGCGCGGCGTGCGCGTCACGCAGCTGCTCGAGCCGGTCGGACGCAACACCGCACCCGCGGTCGCGCTCGCCGCGTTGTGGGCACAGGCGCTCGACCCCGACGCGGTGCTGCTGGTCCTGCCGGCCGATCACCTGATCCCCGACGCCGACGCGTTCCGGAAAGTGGCGCGCCAGGCGGCCGAGCTCGCCGCCGCCGGATCGATCGTGCTGTTCGGCATCCGGCCGAGCGCACCCGAAACCGGCTTCGGCTACATCGAGATGGGCGACGAGCTGCACGGCGACGCGCGCGCGGTGCGCCGCTTCGTCGAGAAGCCCGACGCGGCGCGCGCGGTGCAGTTCCTCGCCGACGGCGGCTTCGTCTGGAACAGCGGGATGTTCTGCTTCCGTGCGCAGACGATCCTCGACGCGATGCAGGCGCACGCGCCCGAATTGCTCGCGGCTGCCCGCAGTGCGTGGCAGGCGAGCCGCGGCGAGGCCACCGACGAGAAGCTGCCGATCGCCGAGCCGTCCTTCGCCGCGTGCCCCGAGATCTCGATCGACTACGCCGTGATGGAGAAGGCCGACGGCGTCGTCGTGCTGCCGGCATCCTTCCACTGGAGCGACATCGGGTCGTGGAAGGCGGTCTCGGAGCAGCTGCAGCCCGATGCGGACGGCAACACGACGGTCGGCGAGGCGCTGCTGCAGGGCGCGAAGAACACGCACGTGCAGAGCGAAGACCGGCTCGTCGCGGCGGTGGGCGTCGAGAACCTGCTGATCGTGGACACGCCCGACGCGCTGCTGGTCGCCGGCAAGGATTCGAGCCAGCAGGTGCGCGCGATCGTCGATCGCCTGAAGTCGAGCGGGCACGAATCGGCGCGGCTGCATCGCACGGTGTCGCGCCCGTGGGGCAGCTACACGGTGCTGCAGGAAGGGCCGCGCTTCAAGATCAAGCGCATCGAGGTCAAGCCGAAGGAACGCCTGTCGCTGCAGATGCACCACCACCGCAGCGAGCACTGGGTCGTCGTCTCCGGCACGGCGAAAGTGCAATGCGACGAGCGAACCCAGCTGGTCGCCGCCAACGAATCCACGTACATCCCGATCGGCACGAAGCACCGCCTCGAGAACCCCGGCGTCGTCCCGCTCGTGATGATCGAGGTGCAGTGCGGCGACTATCTCGGCGAAGACGACATCGTCCGCTTCGACGACGCGTACGGGCGCTCGACGAGCGCGTGAGCAGCGCGTGGCGAAGGCCCGCTTCTTCTATGCGCTGCGCCCCGACGCCGCGACGGCCGAGCGGCTCGCGGCGCTCGCCGCGCAGGTCGCCGCCCGCTGGGGCGGCCGCGCCTTCGTCGCCGACGACCTGCACCTGACGCTCGCGTTCGTCGGCATGCGCCCGATCGACGAACAACCGTCATTGGAGGCGATCCTCCGCGGACTGCCCTCGCGCCTGGTCGCCGGCGCGGACCCGCAGAGGCCGCCGCTCGCGCTGTCGCGGCTCGGCAGCTTCGGCCACGGCGTGCTGTGGATCGGACCGCCCGCTCGCGAGGGGCCCCCCGACTTCGTGCACCGTCTCGCCGACGAGGTCCGCGCGCGCCTGCGCGCGGCGCGCATCGACTTCGACGACCGGCCGCTGAAGCTGCACGCGACGCTGGTGCGTGGCGCGCGCGGTTTCGACGCGTCCGGGCGCGGGCAGGCGCACCCGCAGGCACCCGCACCGGGATCCGCCGCCGTGCCCCGTTCCGAAACCTACGTCGCGCGCGAATGGTCGCTCGCGCTCGGTGCCGCGGATCCGGCATCGACGCCGCAGCGGCGCTACCGCTGGTCGCATCCGGAACCCGATCGAATGGAGACGGTGTGAGCGCCCGCATTCTGCTCGTCGAGGACGAACCGGCCATCCGCGAGCTCGTCGCCGTCAACCTTCGGCATTCGGGCTATCGCGTCGAAGGCGTCGATTCCGCCGAGGCGGCGCGCGAGGCGATCGCGCGGACGCTGCCCGACCTGATCGTCCTCGACTGGATGCTGCCCGGCGAGTCGGGCATCGACCTCGCGAAGTCGCTGCGCGCCGACGCGCGCGCGCAGCACGTGCCGATCGTGCTGCTGACGGCGCGCGCGCACGAGGGAGACAAGCTGCTCGGCTTCGAGCTCGGCGTCGACGACTACGTCTCCAAGCCCTTCTCCACGCGCGAGCTCGTCGCCCGCGTGCGCGCCGTGCTGCGGCGCTCGGGCAGCGGCGAAGGCGCGGCCGCCCGCAGCGCCGACGACGATGCGCCGATCGAGATCGAAGGCCTGCGACTCGAACCCGCGGCCGTGCGCGTCAGCGCGGGCGACACCCGCCTGGCGCTCAGTCCCACCGAGTTCCGGCTGCTGCATTTCCTGATGCGCAACGTCGACCGGGTCGTCTCGCGCGAGCGCCTGCTCGACGGAGTGTGGGGCGATCGCGTGTATATTGACCAGCGCACGGTCGACGTGCATATCCGGCGGTTGCGGCTCGCGTTGTCCTACAGCGGCCACGACCGGCTGATCGAAACCGTGCGCGGAGAGGGCTATCGCTTCGGGCGAGCCTGAGCCTCCGCGCCCTGCGTAGTTCGCGCCAACGTCCGGGAACGCCGTGCGCCTCGTGTTTCGCAATCTCGCGGCACTCGCCGCCGTGGTCCTGATCGCCTCGCTGCTCGACATCTACGTTTCGGAGCGGGCCGCGGTCTGGTGGCTCGGCGCGGTACTGGTCGCCTACGCGCTCACCGAAACCGCGTATCTCGCACGCCTGCATCACTGGGCGACGCTTCCGCGCAACCGCTCGCTGCCGGTCGGCTACGGCCCCTGGCGCGCGCTGGTCTCGCGCCTGTCGCGCTTCGCGCACCAGGAAGCCGACGCGCAGAACGAGCTCGCCTCCGAGCTCGAGCGCATCCACGCAGCCGTCGACCAGTTGCCCGACGGCCTGGTCGTGCTCGACCGCTACGCGCACGTGCTGTGGGCGAACGACGCCGCGGAGAGCCTGCACGGCATCTTCGGCACGCATCGACCGATCCATCACTTCATCCGCCAGCCGGAATTCGCGCGGCTGCTCGAGTCCGACGACCCGGGCGCCTCGATCCGCATCGAGCTGCCCGGCAGGCCGGGCCGGATCCACGAACTGCTGCTGCATCCCACGCAGGGCGGGCAGAAGCTGCTGATCACGCGTGACGTCACCGGACGCGCGAAGCTCGACGCGATGCGCAGCGACTTCGTCGCCAATGTCTCGCACGAGATCCGCACGCCGGTCACCGTGATCGCCGGCTTCGCCGAGACGCTGCTCACGCTCGATCTCGACGCCGGGCAGCGGCGCCAGTACCTCGAGTCGATCCTCGAGCAGAGCCGCACGATGCAGCGGCTCGTCGACGACCTGCTGACGATCTCGTCGCTCGAGAGCGACATGCAGCCGCTGGACGACGAGCCCGTCGACGTCCATGCGCTGCTCGAGCGGCTGATCGACGAGGCACGCACATTGTCGGCCGGCCGGCACACGGTCACGCTCGCGCTCGACGGGCCGCGGCGCGTGCTGGCTTCGCCCGGCGAGCTCGAGAGCGCGGTGCGCAACCTGCTCACCAACGCGATCCGCTACACGCCCGACGGAGGCAGCATCTCCGTCGAGTGGCGCGTGCAGGACGCCGAGGGACGCATCTCGGTACGCGATACCGGCATCGGCATTCCGCCCGAGCACCTGCCGCGGCTGGCCGAGCGCTTCTACCGGGTCGACCGCGGTCGCTCGCGCGCCACCGGCGGCACCGGCCTGGGCCTGGCGATCATCAAGCGCATCATGGCGCGCCACCAGGGACACCTGCGCTTCGACAGCGCACCCGAGCGCGGCAGCACCTTCGTGCTGTGCCTGCCGACGGCGCGCCTGGTCCCCGAAGCCGCGCCCGCTGCGGCGGCGCCGGCGCGCGCCCGCGGCGCCGAGTCGTACGGCGCGTCCGACGGCGCGTCCGACGGCGCGTCCGAGCACGCGCCCGCGCACGCGCCCGAGCACGCGGCGGCGCGAACGCCGGCCGAGGCTCCCGCCGATCAGCGGCCTTCCTCGACCTCCCGGTCGGAGCCGACCGGCGCCTGACGCGGGTCGACGCCCTCGACCAGCAGGGCGACGTGCTCGGCGATGTTCTTCGCGTGGTCGGCGACGCGCTCGATCGACTGCACGACGAACACGGCAGCCAGGCCCGAAGTGACCGCGCCGGGCTGCTGCGCCATCGCCTGCATCAGCTGCGCGATCAGGCGGTCGCGCAGGTCGTCGACCTCGTCGTCGCTCGCCCCGAGCCGCGCGGCCGCCGCCGGATCGTGACGCACGAAGGCGTCGACGGCGGCGTCGAACATCGAGCGCGCGCGCGCGGCCATGCGCTCGATCTCGTCGATGCCGATCGGCGACGGCGCGTCGGCGAAGTCGCGGCTGCGCAGCGCGATCTTCTTCGCCTCGTCGCCGATGCGCTCGAGATCGTTGACGATGTGGATCACGGCGATGATCTCGCGCAGGTCGATCGCGATCGGCTGGCGGCGCGCGATCGTGCGGTTGCAGCGCAGGTCCGAGTCGACCTGCAGCTGGTTCACGCGCTGCTCGTCGCGCAGCACCGCCGCGACGAGCTGCGGCTCGTGCCGGCGAATCGCGTCGATCGCCCGCACGAGCTGCCGCTCGACGAGCCCGGCCATCGTCGTCACCGTGCTGCGCAGCACCTCGATGTCGGTGTCGAAGCTGCGGTGGGCGTATTCGCGGTCGCTCATGCGGATGCTCCGTGTCCCGGCGAGTCTCAGCCGAAGCGGCCGGTGATGTAGTCCTCGGTCGCCTTCTTTCGCGGCGTGACGAAGAGCTCGTCGGTGCGGCCGAACTCGACGAGCTCGCCGAGATACATGTAGGCGGTGTAGTCGGAGATGCGCGCCGCCTGCTGCATGTTGTGGGTCACGATCGCGATCGTGTACTCGTTCTTCAGCTCCGAGACGAGCTCCTCGATGCGCGAGGTCGAGATCGGGTCGAGCGCGCTGGTCGGCTCGTCGAGCAGCAGCACCTCGGGTTTCACCGCCACCATGCGCGCGATGCACAGCCGCTGCTGCTGCCCGCCCGACAGGCTCAGGCCGCTCGAGTCGAGCTTGTCCTTCACCTCCTCCCACAGCGCGGCCTTGCGCAGTGCCCATTCGACGCGCGCGTGCATCG
Organism: Burkholderiales bacterium; assembly: GCA_044507525.1. Taxonomy (GTDB): domain Bacteria; phylum Pseudomonadota; class Gammaproteobacteria; order Burkholderiales; family Burkholderiaceae_E; genus Zeimonas. The sequence goes on from JBIQJM010000130.1 coordinate 7,579, forward strand.
CGTCGCGCGACAGCTTCTCGTACAGCCGCACGCCGAAGGCGATGTTCTCGAAGATCGTCATCGGGAACGGCGTCGGCTTCTGGAACACCATGCCGACCTTCGCGCGCAGCAGGATGGGATCCACCGACGGATCGAGCACGTTGCGGCCCGCCATCCGGATCTCGCCCTCGGCGCGCTGGTTGGGATAGAGATCGAACATCCGGT
>JBIQJM010000131.1:0-7655 GCA_044507525.1 Burkholderiales bacterium
ACTACTCGTGCTTTCGCGGCACGACGCACCCGCGCGCGATCGAGCTGTCGGCCCGTCTCGTGTCGCTGCTCGCGCCCGAGGGAATGTCGCGCATCGCGTTCTCCAGCGGCGGCTCCGACGCCGTCGAAGGTGCGCTGAAGATCGCGCGTCAATACTGGAAGCTCGTCGGCCAGGCCGACCGTCACAAGTTCGTCTCGCTGAAGCAGGGCTATCACGGCGTGCATTTCGGCGGGATGTCGGTCAACGGGAACACGTCGTTCCGCCGCGCCTACGAGCCGTTGCTGCCCGGGTGCTTCCACATCGATACGCCGTGGACGTACCGCAATCCGTACACCGACGACCCGACTCGCCTGGGCGAGATCTGCGCCGAGCTGCTCGATCGCGAGATCCGCTTCCAGGGTCCCGACACGGTGGCGGCGTTCATCGCCGAGCCGGTGCAGGGCGCCGGCGGCGTCATCGTGCCGCCGCCGAACTTCTGGCCGCTGGTGCGCGAGGTCTGCGACCGGCACGGCGTGCTCCTGGTCGCCGACGAAGTCGTCACCGGCTTCGGTCGCACCGGATCGTGGTTCGGCTCGCGGCTGTGGGGCGTGAAGCCGGACCTGATGTGCCTGGCGAAGGGCATCAACTCGGGCTACGTGCCGCTGGGTGCCACCGCGGTCGGCGAGCGCGTCGCCGCCGCGTTTCACGGCGACGAGTCGGGCAGCGGCGCGCTGATGCACGGCTACACCTACAGCGGGCACCCGGTGGCCTGCGCTTCGGCGCTTGCCGCCCTCGACATCCTCGAGCGCGAGCAGGTGGTCGAGAACGCGCGCGTGCAGGGCGAGCACCTGATGTCGCGGCTCGCACCGCTGGCCGAGCGATTCCGCTCGGTCGGCGACGTGCGCGGCATCGGACTGATGGTCTGCGTCGAACTCGTCGCCGACAAGGCGAAGCGCACGCCGCTCGACCGCAAGGCGCCGCTGCCCGCGAAGGTGGCCGAACACGCGTACCGCAACGGCGCGATGGTGCGCGTCTCGGGCGGCAACCTCATCCTCTCGCCGCCGCTGGTGATCCAGCGCGAGCAGGTCGACGTGCTGGTCGACGCGATCGAAGGGGCGCTCGTCGCCTGTTCGGCGTAGTCGTCGGCGCATGCACTCGCAGGGCGGCGGACGAGGGATGAGCGCATGAAGACGGGGCTGCAGATCCTCGTGGTCGGCACGGTCGACACGAAGGCGGACGAGCTGCTGTTCATGAAGCGCTGCATCGAGTCCGAAGGCGCGAAGGCGACCATCATGGACGTCGGCGTGCTGGGAAGCGCGTCGTTCCCCGTCGGGATCGGCAACCGCGAAGTGGCCGAGGCGGCCGGCACGACGATCGAGCAGGTCGCCGCGCTGGGCGACGAGAACCTCGCGATGACGAAGATGGCCGAAGGCGCCGTCCGGCTCACGATCGAGCGATACCGGCGCGGCCAGGTCCACGGCATCCTCGCGCTGGGCGGGACGATGGGCACCGACCTGGCGCTCGACGTGACGGCGGCCCTGCCGCTGGGCATGCCGAAGTTCATCGTCACGACGGTGGCGTATTCGCATCTGATCCCTCCGGAGCGGCTGGCGCCCGACCTGATGATGATCCTGTGGGCCGGCGGCCTGTACGGGCTCAACTCGATCTGCCGTTCGATCCTCAGCCAGGCGGCGGGTGCGGTGCTCGGCGCGTGCAGCACGGTCGTGCCGGTGCAGGCGCGGCGCCCGCGCGTCGCGATCAGCTCGCTGGGCAAGTCTTGCCTGAGCTACATGGTGCGGCTCACGCCCGCGCTCGAGCAGCGCGGCTACGAGCCCGTGGTCTTCCACTGCACGGGCATGGGCGGCCGGGCGATGGAGGCGCTGATCGAGCGGGACGAGTTCGTCGCCGTGTTCGATTTCGCGCAGGCCGAGGTCAGCAACCATCTGCACGGCTCGGTCGTCAGCGCCGGCGCTTCGCGCCTGGAGGCGGCCGGTCGCCGCGGCGTTCCGCAACTGGTGGCGCCGGGTGCGAGCGACATGATCGACGTGCAGAGCTGGAAGCCGCTGGATCCGGCGTACGCCGACCGCACCTACCACGCGCACAACCGCCTGATCGGTTCCGTGAACACCACGTCGCAGGAGCGGCGGGCGATCGCACGCGAGATCGCCGCGAAGCTCTCCCGCGCGACCGGTCCGACGGCGTTCTTCCTGCCGAGGCGCGGCATCCACGCCTGGGATCACGAAGGACAGCCGATGCACGATCCCCGGGTGCACGCCGAGTACGTCGACGAGTTTCGCCGCCACGTTCGTGCGCCGGTGGAGCTGCACGACCTGGATCTCCACATCAACGACGACGCGTTCGTCGACGCGGCGCTGGAGGTCTTCGATCGTTGGGTCGCGGAGGGCCGTATTCCGGCCGGCGTGAAGGCTTCGTCGGCGCGGGAGGAGAACCTCTGCCGGTAGCGCAGGCGCAGGGCAGGCACCAGGCCGTCAGAGGGAAGAGCCCGCCCGGGCGCCCGCCGAAGTCAGAGCGAAGACAGTCCGCGCGCCGGTTGCAGCACGATCGCCGCAGGCGGCTGCGCTTCCTCGCGCGGCGCCTTCAGCGACCATGAACGGGTCAGTACGAACCACGCCAGCGGCAGTACGCCGCCGAGCACGAAGATCGCTCCGCCGACGACGCGCGCCCAGGTGAGCGCCTGGAACAGCTCGCCCTGCACGAAGGCCTGCGAGCGCGCGTGCCACAGGCCGTTCTCGAGCACGTCGACGAGCTGTGCGACGCCGACCGGGAAGAGGTCGAGCACGACCATTCCCATCAGCCCGACGTTGATCGACCAGAACACGCAGCGCAGCAGCCGTGCGTTCCAGCGCTCGGGCGCGACGAGGCAGCGCGCGCAGAAGACGATCATCGCGATCGCGAGGTTGCCGTAGACGCCCATCAGCGCGGCGTGGCCGTGGTTCACGGTGAGATAGGTGCCGTGCTCGTAGTAGTTGACGATCGGCAGGTTGATCAGGAAGCCGAACATGCCGGCGCCGAGGAAGTTCCAGAAGTTCACCGCGAGCAGGAAGCGGAACGCGTCGACGTGCGCGAAGGCGGCGCCTGCACGCTGGGGCGCGTTGCGGAACTGCCAGGCCTCGAGCGTGAGCAGGATCAGCGGCACGACCTGCAGCGTGGAGAAGACGCTGCCGATCGCCAGCGTCACCACCGGCTTGGCGTTCCAGTAGAAGTTGTGCGAGATGCCGAGCAGCCCCGAGCCGAGGAAGAGCAGGGTCGCCAGGTAGACGATGCGCGAGGCGGCGGCGTGGCTCACCAGCCGCATCAGCACCATGCAGTAGGCGAGCAGCGCGGTGGCGAACACCTCGAAGAAGGCCTCGACCCACATGTGGATCACGGCCCAGCGCCAGAAGTCGGCGACCACGAAGTTCGTCTCCGGCGTAGCGACGAAACCGGAGACGAACAGCAGCAGCACGCAGGCGACGCACCAGACGAGCCACTTCGGCAGCGTCCACGCGTCGCCCGAGCGCCAGACGGGGACGACCGCGCGCGCGAGCACCACCGCCCACAGCGCGATCACGACGAACAGCATCGCCTGCCACAGGCGTCCCTGCTCGACGAACTCCCAGCCCTGGCTGCCGAGCCAGTTCCAGTGCTCGCCGAGCAGGCCGTGCGGGCCGAGCGCGACGCCGGCGAGGCCGCCGGCCGCGGTGGCGACGAGCAGCGCGAACGTCGCGTCGACGAGCCGGCGCTGTCCGGCGATCGCCTGCGGGCAGGCGGTGGAGATCACGAAGATCGACGAGCCGATCCAGCACGCGGTGATCCACAGGAGCGCCAGCTGGAGATGCCAGCCGCGCACGACGGGGATCGGCAGTGCGTTCGCCAGCTCGACGCCAGACACGCGGGTGATGCCGAGGAAGTCGTGCACGGTCAGGATGCCGGCGACGATCTGCAGCACGAAGAGCACGGCGGCCGCGACGAAGAACTTCCACGTCGCGCGCTGCAGCGCGGAGGGTGCGGTGTCGAGCGGCGAACGTACGATCGCGGCGCCGGGGAAGTCGTCGCGGCGCGCGGGGTGCGGCGCGTGCGCGGCGTCGATCTCGCGCTGCGACGCACGCCACCCGGCGATCGTCGAATAGCGCCCGTACGCGAAGAGCACGCCGCCGAGCGCCGCGACGAGCGCGAGCACCGCGATCGCGCTCCACAGCACGACCTGCGCGCTCGGGCGGTTGCCGGCGAGTTCGTCGTACGGCCAGTTGTGCGTGTAGGTGTAGTCCTTGCCGGGGCGCTCGGCGCCGCATACCCACGCGCCCCAGAAGAAGAAGGCGGCGAGGTCGCGCAGTTCGTCCTCGTCGGAGATCCAGCCGGCCGGGTGGAACGGTTCGCTGCCCTCGCCGCGAAAGCGCGCCAGGACGAGTCGCTGCAGCTCGCGCGCGGCGTAGGCCTGCGCCTCGTCGATGCGCACGGCGTTCGCGGCTTCGTCGTAGCGGTTTCGGCGGAGGGTTCGCTGCGCGGTGGCGAGCGCCGAGTCGTCGTCGACGCCGTCGCGCGACGCGTAGTGGTCGCGCAGCGCGATCGCGACCTGGTGCAGCGCGTCGGCGGTGAAGTCGGGGCCGCGGCCGGCACCGTCGCCGAAGAAGCTGCCGTAGTTCATCAGGCCGTACTTCAGGAACACGGCCTGCCCGCGCACGATCGACGCGGCGGAGACCTGCGTGTTCCCGTCCGCGTCGACGAAGTCGGCGATCGGCGGTGCGTCGTCGTAGGTGCGCACGCCCATGTAGAGCATGCTCGCCACGCCGACCGCGAGCACCAGCGACAGCGGGATCCACCAGCGGCGCCGGTGCATCACGTAGCGGTTCCACAGTCGCCCGATGCTCATCGCTCGTCCACCCCCTCGGCCTCGTTCGCGCAGGTCTGCGGCTGCGCGGTGTCGATCAGCGGCAGCATCGCCGGCAGCGCCGGCGTGTCGACGACGAGCGGCGCGTCCATGCTCAGCGACTCGAGGAATGCGATCAGGTCGCTCTTCTCGGCGGCGCTGAGCCCCAGCGGCTGCAGCAACGGCGACTTGTTCGGCGTGTCGCCGCCGCCGCGGTCGAAGAAGTCGACCACTTCGGCGAGCGTCGCGAAGACGCCGTTGTGCATGTACGGGGCCGTGTAGCGCAGCTCGCGCAGCGACGGCGTGCGAAAGCGCCCGAGGTCGGCGGGATCGCGCGTCCGATAGTAGCGGCCGAGGTCCTCGTCGCCGCCGCGGTACAGCGCGCGCGGCACGTCGCGCTGCGCGTTCTGCCAGCGCACGGCGATCTGCACCAGCGGGCTCGAGTCGAACAGCGTCTGGCGCGGGACGCCGAGCGCGTGGTACTGCTCGTCGCTCGCCAGGGGTCCGTTGTGGCAGGCGATGCAGCGCGCCTTGCCGACGAAGAGCTTGAAGCCGCGCCGTGCCGCCGGCGACAGCGCGCGTTCGTCGCCGGAGGCGAAGCGATCGAAGGGCACGCGCTGCGGATCGGAGACGAGGGTGCGCTCGAAGGCGGCGATCGCACGCCACGCGTCGTCGAGCTGCGGCCATTCGGTGCCGAACACGTCGCGGAAGCGGTCGACGTATTCGGGGATCAGTCGCAGGCGCATCTCGACGAGGACCGGCTTGCCGTTCCCCTCGACCGGCGCCTGCATCGCCGAGCGCGCCTGCACCTCGAGGCTGTCGAGCGTGCCGTCCCACATCAGTCGCCGGAAATGCGCGGCGTTGAGCACCGTGGGATTGTTGCGCCACAGCCGATGACCGGGGTATCCCGGCGCGAGCGGCTCGTGATGCGCCCAGCCGCGCTGCGCGACGTGGCACGACGCGCAGGACGTCGACGCGTCGCCCGAGAGTCGCGGATCGAAGAACAGCAGCCGGCCGAGCGCGATCTTCTCGTCCGACATCGGGTTTGCGGCGGGAACCGGAACCGCCGGCAGCGGCGCGAGCGGCGGGATCGCTTCCTGCGCCGACGACAGGAGGGAGAAGGCGGAAGGGGGGACGGCTGCGGCGAGCACCGTCGAGACCGCCAGCGCGCCCGCGAGCGCCGACGCCGCCCCGACGACGATCGCGGCACCGACGGTCGCGAGCCGCTGCAGCTTCACCGGCCTGCTCCGGCGGTGCTCGCGTAATCGTCGACCGGCGGCGCCTCGTCGACCGGCAGCGGCGGCGACAGCGCTTCGAGGAACGCGAGCAGCGCGGCGCGCTCGCGCTCGTCGAGCCCGAGCGGTTGCAGTTCGCTGGCACGCCCGCCGCCGCGATCGTAGAAGTCGACGACCTGCGCGAGCGTGGCGAAGATGCCGTTGTGCATGTACGGCGCGGTGTGCGCGACGCCGCGCAGCGACGGCGTCGCGAAGCGGCCGCGGTCCGACGCCCGCCCGGTCCACGCCTGCGCTCCGGTGTCGCTGCGCACCGCCATCGGGTCGCGTGCGCCGTGGACCGCGTGATGCCGCAGCAGGCTGACCGTGCGTTCCGGATCGCGCAGGATCTCCTGGTTCTCGGGAACGCCGAGCCGGTGCAGCTGCCCGTCGGAGAACGCCCGCCCCGAATGGCAACTCGAGCAACCGGCCTTGCCGGCGAACAGGTGCATGCCCTCGCGTGCCTGTGCGGACAGGGCGGTCGCGTCGCCGGCGAGTGCGCGGTCGACCGCGGCGTCGTCGTAGTCGTGCGCCGCGGTGTAGGCGGCGAGCGCGGCGACGACGCCCCGGAAGTCCGGCGCCTGCCGCTCGCCGTAGGCGCGTTGCCAGGCGGCGAGCAGGCCGGGAAGCTGCCGCACGCGTTCGACGATGATCTGCGGGTCGCCGTTCATCGTGATCGGCGAGACGAGCATCTCGGCGATCAGCTCGGGGAGGCGCTCGGCCGGATAGCGGCCGTCCCACATCAGTCGCGACTTCATCGAGAGCCCGAGCAGCGACGGCGTGTTGCGGAAGTGCCCGGAGTGGTTGTAGCCCCGCGAGAGCGTCTCGCCGTCGGCGAAACCCTTGTCCGGCGCGTGGCAGCTCGCGCAGCTGCGACTGCCATCGCCGGACAGGCGCGATTCGAAGAAGAGCGCGCGGCCGAAAGCGACGAGGCGCGCTTGCTGTGCGGCCGACACCGCAGCCGGCACCGACGCAGGTGCCGCGGGCGTCGTCGCGAACGTCACGACGCCCGTCGCGCACAGCACGGCGAACAGCGCCGCCCGGACGCTCCTGCGCGACTTCACGGCCGTGCCTCCGTCCTCGTTCGGACACCGCCCGCATCGCTCGAGCGGCAGACGGCGGCGGGCCGGTGGGAGACGCCCGTCGGCCCCGCCTTGGCGGCCTGCGCCGAAACGGCGTGCGGGCGTCGGGCGACAGGCAACGCGGCTCCCTCTGCGGCGCCGAGCCGCGCAGCCTCGGGGTCGGCGCGCGTAGCGCGCTTCGTTTCTCTGACTTGCGGCCGCATGTCTGAGCGGAGCGCGCGAAGCGCGCGCAGCGAGTTCGGCCGCACGACCCCGGGGCGAGCAGCGAGGGCAGTCGGTGCGAAGCACCGACCGCCGCAGTGGGAGCCGCGTTGCCTGTCGCCCGGCGCCCGTGCGCTCGCTTCGGCGCAGGCCGCCAAGGCGGGGCCGACGGGCGTCTCCCACCGGCCCGCCGCCGTCTGCCACGAACGCGCAAACGGCCGAAGGACGACGACGAAGTTCGGCAAACCCACGGCA
>JBIQJM010000132.1:0-7651 GCA_044507525.1 Burkholderiales bacterium
ACGCGCGCAATCCGCTGAACACGCTGTCGCGCTGGAAGATCCTCGACAACCTGCGCCGGAGCCTGGTCGCACCGGCGATCGTCCTCGTGCTGCTCGGCGGCTGGGCCCTGCCCGAGGTGTCGCTGGCGTGGACCCTGGCGATGCTCGGCGTCTTCTTCGTCCCGATCGCCGTCGAGTTCGCGTTCGGCCTGTTCCGCCGCGCGGAAACGACGCCGCTTTCGCGCCACCTCGGGCTCGTGGCCTCGTCGACGTGGCGCCAGACGAAGCAGGCGCTCTTCCTCTTCGCCTGCCTGCCCTACGAAGCGCGCGTGCATCTCGACGCGGTCGCGCGCGCGCAATGGCGCACGATGGTCACGCGGCGCAAGCTGCTCGAGTGGCGCCCGTCGGAGATCGTCGAGGATCGTGCACGCCGCGGCGAGGATGCGAACGCTGCCGTCGACCTGCGACGCACCTTCCGGGCGATGCTCTTCGCGCCGGCGGTCGCCGTGCTCGCCGCCGCGTGGCTCGCCACCGCGCATCCGGCCGCGCTGTGGTACGCGGCGCCGCTGCTCGTCGCCTGGTTTCTCTCGCCGGCGATCGCATGGTGGCTCAGCCGCCCGCTGCGTACGCGGCTGCGTCCGCTGGGCGCCGACCAGACGCGCTTCCTGCGTGCGCTGTCGCGCCGCACCTGGGCCTGGTTCGACGAGTTCGTCGACGAGGAGAACCACTGGCTGCCGCCCGACAACTACCAGGAAGCGCCGGTCGAGCGCATCGCGCACCGCACTTCGCCGACCAACATCGGCTTCGCGCTCGCGGCGAACCTCGCCGCCTTCGACTTCGGCTACCTGACCGCGGGCGGCCTGCTCGAGCGCAGCGGCAACACGCTCGACACGATGGCTTCGCTCGAGCGCTTCCACGGCCACTTCTACAACTGGTACGACACGCGAACGCTGCATCCGCTGCGCCCGATGTACGTCTCGAGCGTCGACAGCGGCAACCTCGCCGGGTTGATGCTCGTGCTGCGGCCGGGCCTGCTGTCCCTCGCCGATGCACCGATCCTGTCGCCGCGCAGCATCGACGGCCTGCAGGACACCTGGCAGGTGCTGCTCGAGACCGCCGGATCGACGCCGCGCGCGGCGCCCGTTCGCCGCTTCGGCACGCAGCTCGCGCGGATCGCGCAGATGCCGATGACGACGCTCGGCGCGGCGCGCCGCGCACTCGCCGAGCTGGCCGGCGCCGCCGACGAATGCGTCGCTGCGATCGCAGCGGCCAACGACGAGCTCGAGCGCAGCGCTGCCGCCGATGCGTCCGCCGCCGGCGACGCCGCATCCGCGAAGGCGCCGGCGCAGGCGAGCGTCGTCGAGCGGCGCGACGAACGCCTGCAACGCGCGCGAACGGACGGCGAGTCGATCTTCGACGAAGAACCCGACGCCGAGGCACAGGCCGAGAACGACGTGCAGACGGTGGCCGACGAAGCCGACGAAGCGCCGTTGCACCCGCACGCGCTGCAGCGCAGCCCCGCCGTCGAGACCCTGCGATGGGCGCGGGCGCTGTCCCGGCAATGCCACGCCGCGCTCGACGAGCTGTACCTGCTTGCGCCGAACGCGCACGCCGATCGATCGGGCCGGCAAGCGCAGGCGCCGGCGTCCCGGGCGTCGGCCGACGGCCGCGACGCCGCCGACGCCGACGACGACGATCACCGCCGCGTGCCGACGCTGCGCGAGGCGGCGCAGGCGGGCAGCGCGGAGGCCGCCGAACGGCTCTCGCGCATCGCCGCACTGGTCGAGCGCATCGACGAGCTCGCCGACCTGGACTACCGCTTCCTGTACGACCCGCAGCGCCACCTGCTGAGCATCGGGTACAACGTCGACGAACGCCGCCTCGACGCGGGCTTCTACGACCTGCTGGCGTCGGAGGCGCGCCTGACGAGCTTCCTTGCGATCGCGCACGGCCGCCTGTCGACCGAGCACTGGTTCGCGCTCGGTCGCCTGCTCACGCGCGTGTCCGGCGAGCCGGTGCTGGTGTCGTGGAGCGGCTCGATGTTCGAGTACCTGATGCCGCTGCTCGTGATGCCCAGCTACGAGCACAGCCTGCTCGACGAGACGTGCCGGACGGCGGTCGCCAGGCAGATCGACTACGGCCGCCAGCGCGGCGTGCCCTGGGGCATCTCGGAGTCGGGCTACAACGCGGTCGACACGGCCTTCAACTATCAGTACCGCGCCTTCGGCGTTCCCGGTCTCGGGCTGAAACGGGGCCTGTCGGCCGACCTCGTCGTCGCGCCGTACGCGAGCGCCCTCGCGCTGCTCGTCGACCCGCATTCCGCCGTACGCAACCTGCAGCGGCTGTGGACGGACGGGCTGGCGGGCGCGTACGGCCTGTACGAGGCAGTCGACTTCACCGCATCGCGCATACCGCCCGGAGAGACCGAGACCGTGGTGCGCTCGTTCATGGCGCACCACCAGGGGATGAGCCTGCTGTCGTTCGTCTCGCTGCTGCGCGAGCAGCCGATGCAGCGGCGATTCGCGTCGGACCCGAACCTGCGCGGCGCGCTGCTGCTGCTGCAGGAGCGGGTGCCGAAGGTGCCGGCCTTCCATCGGCACACGACGCCGTCGCCCGAGTCGCAGCTCGGCTTCGCGCCGAACGAGATGCCGATCCGCGTGGTCGGCGACGTGCAGGGCACGCCGCCGCAGGTGCAGCTGCTGTCGAACGGCCGCTATCACGTGATGGTGACGCACGCCGGCGGCGGATACAGCCGCTGGAACGACCTGGCCGTCACGCGCTGGCACGAAGATCCGACGCGCGATCACTGGGGCGCGTTCTGCTACGTGCGCGACCTCGCCTCCGAGGCGTTCTGGTCGACCGCGTGGCAACCGAGCCTGCGCCCCGCCGAGAACTACGAGGCCATCTTCTCCGAAGGCCGCGCCGAGTTCCGCCGCCGCGACCGCGTCTCCGCCAACGACCCGGGGATCGAGACGCACACCGAGATCGTCGTCTCGCCCGAGGACGACATCGAGCTGCGCCGCGTGACGATCACCAACCGCGCTCGCCGGCGGCGTACGCTGGAGCTGACGACCTACGCGGAGATCGTGCTCGCACCGCCGGCCGCCGACGCGATGCATCCCGCGTTCAGCAACCTGTTCGTGCAGACCGAGTTCCTCGAGTCGCCATCGGCGATCCTGTGCACGAGGCGACCGCGTTCGCCCGAGGAGCAGACGCCGTGGATGTGCCACCTGATGGGGGTGCACGCGACGCGCTCGGGGGAGGTCTCGCACGAGACCGACCGCGCGCGTTTCCTCGGTCGCGGCAACGGGCTGTCGTCGCCGGATGCGATGCGCCGGCCGGGCCCGCTGTCGGGCTCCTGCGGATCGGTGCTCGATCCGATCGCCGCGAGCCGCTGCACGGTCACGCTCGACGCCGACGAGTCGGCCACCATCGACGTCGTCACCGGCATCGCGTCGAGCCGCGAGGCCTGCGTCGCGCTGGTCGAGAAGTACGTCGACCGCCGGCTCACCGATCGCGTCTTCAAGCTGGCCTGGAGCCACAGCCAGGTCGTGCTGCGCCAGCTCGGCGCCGGCGAGGCCGAGGCGCAGGTGTATGCGCGGCTCGCCAGCTCGATCATCTACGCGAACCCGGCGTTGCGCGCCGAACCGGCCGTGCTGATGCGCAACCGGCGCGGGCAGGCCGACCTGTGGGGCTACGGCATCTCGGGCGACCTGCCGATCGTGCTCGTCGTCGTCTCCGAGAACGCGCACCTCGCGCTCGTGCGAGACGTCGTCCAGGCGCACGCCTACTGGCGCCTGAAAGGGCTGTCGGTCGACCTCGTGATCTGGAACGACGAGGCGGACGTGTACCGCCAGCAGCTGCAGGAGACGATCCTCGCGCTGATCCCGGTCGGCGTCGAGGCGCACGTGATCGACCGGCCGGGCGGGATCTTCGTGCGCTACGCGAGCCAGATCTCGCGCGAGGACCGCGTGCTGATGCAAGCGATCGCGCGCGCAGTCGTCGTCGGCTCGCGCGGCGGACTGGCCGAGCAGCTGTCGCGACGCGGCGTGCTCGAACGCCGGGTGGCGCCCTTCGTGCCCGGCAACCGGCCGCCGCCGCCCGAGATGCAGGAAACCGCGCAGGCCGAGCGTCCCGACCTGCTCTTCTACAACGACCACGGCGGCTTTTCGCGCGATGGACGCGAGTACGTCGTCGTCGACCGCGAGACGCCGACGCCCGCACCGTGGGCGAACGTGATCGCCAACCCCGGCTTCGGCACCGTCGTCAGCGAGAGCGGAAGCGCCTACACGTGGTTCGAGAACGCGCACGAATACCGACTCACGCCGTGGCACAACGATCCGCTGGCAGACCCCAGCGGAGAGACCTTCTACCTGCGCGACGAGGAGACCGGTGCGTACTGGTCGCCGGCGGCGCTGCCCGGCGACGGTGCGTCGTCGTGCACCGCGCGCCACGGCTTCGGCTACAGCGTCTTCGAGCGCAGCGAAGCGGGCATCGAGTCGGAGCTCACCGTATACGTCGCGCTCGACGCCGCCGTGAAGTTCTCGGTGCTGCGCGTTCGCAACCGCTCCGGGCGGCCGCGCAAGCTCTCGGCCACCGGCTACGTCGAGTGGGTCCTGGGCGACCTGCGCTCGAGATCGGCGATGCACGTCTCGACCGCGGTCGACGCGCACAGCGGCGCGCTGCTCGCGCGCAACCGCTACGCCGCGGAGTTCTCGCCGTACGTCGCGTTCCTGCACACCGGCGAATCGTTCCAGTCGTCGACCTGCGACCGCACCGAGTTCATCGGGCGCAACGGAACGCTGCGGCGGCCGGCCGCGATGCGCCGCCTGCGCCTCTCGGGACGCACCGGCGCGGGCTTCGATCCGTGCGCGGCGGTGCAGGTTCCCTTCGAGCTCGCCGAGGGCCAGGAGCGCGAGATCGTCTTCCGCCTGGGCATCGCACGCGACGCCGACGAGGGACACCGGCTCATCGACCGCTTCCGCGGCTCCAGCGGCGCGCGCGACGCGCTCGAGGTCGTGCACCGCTACTGGAGCCACGCGCTCGGCAGCGTGCAGGTGTCGACGCCCGAGCCCGCGCTCGACGTGCTCGCCAACGGCTGGCTCGCCTACCAGACGCTCGCCTGCCGGGTCTGGGCGCGCAGCGGCTACTACCAGTCCGGGGGCGCCTTCGGCTTCCGCGACCAGCTGCAGGACGTGATGGCGCTGGTGCACGTGGAGCCGATGCTGATGCGCGAGCACCTGCTGCGCTGCGCGTCGCGCCAGTTCGTCGAAGGCGACGTGCAGCACTGGTGGCACCCGCCGTCCGGCCGCGGGGTGCGCACGCAGTGCTCCGACGACTATCTTTGGCTGCCGCTGGCCACCTGCCGCTACGTGCGGGTGACCGGCGACACCGGAGTGCTCGACGAGCGCGCGAGCTTCCTCGAGGGTCGCCCGGTGAATCCCGGCGAGGACTCCTACTACGACCTGCCGTCGCAGTCGAGCGCCGAAGCGACGCTCTACCAGCATTGCGCGCTTGCGATCCGGCACGGGATGCGCTACGGATCGCACGGCCTGCCGCTGATCGGAACCGGCGACTGGAACGACGGCATGAACCTCGTCGGCCAGGAGGGCCGCGGCGAGAGCGTCTGGCTCGGCTTCTTCCTGCACGAGGTGCTGCGCTCGTTCGCGCCGATCGCACGCGACCACGGCGACGACGCGTTCGCGCAGGCCTGCGAGGACGAGGCCGCGCAGTTGCGCGAGCGGCTGGAGGAGAGCGCCTGGGACGGGAACTGGTATCGGCGCGCGTACTTCGACGACGGCACGCCGCTCGGCTCCGCCGGCAACGAGCAATGCCGCATCGATTCGATCGCGCAGAGCTGGTCGATCCTCTCCGGCGCGGGCGACCCCGGGCGTTCGGCGCTCGCGATGAAGGCGCTCGACGAACACCTGGTGCGGCGCGAGGCACGGCTGGTGCAGCTGCTCGACCCGCCTTTCGACGACCCCGACCCGAACCCCGGCTACATCGCCGGCTACGTCCCGGGAGTGCGCGAGAACGGAGGCCAGTACACGCATGCCGCGATCTGGGCGGCGATGGCCTTCGCCGAACAGGGCGACGCCGAACGCGCATGGGAGCTGTTCCGGCTGATCTGCCCGGTCAACCACGGCGCCACGCCGGAAGCCGTCGCGGTCTACCGCGCCGAGCCCTACGTGGTCGCGGCCGACGTCTACGCCGTCGCACCGCACGTCGGGCGCGGCGGCTGGAGCTGGTACACCGGGTCGGCAGGCTGGATGTACCGCCTCGTCGTCGAATCGCTGCTGGGCCTGCGCATCGAGGGCGGCGAGCGGCTCCGCCTCCAGCCGCTGGTCCCGGCGGACTGGGACGGCTTCGAGATGCGCTATCGGCACCGCGAGACGCCGTACCGGATCCGGGTCCGCGTCGTGGAAGCGGGGGCGGAACCCACGCTGCGGGTGGACGGCGTGGAGGCGCCGGAGGGCTGCGCCGTCCTGGTCGACGACCGGCGCGAGCACCGGATCGAGCTCGACTGGCCCCGCACCGGCTTGAAAAGCGCCGACGTCGTCCCTACAATTAGCACTCGCCAGTAACGAGTGCTAGCAGCACGGCGGGCATCGCCCCGGCCGCAGCGCCGCACCGTACGGTGGACATCGAGAGCCGACCGGCGCGCCCAGCGTTCGCCTGCGGCTCCTGTTTTCTTTCTCGATTCACATCGAACCGTGGAGCCTATCGCATGAAACTGCGCCCCCTGCATGATCGGGTGATCATCAAGCGCCTCGACAACGAGCGCAAAACCGCCTCGGGCATCGTCATTCCGGAAAACGCCGCCGAGAAACCCGACCAGGGCGAGGTCGTCGCGGTCGGCAACGGCAAGGTCGGCGACGACGGCAAGCTCCGCCCGGTGGGCGTGAAGGTCGGCGACCGCGTGCTGTTCGGCAAGTACAGCGGCCAGACCGTGAAGGTCGAAGGCGACGAGCTGCTCGTGATGCGCGAAGAAGACATCATGGCCGTCGTCGAGTAATCGCGAACGGACACCCAGGAATTCCCAGGAGAGAAATACAGATGGCAGCCAAACAGGTTCATTTCGCCGAAGACGCGCGCTCGCGCATGGTCAACGGCATCAACCTCCTCGCCAACGCGGTTCGCGTCACGCTCGGCCCGAAAGGCCGCAACGTCGTGCTCGAGCGCTCGTTCGGCGCCCCCACCGTCACCAAGGACGGCGTCTCCGTCGCCAAGGAAATCGAACTGAAGGACAAGTTCGAGAACATGGGCGCGCAGATGGTGAAGGAGGTCGCGTCGAAGACCTCGGACTCCGCCGGCGACGGCACGACCACGGCGACGATCCTCGCGCAGGCGATCGTGCGCGAAGGCATGAAGTACGTTGCCGCGGGCATGAACCCGATGGACCTCAAGCGCGGCATCGACAAGACCGTCACCGCGCTCACCGAGGAACTGAAGAAGATCAGCAAGCCCTGCACGACCAGCAAGGAGATCGCGCAGGTCGGCTCGATCTCGGCGAACTCCGACGAGGAAATCGGCCGCATCATCTCCGAGGCGATGGAGAAGGTCGGCAAGGAAGGCGTCATCACCGTCGAGGACGGCAAGTCGCTCGAGAACGAGCTCGACATCGTCGAGGGCATGCAGTTCGACCGCGGCTACCTGTCGCCGTACTTCATCA
>JBIQJM010000133.1:0-7512 GCA_044507525.1 Burkholderiales bacterium
TGTCGCTTTGCAGCTTCTGCAGGTCGGCTCCGCTGGGCAACGGCTTGGGCATGTTTCGCGCTCCTGTTCGGGGTCGGGGATCGAGACGCGTGCCCGGCGACAGGACGGCCTGCGGCCGGGCCTTGTTCGTGCGACGATCGTGGTCGTCGTCCGCCGGTGCGTCAAGCGTGGGCGCACTGCGCGGCGGGTGGTAGGGCGGGCTCCGGGGCGCCGGACCGTTCCGCATTCCGCGCATCCGGGATCGCCAGCGTGCAGCGTCTCCTCGTCGCCCTCGGCCTGCTCCTCGTCGTCGTCGGCCTGCTGTGGCCCTGGCTGTCGCGCTTCCCGTGGGGCCGGCTGCCCGGCGACATCTCGATCGTGCGCGAGAACTTTAGCTTCCACTTCCCGATCGTGACGTCGATCGTCGTTTCGATCGTCGTCACGCTGCTCATCTGGTGGCTGCGCAAGTAGCGATCGGACGGGCGTGCGTCAACCCGCCAGCAGTCTCTTCGGCTGCAGCGCCAGCGCGCCGAGCCCTGCGATCAGCACGACGAACGCGATCCAGCCGCCCACCCAGGGAACCTGCGTGAGGAAGGCGAGCAGGACGACGGCGAGCGCCGCGGCGACGACCCGCGGCGCGACGCGATCGGGCTGCGTCGACGGCAGCCGCGCGACGAACCAGTCGCCGACGCCGATCGCCGCGGCGATCCACGCGACGGGCAGCAGCATCAGGTACACGAGCAACAGGACCAGGCCGAGCGGGATGCCGATCACCGTGACGAAGGCCATCAGGACGGCGATCGGAGTGCATGCGAGCACGGCGAAGCCCAGCAGCAGCGCCCACCCCGGCTGTCGGTGCAGCGCCTGCGACAGCGACGCGGTCGCGCGCGGCAGCAGCGCGACGGCGATCGCGGCGAGCAGCGTGAGCCCGATCGTCCACAAGACGAGCAGACCCGTGCCCACCCAGCGCATCGCCCGGCCTTCGCCGCCTTCGGCCGCGCCCGCGCCTGCGCCCGCACCGGCGCCGAGCCGCTCGACGCTGCCCCGCACCTGCGCCGCCGGGTCGCGCTGCAGCGTCTCGTTGCTGCGATAGCGCAGGTTCCCGTCGATGCGCGCGGCCGGTCCGAGGGCGAGGCTGCGAGCCGCGACCTCGACGTCGCCGCCGATCCGCGCGTCGATGAGCACGTCGGCGCCGGCGGCGCCTACCGAGCCGTCGATCGTTCCGCGCAGCTCGATCCGGCCGCCGGTGACGGTGAGGTTTCCGGCGACGTGCGCCGAGGGCTCGAGCTGCACCTGGGCGCCGGCCAGCCGCGCGTTGTGTCCGACGCGATCGACGAGCGTCACCCGTCCGCCGGCCGCGTAGACCGATTGCGCGACGTCGGAATCGAGCCGCACCGTTCCGCCGGCGACGACCGCATCGCCGTCGACCGCACCGTAGACGTCGACGCTGCCGCCGGCGGCGAGCAGGTCGCCGCCGACCTCCGCGCGTTCGGTGACGGCGGCTCCGGCGACGAAGCGATCGGAGCCGGACGTCGTTGCCTGCGCCGCGGCCGGAGCCGGCAGCGCGAGGGCGAGGGATGCAGCGGCGGCGAGCAGGCCGGCGACGACGCGGCCGGTCCGAAGCGCGGCTGCGCTCAGTGCGCCGCCTCGCGTTGCGGATCGCCTAGCACGTAGCGCAGGCACTCGGCGACGCCGGTCGCGGAGAGCGCTTCGCCGGCGCGCGGCGTCATCATGAGCACGGTGGTTTCGCCTTCGCGCTGCGCTTCGCAGTTGCCGACCTTCGAGCACTCGCCCGAAGGGCACGACCACCAGCTCAGCGACCTGCAGGCGTGAACCGCTTCGAGAAGCTGCTCCCCGCTGCGCGATTCGTCCTCGATGCGCACCAGCAGCTTGGCGCCGTAGCCTTCGATCCGGAAGCTCATGATCCCCCCTCCCGCACGGCGCGGTGGCGCCGACCCGTCGAGCTGCCACTGTAGTCCGACCGGACGTCAAGTCAATCGCCGATGTGCCCGGCCGCTGCCGTCGGCAGGGGCAACGACTCTCACTTCGACGCGATCACGCCGCAGGCGACGCGCGCCCCCGAGTCGCCGGCCGGCTGCGAGCGGAAATCGTCGCGGTTCGCGTGCACGACGACGGCGCGGCCGATGAGGTTGGTCGCGCCGCCGCGCAGCGACGCGCCCCGGATCGTCGCGTTCAGCCGCGCGTTGCCGTTCGCGTCGGCGTGCAGCATCGGAAGGTCGCCGAGATGATGCTCGCCGCCCCCCGGGTTGCCGTGCGGTTTCCCGGTGGGATTGAAGTGCCCGCCGGCGCTGGTCGCGTCCGGCGCGCTGCAGTCGCCCTTCTCGTGGATGTGGAAGCCGTGCTCGCCGGGCGCGAGCCCGGTGAGCGAGGCGGCGACGGCGACGTCGTCGCCTCGCTGCGTGAATTCGACGACGCCCTTTGCGCTGTGTCCCTGCGTCGGCTGCATCGCGGCCTGCGCCCGCGCGCCCGCGTCCGACGAGTCGCTCCAGGGCATGTACGAGCAGCCGGCGACGAGGGCGCAGCTCGCGACGACGAACACTCCGGCGGATCTCATGGGCTCTCCTTGGACTCGGGGAAAACCCGCAGTGTGTCAGCCGGGCGCGCGAGGGCTCGACGATCAGCGCGCGACGAGGAGGGTTTCCGCAATGGCCGCGAGCTCGCAGTCGGGCTCGCCGCCGCGGCGTTCGAGCACGAGGAACTCGCCCGCGGCGAGTGCGAGCAGCGGGTGGTGCCATACGCCGCGCGCGAAGGTCACGCCGACCGTGCCGTCGACGCGGAACGCGCGCAGCGTCGGCGGGTCCGGTCGTTCCTCCCCGAGGGCGACGACGACGGCGAAGGGAATGCCGGCCAGCGGAACGAAGGTCTGGCTGCCGAGTCGGTGCCGCTCCAGCGCGCGCACCGTGAGGGGAAACGCGGCGGCCCGGGCGCGGAACACCGCCAGCGCCGGACGGCCGTCGTCGGCGAGCAGGTCGGGGTCGGGCAGGTCGAATCGTTGCGAGGTGCCCGCGTTGATCGCACGGCCCGATCGCCCGCGGCTCGTGACGACGGTGCCGAACGCGGAGAAGTCGTCCGGCGTGATCGGTTGCAGCGCGAGCCTGCGCACAGGCCCATGCATCGATGCTTCAGGCATCCGGCGCTCCTCGATGGCCGTACGAGAGTACTCGAGGTTCCTGGCGCGGGAAGTCTCGACCACTGGCGTGCGGCGTTCTTGATCCGGCTTGCCGCCGGGAGTCAGAAATTGATCCCCAGCCACTCGCGCACCTGCGCGTGCAGGTCGCCTGCGAAATCCGCCGGCGTGCCCTGCGCGGTGATCTCGCCCAGGCTCATCACGTGGACGTGGTCCGACATCGCGACGACGCGGCGCACGTTGTGGTCGACGAGCAGGATGCCCATGCCCGAGCGGGCGAAGGCCTCGATCCATTCGAACACCTCGGCGGCCACGCGCGGCGCCAGCCCGATGCTCGGCTCGTCGATCAGGCACACGTCGGGGCGCACCATGTACGCCTTGGCGAACTCGAGCGACTTCTGCTGTCCGCCCGAGAGATCGCCGGCCTGCGCCGAGCGTTTCTCCTTCAGCACCGGGAAGCGCTCGAGCGTGTCGGCGTAGCGCTGCTCGATCGTGTCGCCGAAGCGGGCGCGCCGGCCTTCGAGAGCGAGCCGCAGGTTGTCGGCGACGCTCATGTACGGGAACAGGCTCGACTCCTGCGGGATGTACCACAGGCCGGCGTCGATCATCGTGTGCGCCGGCCGACCCGTGAGGTCGCGCCCCCGCCAGGTGACGCGGCCGGACTTAGGACGCAGGAAGCCGCAGATCGTCTTCATCAGCGTCGACTTGCCGGCGCCGTTCAGTCCGATCAGGCCGCTGATGCGTCCGGCCCGCACCGACAGCGACACGTCGCGCAGCACGTCGATGTCGCCGAGGTAGCCGGCGGTGACGTTCTCGACGGCGAGCAGCGCGTCGTCGCCCGCAGGCGGCGGGCGATCGGCGCCGTCCGGCCCGCGGCGCGAAGCCTGCATCGCCTCAGCCATGGCCGACCTCGTCGGCGGCGTGCTCGCCGAGATAGGCCTCGATCACGGAGGCGTCCTGCAGCACCTGCTGCGTCGGCCCTTCGGCGAGCACCTTGCCCGCGTTCATGCACACCGAGCGCGGGCACAGCTCGACGACGACCGGCATGTCGTGGCTCACCAGCACGAAGGTCTGGCCGCCCGCGCTGCGGCGGCGGATGAACGCCGCCATCGTCTCCTTCATCACCGGGTGCACGGCGGCGAAAGGCTCGTCGAGCAGCGCGAGCCGCGGCGGAACCATGAAGCACATGCCGAATTCGAGCAGCTTCTTCTGTCCGCCCGACAGCTGCCCCGCGTCGAGATGCATCACGTGCGCGAGCTGCAGTTCCTCGAGCAGCTCGACCGCGCGGACGCCGGCCCGAGGTTCGTCGATTCCCAGTGCGAGACCGCAGACGACGAGGTTGTCGAAGGCGCTCACGCGCGAGAAGACGCGCGTCATCTGGAACATCCGCAGCACGCCGAGCCGCGTGAGCCGTGCCGGGTCGAGCCCGAGCACCTCGCGACCGTCGAGCCGCACGCGGCCGGCGTCGGCCCTCATGTGTCCGGAGAGCAGGTTCAGCAGCGTCGTCTTGCCGGAGCCGTTGGGGCCGATCAGCCCGAGCAGCTCGCCTTCGTCGACGTGCAGGCTCGCGCCGTCGACCGCGCGCAGTCCGCCGAAGCGCTTGGTGACCGCGTCGACCTCGAGGAGCGCGCTCATGCCTGCCTCGCGGAGGGAGCCGCGGGGGGCGACGGCGGCGCCGCTGCCCGTCGACGCGTGAAGGCGTTGCGGGCGAGTCCCCAGAGTCCTTCGCGGAAGAAGCGCGCGAAGACGATGACGAGCAGCGCGAAGACGATCATCTGGATGTTCCCGACGTCGCGCAGCAGTTCCGAGGCGACGTAGACGAGCACCGCGCCGATCAGCGGCCCGACCAGCGTGCCCATGCCGCCGATGACGACCATCGCGATCACGATGCCGGTCTGCGCGATCAGCCCCAGCTCGGGGCTGACCAGCCGGGCGAAGCTGCCGTACAGTCCGCCGGCGAAGCCGCAGATCGCGCAGCTCACGAAGAAGGCGATCGTCTTCGCGCGCACGACGTTCACGCCGCGGCTCGCCGCGCCGACCTCGTCGTCGCGGATCGCCAGCAGGAAGCGGCCGATCGGTGCGCGCAGCATCGCGTAGACGAGCAGCGTCGCCGCGGCGAGGGCGACGACGAACAGGTAGTAGTTGCCGATGCGGCTGTCGACGAGCGCGGGGACGTTCAGCCCCTGGTCGCCGCGCGTGAAGTCGATCGAGTTGTAGACGACGAGTCGCGCGATCTCGGCGAAGGACAGCGTCGTGAGCGCGAGATAGGGGCCCGACAGCCGCAGCACGATCCGCCCGAGCACCAGCCCGATCAGCCCGGGGACGACGATCGACATCGGCAGCCCGATCGCCAGCGGCACGTTCCAGTGGAACGCGAGCAGCCCCGTGGTGTAGCCGCCGAGCATCGCGAAGGCGGCCGGCGCCAGCGAGAACTGGCCGGTGTAGCCGGCGAGCAGGTTCCAGCCGACCGAGAGCATCGCGAAGTACATGCTGACGATCAGCACGCCCAGCCAGTAGGGCGACGAGACGAACAGCGGCACCAGCGCGAGCGCGGCGAGCACGACGAGCGACAGGCGCATCTCCTGGCCGAGCTTGCGGCGCAGGAAGTTCGGGTGCGAGGGGATCTCCTTCATACGTCGCGCGTGCGTTCGCCCAGCAGCCCCTGCGGGCGCAGCAGCAGTACGACGATCAGCAGCACCAGCCCGAAGGTGTCGCGGTAGTCGTACGACAGGTAGACGGCGCCGAAGCTCTCGAGCACGCCGAGCAGCAGCGAGGCGAGGATGCTCCCCGGAATCGATCCCATGCCGCCGATGACGACGATGACGTACGACTTGATGGCGGGGAAGATGCCGACGTCGGGCGACGCGTTGATGACCGGCGCGAGCAGCGCGCCGGCGAGTGCGGCGAGCACGCCCGAGGCCATGAAGACGATGCTGCTCGCCCGCGCCGTGTCGATGCCGGCGATCGACGCGCCGAGCCGGTTCTGCGCGACGGCCTGCACCTGCCGGCCCCACAGCGAACGGCGGATGAACACCGCGAGCCCGACGAGCAGCACGATCGCCGCGATCGCGGTAATCAGCTTCTGGCCGCTCATCATGAACGGCCCGATCGACATGCGCGTGACCGCCGACAGCGACGGCCCGCGCACCGGATACGGGCCGATCACCTTGTCGACGAGGTTGATCAGCAGCAGCGACAGCCCGAAGGTGACGACGACCGCGTATTCGTCCTTCATCAGTCCCCACGAGCCGTAGCCTTCGTAGAGCGGGCGCATCAGCCAGCGCTCGGTGGCCCAGCCGAGCAGCGCCCCGGAGACCGCCGCCAGCGGCAGCGCCAGCCAGGGTGGCACGCCGACGGCGATCGACACCAGCGTGTAGGTGTACGCGCCGATCATGTAGAACTCGCCGTGCGCGAAGTTCACGACCTTCAGGATGCCGAAGATCATCGTCAGGCCGACGGCCATCAGCGCGTAGAACAGGCCGATGATCAGCCCGTTGACGAAGAGGTCGAGTGCGAGCAAGCGCGAAGCCCTCCGGCGAACGCGTGAGGGGCGAGCCCCCTCGCGCGTGCCCGATGCGGGGATGCGGATGCAGACGGTCTATTGCGGCTTGCGCAGGCGGTCGACGCGCAGCGGCTCGCCCGACGCCTGGATCAGCGTCGTCTGGCTCAGCGGCTGGTTGACCTCGGTGAGCTGGTAGGTGACGTAGGGGATGTCGACCCACTGCTGGAAGGTGTAGCCCGGCTCCTTCGAGAACGAGAACTTGCCGCGCGTGCCCTCGAACTCGATTCCCTGCAGCGTCTCGATGATCTTCGCGCTGTCGGTCGACTTCGCCTGTTCGATCGCGCGGGCGATCAGCAGCACCGAGTCGGCCGCCTGGAAGATCAGGCGGTTCGGCTCGTGACCGTGCTGCTTCTGGTACGCCTGCCCGATCTGCTTGCCCAGCTCGGGCATCGGCATCGACGGGTGGTACAGGCCGAAGGCGAGCATGTTCTTGCCCGCCTCCTTCACGTTGTCCCAGAAGTCGGGGTAGTCGGCGATGCCCGCGCCGTCGTAGAACCAGGTCTTCGCGCTCGGCGCGACGCCCTGCTCGTACAGCTGGTTCATCAGGATGTATGCCGCCGGCGGCAGCATGATGTTGACGACCAGCTCGGGCGGGCTCGCGCGCAGCGGCAGCACCGCCGGCGTGAAGTCCTTGCCGGCGCGATCGAGCGCGACGTACTTGTACTGCGTCTCGGGTGCCGCCTTCTTCAGGAACTCCTCGAGCAGCTTCGCCTGCCCGATGCCGTAGTCGGTGTTCTCGGCGAAGGCGACCACGCTCTTCACCTTCAGCGCGGCGATCGTCTCGGCCATCGCCGACGAGACGCGCGTGTTGTAGTTGCCGGGG
>JBIQJM010000134.1:0-1127 GCA_044507525.1 Burkholderiales bacterium
CACGCCGACGAATCCCATCGCGCACGCTTGCGCGTCGAGATCGGACGGCTTCGCCGGACGCTTCGCTCCGTCGCCGGCGTCACCGCGACGAAGCGGGGCTTCGCGCTGGAGCCGCGCCGCGCGCACGAAGCCGTCGTGCTCGCGCGACCCGTCGAAGACCGACATGCGAACGTGCTCGCGCTCCTCGCCGACGGCGAGTCGTGGTCGAGCTCGGGCCTTGCGCTCGCGCTCGGAGCCAGCCAGCGCAGCGTACAGAGGGCGCTCGACGTGCTTTCCGAAACCGGCAAGGTGCAGTCGTTCGGCCGCGGCCGCGCACGTCGCTGGACGACCCCGGCCTTGCCGGGATTCGCAACGTACTTGTTACTCCCGGCCCTGGTGCCGAACGACGAGGATGACGAACATGAACCGGTCCGCCGCTGAGATCGTCGACGAATACGACCCCTCCCCGCACGTCGACGCGGTACACGGCCTCACCTTCGACGGCCGGTACGTCTGGTTCGCCGCCGCAGACCGGCTGATCGCCTTCGACCCGGCACGCCCTGCCGTCGTGCGCTCGATCGAAGCCGACGCCGACGCGGGAACCGCCTTCGACGGCCGGCATCTGTTCCAGATCGCCGGCGAGCACATCCAGCGAATCGATCGCGATACGGGAAGCGTGCTCGAGACGATCCCCACGCCCGGGGCCGGCTGTTCGGGGCTCGCCTGGGCCGAAGGCGCGCTCTGGGTCGCGCAGTACCGCGAGCGCAGGATTCACCAGGTCGATCCGCGAACCGGGGCGATTCTGCGCACGCTCGAGTCGAACCGCTTCGTCACCGGCGTCACCTGGGTCGACGGCGAGCTCTGGCACGGAACCTGGGAAGACGATGAGAGCGAGTTGAGACGGATCGACCCCCGTACCGCAGAAGTGCTGCAGGTGCTCGAGATGCCGCGCGGCGTCGCCGTCTCGGGGCTCGAGTCCGATGGCGGCGACCGGTTCTACTGCGGTGGCGCAAGCAGCGGCAAGGTCAGAGTCGTGCGGCGACCCGGGCGAGCCGCCGCCGGCGGTGCGTCCGCGGCTTCGAGCGGCCCTGTCGACGAGTGATGCGCCTCGCGGATGCGCGGTCGCGACACAGCAGCGGATGCAGGAA
>JBIQJM010000134.1:1137-7401 GCA_044507525.1 Burkholderiales bacterium
CATTTCGTCGCGCGAACCCGCCAGGTCGGCCGAGATTCGACAGTGCCGCCCGGGCACGGTGCAACAGCGTGAACATGCGCAGCGGACCGCGCGCCGTGATCAGGTCGACATCGGGCATACGACGCCCGAGCAGTGCGTGTCCTTCACCGAAGTCGTAGTGACCATCCATGAGATGGAACAGCGCGGAGAGTTTCCACGGCGCTTCGCTCTCTCGCCGCGCTGCGTCGCTCGGAGACTTCCAGGAGGTGTGGGATGGCCTCGGATGGATGTGAATCACTCCCACTCGATCGTCGCCGGCGGCTTCCCCGAGACGTCGTACACGACGCGATTGATCCCGCGCACCTCGTTGATGATGCGGTTCGAGACGCGCGCGAGCAGGTCGTGCGGCAGCGGCGCCCAATGCGCGGTCATGAAGTCCTGCGTCTGCACGGCGCGCAATGCGACCACGTATTCATAAGTGCGCGCGTCACCCATCACGCCGACCGACTTCACCGGCAGGAACACGGCGAAGGCCTGCGAGGTCTTCTCGTACCAGCTCAGGCCGTCGGTGTCGTGCGTGTTGCGCAACTCGTCGATGAAGATCGCGTCGGCTTCGCGCAGCAGGCCGACGTATTCCGGGCGCACCTCGCCGAGCACGCGAACGCCCAGGCCGGGTCCGGGGAAGGGATGGCGATACACCATCTCGCGCGGCAGCCCGAGCGCGAGGCCCAGCTCGCGCACCTCGTCCTTGAACAGATCGCGCAGCGGCTCGAGCAGCTTCAGGTGCAGCGTCTCCGGCAGGCCGCCGACGTTGTGGTGCGACTTGATGACGGTGGCCTTCTTCGAGCTGGCCCCCGCCGACTCGATCACGTCGGGGTAGATCGTTCCCTGCGCGAGCCACTTTGCGTTCGGCATCGACGCGGCCTGCGCCTGGAACACCTCGACGAACTCGCGGCCGATGATCTTGCGCTTGGCTTCCGGATCGGCGACGCCGGCGAGCTTCTCGAGGAAACGTCCGGAGGCATCGACGTGCACGAGGTGCACGCCCATGTGCCGGCCGAAGGTGTCGACGACCTGCTCCGCCTCCCCCAGCCGCAGCAGGCCGGTGTCGACGAACACGCAGTGCAGCCGCTCGCCGATCGCACGATGGATGAGCGCGGCTGCGACGCTCGAGTCGACGCCGCCCGACAGGCCGAGCACGACCTCCTCGTCGCCCACCGCGCTGCGGATCTTCTCGACGGCCTCGTCGATGTGCGTGGCCATCACCCAGTCGCCGCGGCAGCCGCAGATCTCGAGCACGAAGCGCCGGAGGATCCTGGTGCCCTGCTTCGTGTGCGTGACCTCGGGGTGGAACTGCACGCCGTAGAAACGACGCGCCTCGTCGGCCATCGCCGCGATCGGGCACGAGGCGGTCGAGCCCATCAGCGTGAAGCCGGGCGGCAACTCGGCGACCTTGTCGCCGTGGCTCATCCACACCTCGAGCAGGCCGTGCCCCTCGGCGTTGCGCGAGTCCTCGATGCCGTCGAGCAGCTTGGTGTGGCCGCGCGCGCGCACCTGCGCGTAGCCGTACTCGCGCGGCGAGCCGCTCTCGACGCGTCCGCCGAGCTGCTGCGCCATCGTCTGCATGCCGTAGCAGATCCCCAGCACCGGCACGCCGAGCGTGAACACCGCCTCGGGTGCGCGGTCGTTCGACGTCTCGTGCGCCGACAGGTGGCTGCCGGACAGGATGACCCCCTTCGGCGCGAAGTCGCGCACGAACGCGTCGTCGACGTCGCAGGGGTGGATTTCGCAGTAGACGTTCGCCTCGCGGATGCGTCGCGCGATCAGCTGCGTGACCTGCGAGCCGAAATCGAGAATGAGGATGCGGTCGTGCATCGTGGGCCCGTTCAATGCCGATCGGATCGGCGCGTCGGTTGGCGCCTCGCTCGGCACCTGGGTCGGCCGGTCAATCGGCCCTGTAGTTCGGCGCTTCCTTCGTCATCTGCACGTCGTGCACGTGCGACTCGCGCATGCCGGCAGCGGTGATCTCGACGAAACGCGGCTTCGAGCGCATCTCCTCGATCGTCGGGCAGCCGCAATAGCCCATGCTCGCGCGCAGTCCGCCGCACAGCTGGTAGATGATCGTGACCACCGAGCCCTTGTACGGGACGCGTCCCTCGATTCCTTCCGGAACGAGCTTGTCGACGCTGCCGGTGGGGTCCTGGAAATAGCGGTCGGCCGCGCCCTGCTGCATCGCGCCCAGCGAGCCCATGCCGCGGTAGGTCTTGTACGAACGACCCTGGTAGAGGATGACTTCGCCCGGCGCCTCCTCGGTGCCGGCGAACATCGAGCCGAGCATCACCGAATCGGCGCCGGCGGCGATCGCCTTCGACACGTCGCCCGAATAGCGGATGCCGCCGTCGGCGATCATCGGAACGTCGGTGCCGGCGAGCGCCGAGGCAACGTCGGCGATGGCCGTGATCTGCGGAACGCCGACGCCGGCGACGACGCGCGTGGTGCAGATCGAGCCGGGGCCGATGCCGACCTTGACCGCGTCGGCGCCCGCCTCGACCAGCGTGCGCGCCGCCTCGGCGGTGGCGATGTTGCCGGCGATGATGTCGACGTCCGGGTACGCGCGGCGGATCGCACGCACGCGCTCGACGACGCCGCGCGTGTGTCCGTGCGCCGTGTCGACGACGAGCACGTCGACGCCGGCGCGCACGAGCCGCTCGACGCGCTCCTCGGCCTCGCCGCCGTCGCCGACGCCGACCGCCGCGCCGACGCGCAGCTTGCCCTGCTCGTCCTTGCAGGCGTCGGGATGCGCGGTGGCCTTCAGGATGTCCTTGACGGTGATCAGCCCCTTCAGCTCGAAGTCGTCGTCGACGACGAGCACGCGCTCGAGCCGATGCCGGTGCATGAGCGCCTGCGCTTCGTCGAGCGACGCACCTTCGTGCACGGTGACGAGCCGCTCGCGCGGCGTCATGATCCGGCTCACCGGTTCGTCCAGGCGCGTCTCGAAGCGCAGGTCGCGGTTGGTGACGATGCCGACGACCGTCCGGCCCTGCACCACGGGCAGCCCCGAGATGCGGTGCTGCTGCGTGAGCTGGATCACGTCGTAGACCTTCATGTCGGGTTCGACGGTGATCGGGTCGACGACGACGCCCGCCTCGTGGCGCTTCACCCGCGCGACTTCGGCCGCCTGCCGCGCGGGCGAGAGGTTCTTGTGGACGACGCCGAGGCCGCCTTCCTGTGCGATGGCGATCGCCAGGCGCCCTTCGGTGACCGTGTCCATCGCCGCCGAGACCAGCGGGATGTTCAGGCCGATGCGGCGCGTGAGACGGGTCTTCAGGGAGGCGTCGCGGGGAAGGATCTCGGAGTAGGCGGGTACGAGCAGGACGTCGTCGAACGTCAGCGCCTTCTTGGCCAGTCGCATGGAACCCTCGCGCACAAAACGGAATTATACCGGCGCATCGCGCGACGCTTTCGTCGCGCACGGGGTGCCATTCGTCGGCCTCCTGCGCCCGCGCATGCGCGCGGCCCGGAGAATCGGCTCGCGATGGCTCCCGTCCCGAGCGACATGACCCCGACCCGTTTGTTCCTGCGCGCCCTGGCCGCCGTCCTCTTCGTCGCATCGACCACGGCCGGCGCGGCGCCCTGGCAGTGGCGCGATGCGCAGGGACGCATGGTGTACTCGGATCGTCCGCCGCCGAACGACGTGCGCCCGGCGCAGATCCTGCGTTCGCCGGCCCCGGTGGCCGCGCCCGCGCCAGCCGGCGATGCCGCGACGGCGTCCGCCGGGGACGCGGCCGCGTCGGCGTCGACGCCGCCTGCCGCGGTGCCGGCCGCCGCACCCGCCGCCCCGACCTGGGTCGAGCGCGAGCGCGCATTCCGCATGCGCCAGGCCGAACGCGCCGAAGAGGAAGCGAAGGCGCGCGAGGAGAGCGAACGCCTGGCCGGCGTCCAGCGCAACTGCGAGGAGCTTCGCCGGTCGATCCGCACGCTGGAGAGCGGGCTGCGCGTGGTCTCGGTCGACGCGAACGGCGAAACCCAGGCGCTCGACGACGCGCAGCGCCGACGCCGGCTGCAATCGGTGCGTGCCGACCTCGAGCGCAACTGCGCGGGTCGCTGAACGCGACCGCCGGGGCTCCCCGGCTTCAGGGCGTATCCGGGCGCCGCTTCCACCGACGATCGCTGTCTTCGCCGCGGCGCTGTCGCACGCGTTGCCGTCGCGCCGCCCGTGGGTCGACGGCGAGCGCGCCGACGAGTTCGATGCGGTCGCCGTCGCGCAGCACGCTGTGCAGCGCCCGCGGCTTCCCGTAGACGGCGATGGCCAGGCGTGCGTCGTCGATCCGGCTGCGCAGCGGGCCGGCGATCGCGTCGCCGAGCGCCGCGAGCGCGTCGTCCACCGTGGCGCCCTCGCGCAGCGCGAGCGGGTGCCGCACGACGCCGCCGCCCTCCGCGACCCAGGCGAGCTCGACGTGCACGGTGCTCAGGACGCGCCTCCGTACAGCTGCTCGGCGCGGCGCACGAAGGCGTCGATGAACGAACGGGCGATGTGGTCGAACACCGGGGCGAGCGCACGGCCGAGCAGGCCGCCGGCGAAGGAATACTCCAGCGAGAACTCGACCTTGCAGGCGTCGGCGCGCAACGCGCGGAAGCGCCACTCGCCTTCCAGCCGCGAGAACGGGCCTTCGCGCAGGCGCATCGATATCGACTCGGGCGGCTTCTGCAGGTTGGTGGTCGTGAAGCGCTGCTTCAGCCCGCGGAAATCGATGAGCACGGTCGCGACGACCCGCTCTTCGCTCTCGCGACGCACCTCCGAGCCGCCGCACCACGGCAGGAACTTCGGGTAGTCCTCGACGCGCTCGACGAGCTCGTACATCTGCAGGTCGCTGTACGGGAGCAGGACGGACTTGCGAACGGCGTGCACAGGTTAGGATTCTATTCATGAGCATCGTGCAGAACAAAAAGGCCACGCACGACTATTTCATCGAGGAGCGCTTCGAGGCGGGTCTCGCGCTCGAAGGATGGGAGGTCAAGGCGATCCGCGCCGGGCGGGTGCAGCTGAAGGAAGGCTACGTGATCGTCCGCGATGCCGAGCTGTACCTGATCGGCGCGCACATCACGCCGCTGCCGGAAGCGTCCACGCACGTGAAGCCCGACCCACTGCGCTCGCGCAAGCTGCTGATGCACGCCGGCGAGATCGCCAAGCTGATCGGCAAGGTCGAGCGCGCCGGCTACACGCTCGTTCCCCTCGACCTGCATTACACGAAGGGGCGCGTGAAGGCGACGATCGGACTCGCCAAGGGCAAGCGCCAGTACGACAAGCGGGCGACCGAACGCGAACGCGAATGGCAGCGCGAACGCCAGCGCATCCTGAAGACCAGCGTGAAGAGCAAGGGATGAAGGGGAGAAGCACGCGCCGCGGCACGGATCTCCCCTCGCCTGCCCTTCACCCCTGACCCTTCGCCTCCTGCGAGAGCTCCTGCCAGGTCGAGACCAGCGTATCCGGATTCAGCGAGATCGACTCGATCCCCTGGTCCATCAGCCAGCGGGCGAGGTCCGGATGATCGGAGGGGCCCTGGCCGCAGATGCCGACGTACTTGCCCGCCGTGCGACACGCGCCGATCGCGCGCTCGAGCAGCATGCGCACCGCCTCGTCGCGTTCGTCGAAGCCCTCGGCGACGAGGCCCGAGTCGCGATCGAGGCCCAGCGTGAGCTGCGTCAGGTCGTTCGAGCCGATCGAGAAGCCGTCGAAGTACTCGAGGAAGCGTTCGGCGAGCAGCGCGTTCGACGGCAGCTCGCACATCATGATCAGGCGCAGGCCGTGCTCGCCGCGCCGCAGGCCGTAGCGCGCCAGCAGGTCGACGACCGAAGCGGCCTCCTTCGTCGTGCGGACGAAGGGAACCATCAGCTCGACGTTGGTGAAGCCCATGCGCTCGCGCACGCGCCGCATCGCCTCGCACTCGAGCTCGAAGCAGTCGCGGAAGCTCTCGGCCACGTAGCGCGAGGCGCCGCGGAAGCCGAGCATCGGATTCTCCTCGTCGGGCTCGTAGCGCGAGCCGCCGATGAGCTTGCGGTACTCGTTCGACTTGAAGTCGGACAGGCGCACGATGACCGGTCGCGGCCAGAAGGCCGCGGCGATCGTCGCGACGCCCTCGGTGAGGCGCTCCACGTAGAAGGCGCGCGGCGTCGCATGCCCGCGCGCGACGCTCTCGACCGCCTTCTTCAGCTCGGCGTCGACGTTCGGATAGTCGAGGATCGCCTTCGGGTGGATGCCGATGTTGTTGTTGATGATGAACTCGA
>JBIQJM010000135.1:0-7365 GCA_044507525.1 Burkholderiales bacterium
TCAAGCTCGACGAGGTGCGCGAAGCGCTCTCGACGATCGGCGTGCAGGGCATCACGGTGGCCGAGGTCAAGGGCTTCGGCCGGCAGAAAGGGCATACCGAGCTGTATCGGGGCGCCGAGTACGTCATCGACTTCCTGCCGAAAGTGAAGATCGACGTCGCGGTTCCCGACGATCTCGTCGAACGCGCGGTCGAGGCGATCCAGACCTCGGCGCGCACCGGGAAGATCGGCGACGGAAAGATCTTCGTCTACGACCTCGAGCAGGTCATTCGCATCCGCACCGGCGAGACCGGAAACGAGGCCCTCTGATGCGCGTCCTTCTCCCCCTGGTTGCTGCCCTCGCCGCGCTGCTGCCCGCTGCATCCGCCTTCGCCGCGCCCGTCCCGGACAAGGGCGACGTCGCGTGGATCACCGTCGCCACGCTGCTCGTCGTCATGATGACGATTCCGGGTCTCGCGCTCTTCTACGGCGGGCTCGTGCGCGCGAAGAACATGCTGTCGGTGCTGATGCAGGTGCTCGTCGTCTTCGCGCTGATCGTCGTGCTGTGGACCGTCTACGGCTATTCGCTCGCCTTCGGCGGCGACGGCGCGTTCTACGGAGACTTCTCGAAGGCCTTCCTCTTCGGCGTCGGAGCCGAGTCGGTGGCGGCCACGTTCAGCAGGGGCGTCGTGCTGCCCGAGCTGAGCTTCGTCGCGTTCCAGGCGACCTTCGCCGGGATCACCTGCGCACTGATCGTCGGCGCCTTCGCCGAGCGTGCACGTTTCGCGGCGGTGCTCGTCTTCTCGGCCTTCTGGTTCACGTTCAGCTACCTGCCGATCGCGCACGCGGTCTGGTACTGGGCGGGGCCGGACGCGATCGTCGATGCGGAGTCGCTCGCCGCGGTGACCGCTGCGGCCGGGTTCCTGTGGCAGCGCGGCGCGCTCGACTTCGCCGGCGGAACGGTGGTGCACATCAACGCCGGCGTCGCCGGGCTGGTCGGCGCCTGGGTGATCGGCAAGCGCATCGGCTACGGCCGCGAATCGATGGCGCCGCACTCGCTCGTCTCGACGATGATCGGCGCATCGCTGCTGTGGGTCGGCTGGTTCGGCTTCAACGCGGGCTCGAACCTCGAGGCCAACGCCGGTGCCGCGCTCGCCTTCGCGAACACGCTGATCGCGACGGCGGCGGCGACGCTGTCGTGGACCTTCGGCGAGTGGCTGTTCAAGGGGCGTCCGTCGATGCTGGGCGCGGCCTCCGGCGCCGTCGCCGGCCTGGTCGCGATCACGCCGGCCTGCGGCTTCGTCGGTCCGGTCGGCGGGCTCATCATCGGCCTGGTCGCCGGGCTCGTCTGCCTGTGGGCAGTCAACGGCCTGAAGCGCATGCTCGACGTCGACGACGCGCTCGACGTGTTCGGCGTGCACGCGGTCGGCGGCATCGTCGGCGCGCTGCTCACCGGCGTGTTCGCCGCGCCCTCGCTCGGCGGCGTCGGGATCTTCGACTACGTC
The DNA here is from genome assembly GCA_044507525.1 of Burkholderiales bacterium. Lineage (GTDB taxonomy): Bacteria > Pseudomonadota > Gammaproteobacteria > Burkholderiales > Burkholderiaceae_E > Zeimonas. The sequence continues at coordinate 1,484 of JBIQJM010000135.1, forward strand.
GCGAACGCCACGTCTCCCGAGTACTCGATCGCGGGGCAGACCTGGGTGCAGCTGCAGGCGGTGCTGCTGACGATCGTCTGGTCGGCCGTCGTCGCCTTCGTCGGCTTCCAGCTGGTCAAGTACACGATCGGGCTGCGCGTTCCCGAGGACGAAGAGCGCCAGGGGCTCGACATCGTGTCGCACGGCGAGACCGCCTATCATCGTTGAGGTGATCCGCCGCCTGCCCTCGCCCGAGTCGCTCGCCGGGTATCCCGTCGTCCGTGCGCTGCCTGCCGTCCTGCGGCAGGCAGCGCCGTTCGGGGTGGCCGTCGCGCTGGCGCTGCTCCTGCGGTATCTCGTCGTCGAACCGGCGCCGATCGCGCACGCCTGCGATCCCGATCCCTGGTCCGGCGCCTGCGCGCTGCGCACGCTGCTCATCCTCGCTTTCGTGCGGCAGGGAATCGGATGGGCCGCGTTCGCCGCGGGGGTCGCGGCCACGATGACGCGCCGGCGCGTGCCGGCGTACGCGGCGCTCGCCCTCGGCGGCGCCGGCCTCGTGCTCTATTCGTTCACGCTCTCGGCCGTCGGCGCGCTGCTCGGCATGCTCGTGCTCGTGCGCGAAGGGCGCCCGCCGGTGCAGGCGAGCACGAACAGCGCGAGTCCGCCGAGGAACACGAGCGCCTGAACGTTGCGCAGCGTCTCCTGCGTGAGCGCGAGCGCGGCGCCGATCAGCACGACGACGCACAGCGCGCGTTCCTCGCGCGCGTCCTGCGGCAGGCGTTCGCCGCGCGCGGCGAGCAGCGCCTGCATCGCCAGCGGCAGCGCGAAGCTCGCCCACGCGAAGCCGCGATAGCGGGCGTCGAAGACGAGCAGCACGACCGTCATCGCCGCCGCGAACAGGTAGCCGAAGCGCAGCAGGCCGAGCGTGCGCACCGCCATCGGCAGCGCGGCCGCTCGATCGGCGAGCGCGGCGCGCACGCCCGCGACCGGGGCGTGGTCGTGCCCGGCGAGCCGTGCCGTGGCCAGCCACGCATAGGCGAGCGTTCCCAGTGCCCCGGCGATCGCCGGCAATTCGTGCGTCCAGTCCTGGTTCCAGTGCACCGCGTGTTGCCATTGCGCGACGAGCAGTGCGCCCGCCGCCGTGCCGGCGAGCGCCTGCGCGACGACGAAGCGGGTGCCGCCCCCCGCCGTCGCGCGCCGGCGCCGCGTCGCGTACGCGGCGAGCAGCGCGAAGGCGGCCGCGCCGCCCGCGGCGCCGAGCAGGCCGTCGCGCCAGCGCGGGTCGGCGCTCACCGCGCCGCGCCACGGGTACGCGCGCTCGCCGTCGCTGTCGAACATCCCCCAGTAGCCGCCCATCGCGCCTTCGAGCCGCCGTTTCCATGGCTGGTCGAAGGCCTCGATCAGGTTGTATCGCAGGCCCTTCGACGCGGCGGCGTCGACGAAGCCGCGCACGAAGCGCGCCTGTTCGACGCGTCCCGGCACCGCCGCCCGGCGCTGGCGGCCGGCGCGCGGCCAGCCGGTCTCGCCGAGCAGGATCTCGTGCGCGGGAAAGGCCTGCTGCACGCGCCGGTAGACGGCGACGACGTGGTCGACGGCGTCGTCGACCGCCACCGGCTCGTCCTCCCAGTAGGGCAGCACGTGCACCGTCACGAAATCGACCGCGTCGGCGAGTCGTGGATGCCGCAGCCAGAACTCCCAGACGTCCGCGTAGGTCACGGGCAGGTCGAGCTCCTCCTTCGCCCGCGCCGCGTGCGCGATCAGTTCGCTCTCGGAGAGCTCGCCGCGCAGCAGCACCTCGTTGCCGACGACGAGCGCGCGCACGGTCCCGGCGTGGCTGCGCGCGAGCGCGAGCGCTCGTTCGAGCTCGAGTGCGTTCTTTTCGCGATCGCGACCGAGCCAGACGCCGAGCAGGACGCCCATGCCGAGTTCACGTGCGACCGACGGAACCTCGTCGAGCCCCTGGTCGATCGAATAGGTGCGCACGCAGTCGGTGATCGCCGACAGGCGCAGCAGATCGGCGCGTATGCGTTCGCGCGATACGCGGCTCGACGGATCGAAGGGCGTTTCGCCCGGATGCCGGAAGGGCGCGTAGGAGACGCAGTCGACGCGCTCGACCCGCGGCTGCGGCGCCGGACGCTCGACGCCGCGCCAGCCCCACCACGCGAGCAGTGCGACGGCGAACAGCGCGAGGAGCGCGAGCTCGCGCGGGCGCGGAGCGGAAGGCGGGGGCACGGGGCTTGCTATGCCGAGGCGTCCGCGCGAACAAGACCGGGTTTACCCGTGGTTTTGCGAAAACTTCGGTAATGTTCGCACCCCATCGTTCCACTGCTCCAAGAGCCGATGCTCATCGAATTGCGCGCGCCGGCGCGGCGTCTCTACGCGATCGTCCGACGACTGCCCTCCATGGTATCGACGACGGCGCTGCTGCTCGCGCTGGCGATCGCCGCGTCGAACCTCGCCGCCTGGCAGCTGCTGAACCCCACCGTCGAGGCGCCCGATTTCCAAGGGCGCGTCGCCGGCATGGCGTACAACGCGTTCCAGCGCTGGGACGACCCCACCCAGCGCCGCTACCCGACGGCCGCCGACATCGATGCCGATCTCGCGGTGCTCGCCGAATACACGCGGCGGATCCGCTCGTACAGCTCCAGCGAGTTTCCCGAACTGCCCGAGATCGCCGGTCGACACGGACTGAAGCTCACCGCCGGCGTCTGGCTCGACCGCCGGTCGCTGAACAACCGGCGCGAGATGCAGGCCGCCAAGCACGCGGCCTTCGACCACTCGAGCATCGAGCGGATCATCGTCGGCAACGAGGCCTTGCTGCGCGAGGACGTCGGCGTGCAGGAGCTGATCGGCTACCTGAACGAGATGCGCAAGGCGACCGACGTGCCCGTGTCCACCGCCGAGCCCTGGCACATCTGGTTCACGTACCCCGAGCTCGCGAACCACGTCGACTTCATCACCGTGCACCTGCTGCCCTACTGGGAGGGCGTGCCCGACGATGCCGCGATCGATCACGCGATGCAGCGGCTCGACCAGTTGCGCCGGCGATTCCCCGGCAAGCCGGTCGTCATCGGCGAGATCGGCTGGCCCAGCCGCGGCGACCGCTTCGATGCGGCCGTCGCGACGCCGGCGACGCAGGCGCGCTTCATTCGCGAGTTCGTCAGCTACGCGCGCGCGAATTCGATCGACTACTACCTGATGGAAGCGGTCGACCAGCCGTGGAAGACGGCGAACGAGGGCCGCGTCGGTGCCTACTGGGGCGTGTTCGACGCCGATCGCACGCCGAAGTTCCCGATGACCGGCCCGATCGAGAACGATCCCGACTGGAGCGCGAAGGCCTTCGCCGCGTCGGTGCTCGCGCTCGGCCCGATCCTGTGGTTCTTCGCCGCGTTCGCTCGGCTGCGGCTCGCCAGCCGGATCACCTTCGCGGCGATGATCCAGGCGGTCGCGTCGCTCGCCGTCTGGCTGGTGGCGCTGCCCTTCGACTACTACCTGCGGCCCACCGACTGGCTCGCGCTGCTGCTGCTGCTGCCGTCGCTCGGTGCGATGGTCGCGATCCTGCTCGCCAACGGCTTCGAGTTCGTCGAGATGTACTGGCCGGGCAACCTGCGCCGCGTCTTCGACCCGCGGCCGTTGCCGGCGGGCGCGCGCGAGCCGCGCGTCTCGGTGCACCTGGCCTGCTGCAACGAGCCGCCCGAGATGGTGATCGCCACGCTCGACAGCCTCGCGCGGCTCGACTACTCGAACTACGAAGTGCTCGTCATCGACAACAACACGAAGGACGAGGCGCTGTGGAAGCCCGTGCAGCGGCACGTCGAGCGCCTGGGCGCGCGCTTCCGCTTCTTCCACCTGCCGAGCTGGCCGGGCTTCAAGGCGGGCGCCCTGAACTTCGGGCTCGAGCAGACCGACCCGGCGGCCGAGGTGATCGGCGTCGTCGACGCCGACTACGTCGTGCGGCGCGACTGGCTGCGTTCGCTGGTCGGGCACTTCGACGACGCGAAGGTCGCGGTCGTGCAGGCGCCGCAGGCGCATCGCGAATGGAAGCGCCAGCCGCTGCGCCGGATGATGAACTACGAGTACGACGGCTTCTTTCGCATCGGCATGCATCACCGCAACGAGCGCGACGCGATCATCCAGCACGGCACGATGACGCTGATCCGCGCGCAGGCGCTGCGCGAGCACGGACGCTGGGCGGAGTGGACGATCTGCGAGGACGCCGAACTGGGGCTGCGCCTGATGCAGGCGGGCTACTCCACGCGCTACGTCGACGAGGTGATGGGCCAGGGGCTGACGCCGGAGGACTTCGGTTCCTTCCGCAAGCAGCGCCGACGCTGGGCGCAGGGCGCGATGCAGATCCTCAAGGGCCACTGGGCGGCGCTGGTCTCGGGCGAGCGCCTGAGCGCCGGCCAGCGCTATCACTTCCTCACCGGCTGGCTGTCGTGGTTCGGCGACGCGCTGCACCTGGTGTTCGCGTTCGCGGCGATGTTCTGGACGCTCGGCATCCTCGCCGCGCCGCACTGGTTCAGCCTGCCGATCGCGCTGTTCATGGTGCCGCTGTTCGTGTTCTTCGTCGTCAAGGTGCTGTTCGGCCCGCTGCTCTATGCGCGGCGCGTGCGCTGCAGCGTCTCCGACATCGTCGGCTCGGCGCTCGCCGGCATGGCGCTGTCGCACGCGATCGCGCGCGGCGTCTTCAGCGGACTGGCGTTCCGCCGCGCGGTCTTCGAGATCACGCGCAAGGCGAGCGGCAAGGACGCGAAGGCGCCTGCCGCGCGCCCGACGCTGGCCGTGCGCGAGGAGGCCTTCCTCTTCGCCGGGCTGCTGCTGTGCGCGACCGGCGTGCTGCTCACGCAACCGAGCGGGCGGCTCGAGGCGACGCTGTGGACGACGATCCTGCTGCTGCAGTCGCTGCCCTACGCCGCCGCGCTCGCCTGCGACGCGCTGTCGCGCGTGCCCGAGCGCGCGCCGGCGGCAGCCGCGGCGACGGCCGACGGACGGCTCGGTCCGCTGCCCGGCGAGGCGCGCTGATCCTTCGGGGCACGGACCCCGACGCTACAATCGGTGCGAGGTCGTCGTCCCGACGGCCCGCACCGTTTTCCTTTCATGGTTCCCGATTTCGCCCAGGCGATCTCCGCGCCCCTGCAGGATTTCGAACGGCATCTGCTCGAGGCGAGCGCGCGCATCGAACGATGGTTCCGCCTGGAATGGCAGGACCACACGCCGCCGTTCTACGCGTCGGTCGACCTGCGCAACGCCGGTTTCAAGATCGCGCCGGTCGACACGAACCTGTTCCCGTCGGGCTTCGAGCACCTGTCGGACGACACGCTGCCGCTCGCCGTGCAGGCGGCGATGGCGGCCATCGAGAAGTACTGCCCCGACGCGCGCAACCTGCTGCTGATCCCCGAGACGCGGCGCCGCGACCCGCGCTACCTGCGCAACGTGCGCCGGCTGTCGAAGATCCTGCGCCAGACCGGGCTGCGGGTGCGCTACGGCACCCTCGACCCGCAAGCCGTCGCTCCGGTGCACATCGACACCGGCGACGGCGAGACGCTCACCGTCGAGCCGCTCGTGCGGCGCGGCCTGCGCGTCGGGCTCGCCGACTTCGATCCCTGCTCGATCCTGCTCAACGACGATCTTTCGTCGGGCCTGCCGGCGGTGCTCGAGAACGTGCACGAGCAGGTGCTGCTGCCGCCGCTGCACGCGGGATGGACGCTGCGGCGCAAGTCGCGGCATTTCGCCGCGTACACCGACGTCGCCCGCCGCTTCGCGCGGCATTTCGAGCTCGATCCCTGGCTGATCACGACGAACTTCGTCGAATGCAGCGGGGTCGACTTCCGCGATGGCGCCGGCGTCGACCGCGTCGCCGCGGCGGTCGACCGGATCCTTCGCCAGTCGCGCGCGCGCTA
>JBIQJM010000136.1:0-7223 GCA_044507525.1 Burkholderiales bacterium
GCGAGGCGTACTTCCGCGGCGTCGCCGGCGAGCGCTTCTGCGTGCGCAACTCGGGCGCGACCGCCGTCGCCGAAGGCACGGGCGATCACGGCTGCGAGTACATGACGGGCGGCACCGTCGTCGTGCTCGGCCACACCGGACGCAATTTCGCCGCAGGCATGTCGGGCGGGGTCGCCTACGTCTACGACCCGCACGACGACTTCGCGTCGCGCTGCAATCCGTCGATGGTCGCGCTCGAGCGCGTCGTCAGCACCGCGCAGCAGATCGCCGACAGCGACCCCGAGACGTGGCACGGCGGCGAATGCGACGAGATCATCCTCAAGTCGCTCGTCGAGCGCCATTTCCGCCACACCGGCAGCGAGAAGGCGCGCGCGATCCTCGACGACTGGAACCGCGAGCGTGCGCGCTTCGTCAAGGTGTTCCCGCACGAGTACCGGCGCGCGCTCGGCCAGGCGCGTGCCGCGCAGCCCGGGCGCGAACGCGCGGCCGCGGCCTGATCCGGCCATCCGACGAATCGCCACCGAAGAACGAGAGCATGGGAAAGATCACCGGATTCCTCGAGTTCGAGCGGCTGCAAGAGGCGGCCGAGGAAGCGAAGTCGCGCGTGCGGCACTATCGCGAGTTCGTCCACCGGCTGCCCGACGAGGCCGCGTCGCGACAGGGCGCGCGCTGCATGGACTGCGGCGTTCCGTTCTGCCAGACCGGCTGTCCGGTGAACAACATCATCCCCGACTGGAACGACCTCGTGTACCGCGGCGACTGGAAGCGCGCGCTCGAGGTCCTGCATTCGACGAACAACTTCCCCGAGTTCACCGGCCGCATCTGTCCTGCGCCCTGCGAGGCGGCGTGCACGCTGAACATCAACGCCGACCCGGTCGGCATCAAGTCGATCGAGCACGCGATCATCGACAAGGGCTGGGAGATGGGCTGGGTCGTTCCGCGACCGGCGGCGCAACGCACCGGGCGGCGGGTGGCGATCGTCGGCTCCGGGCCTGCGGGGCTCGCCTGTGCGCAGCAGCTCGCGCGCGTCGGACACGACGTCACCGTCTTCGAGAAGAACGACCGGGCGGGCGGCCTGCTGCGCTACGGCATCCCCGATTTCAAGCTCGAGAAGCGGCACATCGACCGGCGGCTCGAGCAGATGCGCGCCGAGGGCGTGCGTTTCCGCACCGGCGTGAACGTCGGCGGCTCGACCCCGACCGGCGAGGACGCGAGCGCGAAGGCGGTGCCGGTCCTGAATCTCGCGAGCGAAACGGTCGCGCCCGAGACGCTGCTCGGCGACTTCGACGCGGTCGTGCTGGCCGCCGGCTCCGAGCACTCGCGCGATCTCCCGGTGCCCGGGCGCGAACTCGACGGCGTGCATTTCGCGATGGAGTTCCTGCCGCAGCAGAACCGCATCGTCGCCGGCGACACGCTCGCGGCGCAGATCAGCGCCGAAGGCCGGCACGTCGTCGTGATCGGCGGAGGCGACACCGGCTCCGACTGCGTCGGCACGAGCAACCGCCAGGGGGCCCTTTCGGTCACGCAACTCGAACTGATGCCGCAGCCGCCGCTGCAGGAGCGGCGCGAGCTCACCTGGCCGTACTGGCCGTACAAGCTGCGCACCTCGTCGTCGCACGAGGAAGGATGCGAGCGCGACTGGGCGGTCGGCACGAAGGCCTTCGCGGCCGGCCCCGACGGCCGCGTGCGCGCGCTGGTCGCGGTGCGGCTCGAGTGGACGCCCGATCCCGCGGGCGGACCGATGCGCATGCGCGAGGTCGAAGGCAGCGAATTCGAGATTCCGGCCGACCTGGTCCTGCTGGCGATGGGCTTCGTCTCACCGCTCGCGTCGCTGCTGGAGGCCTTCGGGGTCGAGCGCGATCCGCGCGGCAACGCACGTGCGCCGACCGAAGGCGCGGGAAGCTACCGCACGAACGTCGACAAGCTTTTCGCCGCCGGCGACGTGCGGCGCGGGCAGTCGCTCGTCGTCTGGGCGATCCGCGAAGGCCGGCAGTGCGCGCGGGCGGTCGACGAGTTCCTGATGGGCGAGAGCGTGTTGCCGCGTTGAGCGACCGCTACGCCGCGCCCTCCCGGCATTTGTACAGACCCATCCCCCGGATGCTCATCACCGTCTCGCCGTCCTGGTTGATCGCTTCCTGCTGAAGCTGGACGATGCCGCGGTCGGGCTTGCTCTGCGAGCGGCGCGTGTCGACGACCGTGACGCGCAGCTTGAGGCGGTCGCCGGGGCGAACGGGCTTCGGCCAACGGATCTCGTCGACGCCGGGCGAACCCATGCTCGATGCGGGCGCGATGAAATGCTCGACGAGCATGCGCATGACGATGCTGCCGGTCATCCAGCCGCTGGCGATCAGCCCGCCGTAGATCGACCGCTCGGCGGCCTGGTGGTCGACGTGGAAGGGCTGCGGGTCGTAGCGTTTCGCGAACTCGACGATCTCGTCCTCGGTGACCAGGTAGTCGCCGAACTCGAGCACCTCCCCGGGGCGGAAATCCTCGAAGAAGCGCTCTTTCGGGGGAACGGACATGGACGCGGACTCCGGTGACCGGCGATGGGCAACCGCCTAAAATACCGAAAACATCGAAGCTTCGCCATGCCTGCCCCCCTGCTCCGCCTCGTGGCCGCCGATGCCCGATCCGGCTGACGGCGACGTCCGCATCGACAAGTGGCTGTGGGCCGCGCGCTTCTTCTCCGCGCGCAATCTCGCGCGGCAGGCGGTGGAGAGCGGACGCGTCGTCGTCGGCGGCCAGCGCGTGAAGCCGGCGCGATCGGTGCGCGTGGGCGACGAACTGCGCATTCGCGTGGGCGACGACGAACGCGTCGTGCGCGTGCTCGCGCTCAGCGAGCGTCGCGGCCCGGCGCCGGCGGCACGCATGCTCTACGAAGAGAGCGCCGATTCGATCGAACGGCGCGAGCGGCGACGCGAGCAGCGCCGCTGGCAGCAAGACCCCGCCGCGTCGATCGAGGGCGGCCGCCCGACGAAGCGAGACCGTCGCCGCCTGAGCGACTGGGAGGCGGGGTCCTAGGCAAGTGCCGCGCCGGGTCGCGGCGTGCGTGCTATCCGTCGCGCGCCGGCCGGCCGTCGATGCCGTGCGCGAGGAAGTACGTGATGCCGCTCGAGCACGCGAACAGCGCCCAGAAGACGAAGAACGACACGGTGTAGGCGGCGCCGCGGCTGTCGTGCAGGTAGGCAGCGACGAAGCGCAGCTCGTGCGGATCGATCATCGAGAACACGATGCCTTCGGCGATGATCGCCATCAGGAACGCCGGCCACAGCACCTGCATCACGACGCGCGCCACGCGTTGCATCCGCGACTCGCGCGGCGGCTCGATGTCGGCGATCGCCTCCGCCTCGACGAGCGACCCGGGAGCGGGGTTGCCGTTCACGGCGTCCCCGCCTGCAACGCGAGCGGCACATCGAAGCGCGTGACCGCCGGCGCGACGAGCCGCCACGTGCGTCCGGCGTCCTCGAGCTGCACGAGCCAGCGACCGCCGTCCCCGGGCGCGGCGGCCGCCGCTCGGTACCGGCCGTCTCCGACGTGCTCGAGGCGGTACTCGCGATCGTGCGACGCGATCGTCGAGTGCACGATGCGCAGCCGCAGCTCGGGCGGCCAGGCGCTGCCGCGTTCGGCGGCGAGCTGCAGCACCACCGCGGGCTCGGAGAGCGCCTCGAAACGCAGCTCCGCGCGAAGGCCCAGTGCCGCGGCGAGGCGATCGCGCGCGAGTTGCTGGTTGATCGCCCGGCCTTCGCGGTAATAGTCGTCGACGACGAGCGAGTCGCTCGTCGTGACCGCGAGCCACAGCATGACGATGCCGCCCACGAGCGCGGCGACCGGCGCGATCGCCAGCAGCCACGGCCATCGGTGGCGATACCAGGGGCGGGTGTCGGCGGGTGCCGCGGGGGTGGTCTTCATTGCCAGCGTCGGCTGCATCTCCGTCCGTCCGTTCAGCGAGGCACGAAGAAGGTCGATCTCGCGTCGACCGCGACCTTCGGGTCGTCGACCGCCTCGACGCGGAAGGTGATCGGATTGCTGCCCGGCTGCCCTTCGCCCGGCTCGACGCGCGCGCTGACGGGAACCAGCCGCACGCCGGTGGGTTCCACCTCGAACTCGGTCTCGCCGACCAGGAAGACGGTGTCGATTCCGCCGGCGACGACGCGGAATCGGCGCGTCTTCTCGCTCGAATTGATGATCTGCAGGCGGTAGCTGTTCTCGATCATGCCTTCCTCGACCTCGCGCCCCAGGGCGCGGTCGCGCATCACGTCGGCCTTCAGCGGCGCGCGCAGCGCCAGGTGCGCGAACAGCGCGATCGTAACCGCAAGCAGCACCGCGCTGTAGACCATCACGCGCGGGCGCAGCACGCGACGCCAGATCGCGCGCCGGTCGAGCTTGTTGTCGAGCGCGTTCTGCGTCGTGTAGCGGATGAGCCCGCGCGGGTAGCCCATCTTGTCCATCACCTGGTCGCAGCCGTCGATGCACGCGGCGCAGCCGATGCACTCGATCTGCAGCCCCTCGCGGATGTCGATGCCGGTGGGGCAGACCTGCACGCAGATGTTGCAGTCGATGCACGAACCGAGGGCGAGCGTGGCCGGATCGGCCTTGCGCGAGCGCGAGCCGCGCGGCTCGCCGCGCTCGCGGTCGTAGGTGATGACCATCGTGTCCTTGTCGAACATCACGCTCTGGAAGCGCGCGTACGGACACATGTACTTGCACACCTGCTCGCGCATGAAGCCGGCGTTGCCCCAGGTGGCGAAGCCGTAGAACAGCACCCAGAAGCTCTGCCACGGCCCGAGCGTGAAGGTGGCGGCGGCGGCGAGCAGCTGGTCGATCGGCGTGAAGTAGCCGACGAAGGTCAGGCCGGTCCACAGCGCGACGGCGAACCACGCGAGATGCTTGGCGGCCTTGCGCGCGAACTTCCGTGCGCTCATCGGCGCACGGTCGAGTCGCATGCGCGCCGTGCGGTCGCCCTCGATGCGCCGCTCGATCCACATGAAGATCTCGGTGTAGACCGTCTGCGGACACGCGTATCCGCACCAGAGACGGCCGGCCACGGTGGTGAACAGGAACAGCCCGAGCGCCGAGATGACGAGCAGCGCGGTCAGGTAGATGAAATCCTGCGGATAGAGGACGAGCCCGAACAGGTAGAAGCGGCGTGCCTCGAGGTCGAACAGCACGGCCGGGCGCTCGCCCCACGACAGCCACGGCAACCCGTAGAAGACGAGCTGCGTCGCCCAGACGAGGATCCAGCGCCAGCGCGCGTACCAGCCGGTGACCGCGCGCGGGTAGACCTTGCGGCGGACTTCGTAGAGCGCCTGTTCGGTGTCGCCGGCGGGCGACGGGCGCGCGGCGCCGGCCGGCGCACGCGAGACCGACGGAGGTACTGCGCTCAATGCGGTTTCGGCGAGCCGACGGTTGCGACGCCGTTGGACAGGCCCCAGACGTAGGCGGCGAGCAGGTGCACCTTGCCCTCGGAGAGCATCTCGCCGAAGGCGGGCATCTGGTTCGTGCGCCCGTGCTCGATCGTCTCGACGATGCTCGCGAGCCCGCCTCCGTAGAGCCAGGTCCTGTCGGTGAGGTTCGGCGCGCCGAGCGCGGGGTTGCCGGTACCCGTCTCTCCGTGGCAAGCGGCGCAGACGAGGAACTTCTCCTGGCCGGCGGCCGCCGCGGCCTCGTCGTGCCGGCTGCCCGACAGCGACAGCACGTAGTTCGCGAGGTTCCGGACGTCGTCGGCCGTGCCGACCGCGGCGGCCATCGGCGGCATCACGCCGTTGCGACCGTCGGTGATCGTCGCCTTGATCGCCTCCGGGTCGCCGCCGTACAGCCAGTCGGCGTCGGCGAGGTTCGGGAATCCGCGGCTGCCGCGCGCGTCGGAGCCGTGGCACTGCACGCAATAGGTCAGGTACATGCGTTCGCCCATCGCGCGCGCCTGCGGGTCGGCGGCCACCGTGGGGACGTCCTGCTGCAGGTACTTCGCGAACAGCGGCGCGACGCTCTCGTCGACGCGCGCGACCTCGCGCTCGTACTGGCCCTTCTGGCTCCAGCCGAGCAGGCCCTGGAACGAGCCGAGGCCGGGGTAGAGGGCGAGGTACACGAAGCCGAACACGCAGGTGATCAGGAACAGCCACAGCCACCAGCGCGGCAGCGGATTGTTGAACTCCTCGAGGTCGCCGTCCCAGCGATGGCCGGTGGTGTCGACCTGCTTGCCCGGCGCGCGTCCGCGCGCGAGCACCAGGGTGAGCCAGACGCAGAACGCGACCGAGACCAGCGTGACGATCGTGATGTACAGGCTCCAGCCCGGAGCGACGAAATCAGCCATGGTGTTTCTTGTCCTCGTCTTCCTCGACGAACGGGAGGTTCGCCGCTTCGTCGAATCGCTCGCGCTGGTGGCGGCTCCATGCCCAGGCGACGATCCCGAGAAACGCGATCAGGCAGACCACCGCCAGCAGCCCGCGGAATACGTTGACGTCCATCGTGCGTGCCTCCTGGGTCGTGGTCGTGGATCAGCGCGCGGTGCTGCGGATCGACGTGCCGAGCACCTGCAGGTAGGCGATCAGCGCGTCCATCTCGGTACGGTCCTTCAGCGCCTCGGGTGCCGCCGCGATCTCCTCGTCGCTGTACGGATGGCCGAGCTTGCGCAGCACTGTCATGCGCTTGCCGACGGTGCCGTCGTCGGCGGGTGCGTTCGCCAGCCACGGATAGCCGGGCATGTTCGATTCCGGAACGAGGTCGCGCGGATTGATCAGGTGGACGCGGTGCCATTCGTCGCTGTAGCGGCCGCCGACGCGCGCGAGGTCGGGCCCGGTGCGCTTGCTGCCCCACAGGAACGGGCGGTCGTAGACGAACTCCCCGGCCACCGAGTAGTGGCCGTAGCGCTCGGTCTCGGCGCGGAACGGCCGGATCATCTGCGAGTGGCAGTTCGAGCAGCCCTCGCGGATGTAGACGTCGCGCCCGACGAGCTGCAGCGGGTCGTAGGGTTTCAGTCCGTCGACCGGCTCGGTGGTCGATTTCTGGAAGAACAGCGGGACGATCTCGACCAGCCCGCCGACGCTGATGGCGGCGATGATCAGCACGATCATCAGCGTGAGGTTCTTCTCGATCAGGGCGTGCGTGAACTTCATTTCCTTCCCTCAGGCGTGCGCGGCAGCCGGCGCGGGGACCGGCGCGTCGACGACCTTGCCGGCGCGGATCGTCATCAGGCAGTTGTAGAGCATCAGCACCATGCCGCCGAG
>JBIQJM010000015.1:0-45443 GCA_044507525.1 Burkholderiales bacterium
AGCCGGCGAGCACGATGTCGCCGCGCTTGAGCGTGCCCGACTGCACGAGCACCGTCGCCACCGCCCCGCGGCCCTTGTCGAGGCGCGCCTCGATGACGAGGCCCTTCGCCGCGCCGTCGTGCACCGCGCGCAGCTCGAGCACCTCGGCCTGCAGCAGCACGTTCTCGAGCAGCGCATCGATGCCGGCACCGGTCTTCGCGGAGACCGGGACGATCGCGACGTCGCCGCCGTACTCCTCGGGCACGACCTGCTGCGCGACGAGCTCCTGCTTGACCCGATCGGGGTTCGCCTCGGGCTTGTCCATCTTGTTGACGGCGACGACGATCGGGACGTTGGCCGCCTTCGCGTGGTTGATCGCCTCGATCGTCTGCGGCATCACGCCGTCGTCGGCGGCGACCACCAGGATGACGATGTCGGTGGCCTTCGTACCGCGCGCTCGCATCGCCGTGAAGGCCTCGTGGCCAGGCGTGTCGAGGAAGGTGACGACGCCGCCCGGCGTCTCGACGTGGTACGCGCCGATGTGCTGGGTGATGCCGCCCGCCTCGCCCGCGGCGACCTTCGTGCGACGGATGTAGTCGAGCAGCGAGGTCTTGCCGTGGTCGACGTGGCCCATGACGGTGACGACCGGCGGGCGCGGCGCGGTGGCCGCGTCGGACTGCGCCGCGTCCTCGACGAGGAAGGCCTCCGGGTCGTCCAGCTTCGCGGCGAGCGCCTTGTGGCCCATCTCCTCGACGACGATCATCGCCGTGTCCTGGTCGAGCATCTGGTTGATGGTGACCATCTGCCCGAGCTTCATCATCGTCTTGATGACCTCGGCGGCCTTCACCGACATCTTGTGCGCGAGGTCGGCGACGGTGATCGTCTCGGGCACGTGCACTTCGCGCACGATCGGCTCGTTCGACATCGACGAGCCCATGCCCGTGTCGTGACGATCGCCGCCGCGATGGCGCCCGCCGCGCGGGCCGCCGCGCCATCCGCTGTCCGGCGCCGCGCCGCGCGTCTTGATGCCGCGCTTCTTGCCGGCATCGTCGGACCAGGTCGACGACAGCTTCTCGCTCTTGACGTGCTTCTTCGCCGATGCGTCCGCTCCGGGCGCACCGGGCGCCGCGCGGCCGCCGCTCGCCGGCCGATGCAAGGTGCCGCGCACGCCCGCCTTCGCGCCGGGCTGCGCAGGCTGCGCCTGCGCGGGCTGGGCGGGCTTCGCTCCCGGCGCGGCCGCGGGTGCGGGCGCCGCCGGCGGCGCCTCGGCCACCTGCGGCTGCGGGCGCCGCTGCAGGCTCATCAGCCGGTTGATCTCGGCGACCTCGGCCTCGACCGCGCGTCGCGCCTCGGCCTGCTGCTCGGCCTCCTCGGCGGCCTTGCGAACGGCTTCCTCGGCCGCGCGCGCCTCTTCCTCGGCGCGCTGGCGCGCCTCGGCCGACTGCGCCTCGGCGCTGTCGGCGCTGGCCGCACGTTCCGCTTCGCGGCGTGCTTCCTCCTCGCGCCGCTGCGCCTCGGCAGCCGCCTGCGCCGCACGCTCGCGCTCCTGCTCCAGGCGCAGCTGCTTCTCGCGCAGCTCGGCCGCCTGGCGCTCGAGCAGCTCGCGCTGGCGCTGCTCCTCGGCCTCGCGCAGCCGCTGCTGCTCCTCGTCGACCACCGACATCGGCGGCGCGACCTCGATCGGCTCGGCGGCCGGCACCTCGACCGGAGCGCCTTCGCCGGGACCGCGCTTGACGAACACGCGCTTCTTGCGCACCTCGACCTGGATCGTGCGTGCCTTGCCGGTGGCATCGGCCTGCTTGATCTCGGAAGTCTGCTTGCGCGTGAGCGTGATCTTGCGCCGCGATCCGTCTTCCGAGCCGTGCGCGCGACGCAGCGCGGACAGGAGCTGCTCCTTGTCGACCTCGGTCAGCTCGTCGTCCGGCGACTGCTTGCCGAGGCCGGCAGCCCGCAGTTGCTCGAGCAACGCTTCGGCCGGCATCTTCAGCTCCGCCGCAAACTTCGCCACGTTCGTACTCGCCATGTATTCCCTTCCCGAAACCTTGTCGTTGATGCCCGCCGCGTCTGCCGCCTCGCGGGGGCCTCTCGCGCGGCAGGCGGCCGCGCCCGTGTGGTGCCGCGCCGCTATGCCCGCGCGCCCTCCTGCTGTCCGTCGGTCGGCGACGGCTCCTCGAACCAGTGCGCGCGCGCCTTCACGATGAGATCGCGCGCGCGTTCCTCGTCGATGCCGGTGGCCTCGACCAGCTCGTCGACCGCCAGCTCGGCGAGGTCGTCGCGCGTGTATACCTGCGCATCGGCCAGCTTCGCCGCGAGGTCGCGGTCCATGCCTTCGAGCGCAAGCAGGTCCTCGGCCGTGGTGCCCAGCTTCTCCTCGGTGGCGATCGCCTCGGTGAGCAGCGCGTTGCGCGCGCGGTTGCGCAGCTCGTTCACCGTATCCTCGTCGAAGCCCTCGATCTCGAGCATCTCGTTGATCGGGACGTAGGCGACCTCCTCGACGGTGGTGAAGCCCTCCTCGATGAGCACGTCGGCGAGATCCTCGTCGACGTCGAGCTTGCTCATGAACACCTGGCGAAGCGACTCGCGCTCGCCTTCGCTCTTCGCCTGCGACTCCTCGGCGCTCATGATGTTGATCTGCCAGCCGGTGAGCTCCGACGCCAGGCGTACGTTGCGGCCGCCGGTGCCGATTGCAAGCGCGAGGTTGTCCTCGTCGACGACGACGTCCATGCTGTGCTTGTCCTCGTCGACGAGGATCGACGACACGTTCGCCGGCGCCAGCGCGCCGATGACGAACTGCGCCGGGTCGTCGGACCACAGCACGATGTCGACGCGCTCGCCCGCGAGCTCGCCCGTGACCGCCTGCACGCGCGAGCCGCGCACCCCCACGCAGGTGCCGATCGGGTCGACGCGCCGGTCGTTCGAGTGCACGGCGATCTTCGCGCGCACGCCCGGGTCCCGCGCCGCGGCCTTGATCTCGAGCAGCCCCTGCTCGATCTCGGGGACCTCGTTGGCGAACAGGTGGCGGATGAAGTCGGGCGCCGTGCGCGACAGGTACAGCTGCGGGCCGCGTCCTTCGCGGTTGATCTTCGCGACGTACGCGCGCACGCGGTCGCCGACGCGCAGGTTCTCCTTCGGGATCATCTGGTCGCGCGGCAACCGCGCCTCGACCTTGCCCGACTCGACGATCGCGCCCTCGCGATCCATGCGCTTGATCGTGCCCGACAGCACGGATTCGCCGCGCGCGAGGAAGTCGTTGATGATCTGCTCGCGCTCGGCGTCGCGGATCTTCTGCAGGATGACCTGCTTGGCCGCCTGCGCGCCGATGCGACCCAGGTCGACCGGCTCGAGCTCTTCCTCGATGTAGTCGCCGACCTGGATGTCGCCGATCTGCTTCTGCGCCTCGGACAGGATCACCTGGATGTCGTGGTCCTCGAGCTCGCCGTCGGGGACGACCTGCCAGCGCCGGAACGACTCCGACTCGCCGGTCATGCGGTCGACCGAGACGCGGATGTCGACTTCCTCCTTGAAGCGCTTCTTCATGGCGGAAGCCAGCGCGCTCTCGAGCGCGCCGAACACGACCTCGCGCGCGACGTTCTTCTCGCGCGCGAGCGCGTCGACCAGCAACAGAACTTCCCGGCTCATTTACGCCTCTCCTGGAACTTCAGCTTCGGCACCAGCCGAGCCCGCTCGATCTCGTCGAGCGAAAAAACGAGTTTGCGGACCGCCTGCGCCCCGGCCGCATCGGCCGCCTCGCCCGCCGCCGGTGCCGCCTTCCGCGCGCGCTGCACCCGGGCCTTCTTCGCCGGACGCGCGCCCTTCGTGCGCGACTCCTCGGCCGGGCGATCGACCAGTTCGAGCCCGTAGCGCCCGTCGTCCTCGACGGTGAGCAGCCCGTCGAAATTGCGCCTGCCCTCCAGCGGCTCGCGCAACCGGATCGCGACCTCCGAGCCGGCGAAGCGATCGAAATCGGCCGCCTTCTTCAACGGTCGATCGAGCCCCGGCGACGAGACCTCGAGTCGCGCGTAGTCGACGTCCTCGACCTCCAGCACGTAGGACAACTGCCGGCTGACCTTCTCGCAGTCGTCCAGCGTAATGCCGGTGGGGGCGTCGATGAACACGCGCAGCACGCCCTGCTGGCCCCGCTCGACGTCGACCAGTTCATAGCCCATCGCGGCCAGGGTGCGTTCGATGATCGCCTGCGTGGACGTCATCTCGGTCAATTGCCACCCCCTGCCGACCCGCGGTCGACCCGACGAGAAAAAAAAATGGGCCTGCGAGAGCCCATTTCTTCGAGCACGCCGCCGGTGCTCCGCTTCGTCGCGCCCCGGTGACGTCGAGCCGGGTTGCCGCGAAGCGCCCCTCAATTACCCATCACAGACGGCGGCGATTCACTATCCCGACGATTATACCGTCAAAAGGCCCCGTCCGTCAGCCTCCCGAGCCTGCGCCTCCCCCGCCCGGCCCGCGTCCGCGCGAACGGCCACCGCGTCGGCCGCCTCGTGCGGACGGCTTCGGCCCCCCGCCCGAGGACGGCGGACCGCCGGGGCCGCCCGGACCGCGCGGGCCGCCACGCCCGCCCTGCCCGCCTCGGCGCGCCTTCGCACCGGTCGGCCCGCGCCCGCCACCGCCGAAGGGGTCGCGCCCCGCTCCGGGCGCGCCGTATCCGCCGCCGTACCCACTGCCACCGCGGGCGTGATCCATCGGGCCGGTGAACGGAGCGCCGCCGCGTGCGCCGCTGCGCCCGCGCGACTTGCCGAAGCCGCCGCGACGTCCGCCCGGCATCGAGGCGCCCGGCTCGCCGCTGCGCACGGCACGCGTGATCGCCTCCTGGTGCGCGTTCGCCGAACGCGGCTGCCATTCATCGTCGTCGTACTCGGGACGGTGCGTCTCTTCCTCGGCTTCGTGGGGAAGCGCGCGATTGCCGATCGAGTCGTCCGGATCCTCGTAGGCGTCGTCGTGCTCGAGGTCTTCGTCGTCGCTTCCCGCTGCCTCGCGCCGCATCGTGTCGTCGGCCCCGTTGCCGGCCTCGCCCGCCGCCGGCGCGGAATTCGGCACGCCTTTCGCCGGCCGCACTTCGCGCATCAGCGCGTGCACGTCGGCCTCGTCGAGCTCGATCCAGCGCCCGCGCGGCAGGCCGCGCGGCAGCGCGACCGGACCGAAGCGAAGGCGCACCAGCCGGCTGACGGTGACGCCGACGGCCTCGGCCATGCGCCGCACCTCGCGATTGCGTCCTTCGGAGAGCACGACGCGATACCAGCTGTTCGCGCCGTCGCCGCCGATGTCCTCGAGCAGCGAGAACTTCGCCGGCCCGTCGTCGAGTTCCACGCCGGCGAGCAGCTTCTCGCGCGCCTCGTCGTCGATGCGGCCGAGCACGCGCACCGCGTATTCGCGTTCCCAGCCGTAGCGCGGATGCATCAGGCGGTTCGCGAGGTCGCCCGAGGTCGTGAAGACCAGCAGCCCCTCGGTGTTGAAGTCGAGGCGGCCGACGGCCACCCAGCGCGCGCCCTTCAACCGGGGCAGCTTGTCGAACACGGTGGCGCGGCGATCGGGATCGTCGCGCGTGCAGATCTCGCCGGCCGGCTTGTGATAGAGCAACACGCGCTGCACCGGCGCTGTCGCGCGGCGCGGCACCGTGCGGCCGTTGACGCGTACCTGGTCGTTCGGGCCGATGCGCTGTCCGATGTGCGCCGGCTGTCCGTTCACCGAGACGCGCCCCGCGAGGATTAACTCCTCCATGTCGCGTCGCGAGCCGAGCCCTGCGTCGGCAAGCACCTTGTGCAGCTTCGGCTGGTCTTCCCCGGCGGGCTTGCGCGCGCCGCGGCGGCGCGGCTGCGCCGATTCGAGTCCGATGGCCGCCGTGCGCGCGTAGACGGGCAAAGGCTCGGCGTCGGCGGTCGCGCCTTCGACCCCGGAAGCGTTCGCGGCGCGCGGGGACTCCGCCCGCGGCGCGTCGTCGTCTGCGCTGCGACGGTTCGGCGCAGCTTCGCCTTCGCCGCGGCGCCCCGATCCGCGCGGTCCGCGGCCGGAACGCCCGCCGCGCCGGCGGCTGTAGGGCGTGCGGGGCGGACGCCCCTCGCGC
This sequence comes from Burkholderiales bacterium, assembly GCA_044507525.1. GTDB lineage: Bacteria > Pseudomonadota > Gammaproteobacteria > Burkholderiales > Burkholderiaceae_E > Zeimonas. The sequence continues at coordinate 6,056 of JBIQJM010000015.1, forward strand.
GCCTGGCCTTCGTCGTTCTGCCGCGCGGGCGCTTCGCCGTGCGGGGCGGCCGCTTCGGTCGCGTCCTCCCGCTGCGCGGTCGGCGCGCGGGACTCGGAATCGGTCGCTTCGACGACGACCGAAGGATGGCTATCGCCGGAATGTTCGTGGTTCAAGCGGATCCCTCACTGGGTTCGGCGGATCGGGCTCGTTCGGGGAAATCGGATGGAGTCTCGTCGATCGCTTCGACGAGCGTGCCCGGCTCGTGCGCGACGTCGCCCGCGGCGGCTTCGCTCGTCGGTTCTCGCGCCGCATCATCGGCCGTTGCTTCTTCGGCCGTTGCTTCTTCGGCCGTTGCTTCTGCGGTCGCTGCTTCTTCGGCCACTGCTACTTCGGTCGCGCCTTCGTCGGTCGTCTCCTGCGGGGCGGCGTTCGCCTCACCCGTGGATGCCGGCGGCAAATCGCTCGGTGCTTCGCTCGTCGATTCGGGCGACGCATCGCTCGCTTCGCCCGGAGAGGCGAACTCGATCACGCGTTGCTCGAGCGCATCGGCCGCCTCGGAAGCCTGGCCGGGCTCGAGCAGCGGCGGCAGCTCGGCCAGCGAGCGCAGACCGAGGTCGTCGAGAAACTGACGCGTGGTGCCGAGCAGCTCGGGCCGCCCGAGCACGTCCTTGTGCCCGATGACCTCGACCCATCCGCGCTCCTCGAGCGTTCGCACGAGGTGGCCGGCGACCGTCACGCCACGGATCTCCTCGATGTCGCCGCGCGTGACGGGCTGCCGGTACGCGATGATCGCGAGCGTCTCCAGCAGGGCACGGGAGTACCGGGGCGGCTTCTCGGGGTTCAGGCGCCCGAGGTACGGAGCCATCTGCGGCGCGCTCTGGAATCGCCAGCCGGTCGCGAGCGCGGTCAGCTCGACGCCGCGCCCGTTCCATTGCTCGCGCAGTTCGTCGAGCAGGCTGCGGATCGTGTCCGCGCCGAGCTCGTCGTCGAACAGCTTGCGCAGCTCGCTGACGCTCAGCGGCTGGGCTGCGCACAGCAGCGCGGCCTCGAGGACGATCTTCGCTTCTTCGGTGTTCATCGGATACGGGCTGCATCTGGGGAGCTGCGCCGACGCTCGACGGCCCCGTGTTTCGCGCTCCGCTCGTACGTTTCGTCAACCCGGCCGGCCGTGCCCGGAAAATGGGAGGGTCCGGAGGGTGCCGGAAGATCGCGATCGGGTTACCAGCCAGGTCGGTGCGGCTCGCAGAAGGGCACTTGGCGGGATTCGGGGGAGTGGAACTCCCTTCGATCGATCCGCCGCGCTTCGGAGGCAATGGAGACCTGCCTGCTCGAGCTCGACTCGATCATACACGAAGGAAGACCACGAGCAGTCGATGGGCGGGCAGACGGCTCCCGCGTCGCCGACACCGGCTTTCGGTGCCGATCGCCGCCCGCCCGTCCTGCGGATCCTGCCGATCGTCGGCCGACGACCCGGATTGATGGTGCATTGCGGCAACGCAACGTTTCGGCTCCAGAGCGGCTCTATCGTTCGCACCGCTGCAATAGTGAGAACGCTTGTGTCGGACCGGGAACTGGACGAATTGATGAAGCGCGTCGCCGCGGGCGACCACGAAGCCGAGGAGATCATCAGGGAGTGGATCGCGCGTGCGCTGAGCGGCGACACGGGCTGGCTCGACAACCCGGACTGCTGCTGCAGGAAGCGATGGATCGGCTGATCGCCGGACGCGAAGACAGAAGAAATACTGTCGTTATTTCTTACAGGCGCGCCGCGCCAACACCGTAACTGCTTGATTACTCGAGCCGGTCCAATTCTTGCGTTCCAGAAAGGAACGTCAAGTAGGAGGATCCGATGCGCGCCATTCTGTGTGCGCTGGCGTTCGCCCTGTGCGCGCCGGCCTGGGGTGCTGTCTACGTCTGGGAGACGGTGAGCACATCCGAGCCGGATAACCCCTGGGCTTGGCCCATCGAGTCGGCGTCCGGGTGGGTGAGCCTGGAGTGGGAGAGCTACCACTTCGAGTGTTATCCCGAAATGGACCCGGCGTGCGACTGGGCGACAGCCGGCCCTCTCGAGCATTTCGAGTTCAACGTGAGCGTTGGCGCGGAGCCGATCCGCGTTACGCCCGCCACCGGAGAGGGGTACGTGTGGCTCGCGATGATCGAGATTTCCGATTCGTTCCTGCACGTCGGCGATGGTCAATCTTCAGCCTGGTTCCGTCGAATCGGCGACAGCGATTTATGGTCGCTGGAGTATGCCTCCGAGGGTCCCCTGTGGGCTGGCGCGACGGGGCGGTGGGTGCTGCAGCAAGCGAGCGTGCCGGCGCCCGGCACGCTCGCGCTGCTCGCTCCGGCGGCGCTGCTCGCCGCTACCGGACGAAGAGCAGGAGCCGCGACGGCAGCCACGCCCACCAGTGGGGGGCGAGCTCGTCACGGCTCGGCGATGACGGGCATTTTGTCGAAACGGATTTTCCCGTGGGTGCCGGTAACGAAGTGCTCGTGAAAGCAAAGGACGGTCGCGTGATGGTAAAGAGGCGCTTACACCGTCGCGATGGCCGGGTGTACCTTCTATCTGTCAACGATGCGCATCCGTCGATAACCTCCAAGAGCAGGATGTTGACGCGATGCATTGCGTTTCGGCGTTCGCGAGAAGCATCGTCTCGTCCCGGACTGGAAAGAACGAGCTTCCTCGGCATGACTCTACTCAGGCCCGTTTGCTTCGCAGCGTCGTTCGCGTTCATTGCCGTTCTACTGACCGGGTGCGATCTCGAAACGCAACTTGCACCACGCTTGCAAGGCCAGATCAACGAGCTTCGAGTGCAGACAGGAGAAATGAAGGCGGAGCTGGATGCGCTCGCAGACAGCATCGAGGATCTCAGGGTCGCGCAGGTAGAGCATGAAATAAAGATCCTGGTCCAATCATTCAGTCGAGTGGCATTCCTGGAACCAGAAAAGACCAGCCACGCAATCGTTCGATTCGATCTCGGTCTCGTTACCGTCAAGCTCGTCGATGTGAAGCCATACGCGAACGGATCGAAAGTGACGCTGCAGTTCGGCAATGTCCTTGCGGCGCCAATCAACGGCTTGAACGCAACAGTGGAGTGGGGAAGGATCGACGAAAAGGGAAATCCCGCAAGCGAGCCGTCGGGATCCAGAAATCTCACGCTCACCGAGACGTTGCGAACGGGAGCCTGGACATCGACTTCCGTTGTGCTGGAAGGCTTGCCCGCGACCGAACTCGGGTTCGTGCGAATAAAGGATGTCGCCCATTCCGACATTGCGCTGAGTCGATGATCCAATCGACCAACGGCTGAATGCGGCATGGAGGGGAGCGACCAACTCGAACGTACCCAGCCGCCGCTGTGCTCGTTCGGACCGGCTGGGAGCAACTCGAGGCGGTTGGAGGGATCGCGAGCGCGCCCGCTACATCCCGGCGCAGATCATCGGCCGCGTGTCGATCGTCCACGTTGGCGAGTGCGCGTTCGCCGACGTCGGAAATGGAACAGCCGGCGCGATTGCTCGTCGCCGGCTGTCCTTGGGTATGGTTGCGGGGGCAGGATTTGAACCTGCGACCTTCGGGTTATGAGCCCGACGAGCTGCCAGACTGCTCCACCCCGCGTCTGGAACCGATGATTATAGCGTAGCGGCGGCGGACACCGCAAACCGCCACCGCAGGCAGACGCGCACGACGAGCGCGCCGCACGAGCGCCGCGACGACGCGTGCCGAAAGCCGCGTCACCTGCTCCCGACGTATCCGATCCGGCCAACTTGCCTTGGTGCCCGCTGCTACACTCGTCGGCCAAACCGCCCACGCCATGAAGTTCTGCTCGGTCTGCGGACACGAAGTCGAATCGCGCGTTCCTCCCGGTGACAACCGGCCGCGCTTCTGCTGCGCGCGATGCGGAACGATCCACTACGAGAACCCGAACATGGTTCTCGGGACCGTCTGCACCTGGGAGGACCGCGTGCTGCTGTGCCGGCGGGCGATCGAGCCGCGCTACGGCTTCTGGACGCTTCCCGCCGGTTTCATGGAGAACGGCGAGACCACCGCCGAAGGCGCCGAGCGCGAGACCGTCGAGGAGGCGGGCGCGCGCATCGAACTGGGCGCGCCGTTCGCAATGGTCGACGTGCCGCACGTGAATCAGGTGCATCTCTTCTTCCGCGCGGCACTGCTCGACACGGCCTTCCAACCGGGTCCGGAGAGCCTCGACGCGAAGCTCTTCCGCGAGGACGAGATCCCCTGGGATTCGCTCGCGTTTCGCACCGTGGCGCAGGCGCTTCGCTGGTTCTTCGCCGACCGGCGGGAGGGCAAGTGGTCGATGCATTCGGGGGCAGTCGGCCCGCGCCGACCGCCGCCCTGACTCGCCCTGACCACGTCGCAGCGGAGGTTTCATGCACATGCGTCGTCGCCGGTTCGTGCTCGGTTGCGCGGCTGCCGCTGCGGCAGCAGATCCCGTTTCGCACGCGCAGCGCGCATGGGCCGCGCAGGATCGGTCGCGGACGAAGGCGCGCGACTGGCCGCGCGCGCGGCTGCTCGGCGCCGACGGGCATCCGCTGAAAGCCGCCGCGATCGAGGCCCGCAAGGCGCTCGTCTTTTCGTACCCCTTCGTCGGCACGCCGGCTTTCCTGATCGATCTCGACAAACCGACGCAGCGCTCGGTGCGGCTCGAGACGCAGGACGACGAGCGTTACACGTGGGAGGGCGGCGTCGGTCCCAAGGGCTCGATCGTGGCCTTCTCGGCGATCTGCGCGCACAAGATGGCGTACCCGACGCGCGAGATCACGTTCATCAACTATCGCGACGAACCGTCCGCCGTTTCGCGGCGGGCGCAGGTGATCCACTGCTGCGCCGAACACAGCGAATACGACCCCGCGGCGGGCGCGCGCGTGCTGGCGGGTCCGGCCACGCAGCCGCTCGCCGCGATCCTCCTCGAGCACGATGCCGCGGACGACGCGCTCTACGCGGTCGGCACGCGCGGCGGCGAACTGTTCGACGCGTTCTTCGACGCCTTCGCGATGAAGCTCGCGCTCGAGCACGGCGGCGACGAGCACCGGCCGGTCGGCGACTCGACGACGGCGGTGCCGATCGAGCGCTACTGCCGGCAGCTGATGCGCTGTGGCTGAACGAGACGCGGGCGCCTCGAGCGCCACGCGAACGCCATGCGCGCTGCGCGCGCGCATGAGCGAGGCGGCCCCCATGAGCGAGGCGCGAAGCCGATGACCCGCTCGCCGCGTCGCATGCTCGCCTGGCTCGGGCCGGGCGAACCGCTCCCCGACCCGGCGTCGGCCTGGCGGGTGCCCAACGGGCTGCTGGCGGCGAGCGCACAGCTGTCGGTGGAGCGATTGCTCGAGGCCTACCATCGCGGGATCTTCCCCTGGTACACCGACGGGCAGCCGGTGCTGTGGTGGTCGCCCGACCCGCGCATGGTGCTGCACCTGGGCGAGCTGCGCGTGTCGCGCTCGCTGCGCAAGACGCTGCGCGCCGCCCGCCGCGACGCACGCTGGCGCGTCACGCTCGACGTCTGCTTCGAGCGCGTGATGCTCGAATGTGCCGCGCCGCGCGCCGACCAGGACGGCACCTGGATCACCGAGGCGATCCGCGCCGGCTACGGCGCGCTGCATCGGCTCGGTGCGGCGCATTCGGTGGAGGTGTGGAACGAGGAGCGTCTGGTGGGCGGGCTCTACGGCGTCGCGATCGGGCGGATGTTCTACGGCGAATCGATGTTCGCGCGCGAGCCCGACGCCTCGAAAGCCGCGCTGGTGGCGCTCGCGCAGCTGCTCGAGGCACACGGTTTTCGCGTGATAGACTGCCAGCAGAGCACTCGTCATCTCGCGTCGCTCGGTGCGCGCGAAGTACCGCGCGCAGCGTTTCTCGAGACGGTCGACGAACTCGTTCGCGAACCCGCACCCGATTGGCGAACGATGCGCATCGAATTGCCGCACGCATGACGCACCTGAAGGAACTGCCGTTCTCGGCACTGCAGTTCTACGCCACTGCACCGTATCCGTGCAGTTACCTGCCCGGGCACCAGGCGCGCTCCCAGGTCGCCACCCCGAACCACCTGATCAACGCCGACGTCTACGGCGACCTGGTCCGCGCCGGCTTTCGCCGCAGCGGCATCTTCACCTACCGCCCGCACTGCGACGGCTGCCGCGCCTGCGTGCCGGTGCGCATTCCGGTGGCCTCGTTCGTGCCCGATCGCAGCCAGCGCCGGGCACTGAAGGCGCACGGCACGCTGCGCACGCTGATCGCGCGGCTCGGCTTCTCGCCCGAGCACTACGCCCTGTACCTGCGCTACCAGGCGAGCCGCCACTCCGGCGGCGGCATGGACCAGGACAGCCGCGAGCAGTACGCGCAGTTCCTGCTGCAGAGCAAGGTGAACACGCGGCTCGTCGAGTTCCGCGACGCCGACGGAACGCTGCGGATCGTGTCGATCATCGACATGCTCGACGACGGCCTTTCGTCGGTCTACACCTTCTTCGACCCCGACGTCGCATCGGCCAGCTACGGCACCTACAACATCCTCTGGCAGCTCGAGCAGTGCCGACACCTCGAGCTGCCCTACCTGTACCTCGGCTACTGGATCGAGCAGAGTCCGAAGATGTCCTACAAGTCGCGCTTCCGGCCGCTCGAATGCCTGGAAGACGGTGCGTGGGTACCGCTCGAGGAACGCGCAGCGTCCGCGTCACGATGATTCCGTACGCGGTCGCCCGCCCGCTGCTGTTCGCCCTCGACGCCGAAACCGCCCACGAGATCACGCTGCGCGCCCTCGACGGGGTCGGCCGCCTCGGCGGCATCGGCGTGCTCGCCGGCTGCCCGGTGGAGGACCCGGTCGAGGTGATGGGGCTGCGCTTCCGGAACCGCGTGGGCCTGGCCGCCGGACTCGACAAGAACGCCGCGCACGTCGACGCGCTTGCCGCGCTCGGCTTCGGCTTCGTCGAAGCGGGCACGGTCACGCCGCGGCCGCAACCCGGCAACCCGCGGCCGCGGCTGTTCCGCCTGCCGCAGCGCGAAGCGCTGATCAACCGGATGGGCTTCAACAACGACGGCGTCGACGCCTTCGTCGCCAACGTCGCGCGCGCGCGCTACCGCGGCGTGCTCGGCATCAACATCGGCAAGAACGCCGACACGCCGCTCGAGCGCGCCGTCGACGACTACCGGATCGGCCTCGAACGCGTCTATCGGCACGCGAGCTACGTCGCGGTGAACGTGTCGTCGCCGAACACCGCGAAGCTGCGTGAACTGCAGGCGCACGACGCCCTCGACGAACTGCTCGACGCGTTGCGCACGCGCCGCGACGAACTCGCGCAGGTGCACGGCCGGACGGTTCCGCTCGCGCTGAAGATCGCCCCCGACCTCGACGACGCGCAGATCGACGCGATCGCCGCGCTGCTGCTGCGACACGGGATCGACGCGGTGATCGCCACCAACACCACCGTATCGCGCGACGCGGTGGCCGGCCTGCGGCACGCGACCGAGGCCGGCGGGCTCTCGGGCGCGCCGGTGTTCGAAGCGTCGAACCACGTGATCCGCGCGCTGCGCGCGGCGCTGCCGCGCGGTTATCCGATCATCGGCGTCGGCGGCATCCTCTCCGCCGACGACGCGCGCGCGAAGCTCGTCGCCGGCGCGACGCTCGTGCAGCTCTACACCGGGCTCATCTACCGGGGACCGGCGCTGGTCGGGCAATGCGCCCGCGCGCTGCACGAAGCGACGCGGGTGGCCGAAGTCGCCCAAGCGCACACGGAGGCTTGACGAGCGAAAAGCGGCATTTTAGATTCCGCTTTGGCGAACGAGCCCGTCGCGCGGCCAGCGCCTCCGCTCACCGGAGCAGCAATGTCGGACAATTCCCTGCACATCCTGAACGAAAGCACCTACCCCTTCGACGCACGCGGTGTCGCGCGGCGCTTCCGCCACTCGGCCATCTTCGGCGCGCTCGGCGCACTGCAGCCCGGCGAGACGATGCGCTTCATGAACGACCACGACCCGCTGCCGCTGCTCGACCAGATCCTCGACCGCTTCGGCGAGCACGTCGACATCAAGTACGTCAGCCGCAATCCCGGCGAGATCGTGATCGACTTCACGATCCGCTGACCGCCCACGGATGCCTCCGGCGCTGCTGCTCGATCTCTACCCGCAGATCCGGCTGGTCCACATCGGATTCGTCGCTGCGAGCGGCACGCTGTTCACGGCGCGCGCATTGGCGACGGTCGCGGGCGCGCGCTGGAGTGCCTCCAGGGCGGCACGCCGCGCGAGCTGGCTGATCGACACCGGCCTGCTCGCGGCGGCGCTGCTGCTCCTCTACGTGCTGCAGCTGAACCCCTTCGTCGTTCCCTGGCTGGCGGCGAAGCTGTCGTTGCTGCTCGTGTACATCGTGCTCGGTACGATGGCGCTGCGCCGTGCGCGCTCGACCGCGTCGCGCATCGGCTGGTCGATCGCCGCGCTCGCGTGCTTCGCGATGATGATCTCGATCGCGCTCGCGCACGACCCGCTCGGCGCGCTGCGCACCTGGCTCGGATAGACAACCCCCGGCTCAGGCCTCCGGCCTTCGCCACAGCCACAGCGCAACGATCGCCATCACCGACGGCACGGCCAGCTTGAGCCAGACCGCCGCGGGCGAGAACGCGAGCGTGGCCGCGCTGGCGACCATCATCAGCGAGGCGAACCACTTGGCGCGCCGGGGTACGGCACCGTGCTCGCGCCAGCGCCGGATGTCGGGACCGTAGCGCCGATGCTCGAGCAGCCAGGTCTCGAGGCGCGGCCAGCCGCGACTGCCCGCCCAGGCGGCCACGATCAGGAAGGGAACCGTCGGCACCACGGGCAGGATCATCCCGACGACGCCCAGCGCGACCGAGACCACGGCGAGCGACCGCCAGAGCACGCGCGCGAGCCCGGGACCGATCATCCGCGTCGCGTGCCGGCAGGCGACCGGCGGCGCCCTTCGCAGGCCCTCCGGCGTGTTCGTGTTGTTTCACAATGCAGGATACGGTCGCGCATCGTGCTACCCTTCCTCCCCAGGCCGCTCGGAAACGAATCGCACCGATGCCCCGCCCCCGATTGTCGCCCAACGAAGAGGGTCGCACCGCGATCCAGGTGATCGAGCGCCTCGTCTCCCTGCTCGACGCGCTCGCCCAGCAGCGCGATCCGGTCAGCCTGAAGGAGCTGTCGCTGCGCACCGGACTGCACCCGTCCACCGCGCACCGGATCCTCAACGATCTCGTCACCGCCCGCTTCGTCGACCGCGCCGAGCCGGGGTCCTATCAGCTCGGGATCCGGTTGCTCGAACTCGGCAACCTCGTCAAGGCGCGGATGAACGTACGCGATGCCGCGCTGGGCGCGATGCGCGAGCTGCATCGAAGCACCGGCCAGACGGTCAACCTGTCGATACGCCAGGGCGACGAGATCGTCTACATCGAGCGCGCCGTCTCCGAGCGCTCGGGGATGCAGGTCGTGCGCGCGGTCGGCGGTCGGGCTCCGCTGCACCTGACGTCGGTCGGCAAGCTCTTCCTCGCCGCGGACGACCCGCGCGTCGTGCGCGCCTATGCGGTGCGCACCGGGCTCGCCGGACATACGCGCAACAGCATCACCGATCCCGCACAGCTCGAGCGCGAACTCGCGCTCGTGCGCGCACGCGGCTACGCACGCGACAACGAGGAGCTCGAGCTCGGCGTGCGCTGCATCGCCGCCGGCGTGCGCGACGACAGCGGCAAGCTGGTCGCGGGGCTGTCGATCTCGGCGCCCGCCGATTTCATCCAGGACGAATGGATCGAGCAATTGTGCCGCACCGCCGACGGTATCTCGTCGTCGCTGGGGTACGACTCCGACGACCGCGCCGTTTCCTGAACCCGGGACGGCCGCCGGCACCGCTGCGGATCCGTCGCGGTGCGCGTGCGCGCCGGGGCGCGATTCGCGCCGCCGCGGCGGATCAGACGTTGTTCGCGCCCGCTTCGCGGATGGGCCGTTTCGCTTCCACGTCCGGGTGCGAGACCCGGTGCACTGCGTCCTCGCCGAGCCCTTCGAGCCATTCGCGGATGCGCAACGAGTCGGTGACGCGTGCAGCACGCTGGGCGGCGTCGAGCAGCACCACCACCACCGGCCGCGAATCGATGCGGGTCTGCATCACGACGCAGTTCCCCGCCTCGGAGATGAAGCCGGTCTTCTGCAGCCCGATCTCCCAGTCGCTGCGATCGACCAGGCGGTTCGTGTTGCGAAAGCTCTCGGTGCGGTAGCCGGTGTCGACCGAAAGCGCACTGGCGGTCGAGTACTCGCGGATCAGCGGGTAGCGCGAGGCCGCCTGCACGAGCAGGGCGAGATCCCGCGCGCTGGAGACGTTGCTGCTCGACAGGCCGGTCGGCTCGACGAATCCCGAGCTCGTCATGCCGAGCTCCTGCGCCTTGCGGTTCATCTGCGCGACGAAGGCCGGCATTCCGCCGGGATAGTGCCGGCCGAGCGCGTGCGCGGCGCGGTTCTCCGAGGACATCAGCGCCAGGTGCAGCAGCTCGTCCCGGGTCAGCCGGGTGCCGGTGCGCAACCGGGAACGCGTGTTTCGCTCGGTGTCGACGTCGGCGTCGGAGATCTCGAGCATTTCGTTGAGGGGCAGCCCGGCGTCGAGCACGACGATCGCGGTCATCAGCTTGCTGATCGAGGCGATCGGAAGCACGGCGCGCGAGTTCTTCTCGAACAGCACCTCCCCGCTGTGCTGGTCGACGACGAGCGCGACCGCCGACTGCAGCGACAGCGGGTCGTCGACGTCGTGAAGCCCGAAGGCGTGGCCGATCGACGGCCGGACGGCGGCACGAACGACGCTCTCGGCGCGGGCGCGCGCCTGGGCAGCCGAGCGCGCGCGCGCATCGGCGAGCGCCTTCGCCCGCTTCGCGCCCGACGCACCCGGAGTGCGCGCCTTGGCGTTCGAACGCGGGCCCGCGCGGCGGCCGGCGCTTCGGGGCGCGGCCTTGCGCGCGGTCCGGGCCGAGCTGGCGGCCTTCGTCGTTCCGGCGGAATCGGCACCGGTCGCGCGCTTGCCCGACGCGGCCGCGGGCATCGGCTGGAATACCCCAGCGAGACCAAAGGAAATCAAGAAAGCGACGCACGCGCGCCGCCAGCCCCGCCGCGATCCAACCGACATCTGCCGTCTCCGAGAACCTGCCCTTCCCCCCGAGCGGCGAGTCTACAGAAAGCACAAGGAATTGAGGGACTTGCGGCCGATCCTTGAACCGCTTTCTCGATGACCGGTCGCTTTTTCGCGACGGATGGTGCGTTCCTCCTTGACATTTCCGACGGCTGGAGCTCCGAGTCAGCGTCGTCCGCTGCGCCGCAACAAAACAATGCTTGACATCCGCGTATCGCGCCCTAAACTTGCCATTGTTGCGTTGCAGCATTCGCTAGGACGCCTCCTCCCTCATCCGTAGACGACCTCCCGAACACAGGAACCGAAGACATGATCACGAACCCCGAGCAGCTGGTACAGCTGCAGAAATCCGCGCTCGAGACGCTCCAGAACGCCACCGCGGCATCGATCGCCGGCTTCGAGCGGCTGGCTGCGCTCAACGTCCAGGCCACCAAGACCTCGCTCGAAGAGTCGACCGAAGCGCTGCGCTCGCTCGTCGAAGTCAAGGATCCCAAGCAGTGGGCCGACATCGCGACGACCTCGGTGCAGCCGACGACCGACAAGGTCGCCGCCTACTACAAGCACGTCTACGAGATCGCCAACGAGACGGGCAGCGAACTGGCGCGCCTGTTCGAGCGCCAGTACGCGGAAAGCAACCGCCAGATCTACGCGGCGATCGACTCGCTCGCGCGCAACCTGCCGGCCGGCAGCGAAGGCATGGTCACGCTGATGAAGCAGGCCGTCAGCGCCGCCAACAGCACCTTCGACCAGGTGAACAAGGCGACCAAGCAGGCCGTCGAAGTCGCCGAGGCGAACATGGCCGCCGCCGCGAAGACGTCGTCGAACGTGGCGGGTCGCGCCGCCCAGACGCGCAAGGCCGCCTGAGCGGTCGTTGCCGCGCGAAGGCAGACCAGGACCCGGCCACGGCCGGGTCTTTTTTCGCCTGCCTGTGGCGGCAGCCGTGCCGACGCGAGGCCGGCCGGCCCCCTACCCGACCTCGGCGACGGCCGGCGCCTCCCAGCGCGCCATCTCGTCCGCCCAGCGCGCCCGCGCCGCGGCGAGGTTGCGCTCCTTCACGTGCCCGAAGCCGCGGATCTCGTCGGGGATCGACGCGATGCGCACCGCCAGCGGCAGGCGCTCGCGGTCGAGCGAATCGAGCAGCCGGTCGATCGTCGACTCGTAGTCGACGACCAGCCGCCTCTCGGCGCGCCGCTCCGCGGTGCGCCCGAAGGGGTCGAGCGCCGTTCCGCGCAGCCGGCGCAGCCGTGCGAGCACGGCGAACGCGTTCAGCATCCACGAACCGTATTCGCGCTTGACGAGTTCGCCCTTCGCGTTGCGTTTCGCCAGCAGCGGCGGCGCGAGGTGGAAGCTCAGGCGGAAGTCGCCCTCGAACTGCTCGTGCAGCCGCTCGCGGAACGCGCCGTTCGTGTACAGCCGGGCGACCTCGTACTCGTCCTTGTACGCCATCAGCTTGAACAGGTTGCGTGCGACCGCTTCGGTGAGCGCGAGCCGTCCCTCGCCTTCCGAGACGAGCGCACGCTCGGCGGCGCGCACGCGCTCGACGCGCGTGCGGTAGCGCGCGGCGTAGCGCTCGTCCTGGTAGTCGACGAGGAAATCGACGCGGCGCGCGATCGTCTCGTCGAGCGACGTCGACAGGCGACGCGACACCGGCGTCGGCGTGCTCGCCTCGCGCCCGGCGTTCGCCGCTGCCTCGACGCGCGCGGGGTCGAGCGCCGCCGCGCGACCCCAGGCGAAGGCGGCGCGGTTCTGCTCGAGCGCGACGCCGTTCAATTCGATCGCGCGATCGATCGCGGCGCCCGACAGCGGAACGAGCCCGCGTTGCCAGGCATAGCCGAGCAGGAACAGGTTCGCGGCGATCGCATCGCCGAGCAGCGCGGTCGCGAGCCGCGTCGCGTCGACGAACTCCGCATTCGCCGCGCCGACCGCATCGACGATCGCAGATTGCATTCCGCCGGCCGGGAACTTCCAGTCGGGATTGCGCGTGAAGTCGGCCGTGGGCGTTCCCGCGACGTTGGTGACGACGCGCGTGCCGCCGCTCATGCGCAGGAGCGCCTCGCGCCCGGCCGTGACGACGAGATCGCAGCCGAGCACCGCGTCGGCGCCGGCCACGCCGATACGCGGCGCGTACAGCGGCTGCCCCGCTTCGGCGAAGCGCACGAAGCTCATCACGGCGCCGTTCTTCTGCGCGAGCCCCGCCATGTCGAGCACCGTCACCTCGCGGCCTTCCAGGTGCGCGGCCATGCCGAGCAGCTGGCCGATCGTCACGACGCCGGTGCCGCCGATGCCGGTGAGGAGCAGCGAATACGCCCGGCCGACTTCAGGCAGCGCCGGCGGCGTCAACGGCACGTCGGGCGCCGCGACGCCGACGGCAGCGTCGGCTGCGCGGGGGCGCACCGCACGGCGCACGCGGCCTCCGTGCACGGTGACGAAGCTCGGGCAGAAGCCGTTCACGCACGAGTAGTCCTTGTTGCACGAGGACTGGTTGATCATGCGCTTGCGGCCGAACTCGGTCTCCACGGGCTCGATCGAGACGCAGTTCGACTGCACGCCGCAGTCGCCGCAGCCCTCGCAGACGGCCTCGTTGATGAAGACCCGCTTCTGCGGGTCGGGAAACTCGCCGCGCTTGCGGCGCCGACGCTTCTCGGCCGCGCAGGTCTGGTCGTAGATCAGCACCGACACGCCGTCGTACTCGCGCAGTTCGCGCTGCACCTCGTCGAGCCGGCTGCGGTGGTGGACGTCGACGTCGGCGTCGAAGTAGCCCGACGGGTACTTCTCCGGCTCGTCGGTGACGACGGCGACGCGGCGTACGCCCTCGGCACGCACCTGCTGCGCGATGCGTTGCGGCGTCAGCGCTCCGTCGTGACGCTGGCCGCCGGTCATCGCCACCGCATCGTTGAACAGGACCTTGTAGGTCATCCGGGTGTTCGTCGCCACCGCGTGGCGCAACGCGAGCGATCCCGAATGGAACCAGGTGCCGTCGCCGATGTTCTGGAAGACGTGCGAGGTGTCGGTGAAGGGCGCCAGCCCCACCCAGGTCATGCCCTCGCCGCCCATCTGCGTGAAGGTGGCCGTCGACCGGTCCATCCACTGCGCCATGTAGTGGCAGCCGATGCCGGCGAGCGCGCGCGAACCCTCGGGCACGCGCGTGGACGTGTTGTGCGGGCAGCCCGAGCAGAAGTACGGGATGCGCTCGATCGTCTCGAAGCGTCGCGCGGGCGCGCGCTCGCGTGCGTCGAGCTCGGCGAGCCGCGCGTCGATGCGCGCGCGCACCGCCTCGGCGCGCACGCCGCGCGCGTCGTCCCGGGCTTCGCGCCAGTGCGCCAGGCGCCGGGCGATCAGGCGTGCACAGAACGCGGGCGTGAGCTCGCCGTGCTCGGGCGCGATCGGTACGCCCCGCTCGTCGGTCTTGCCGACGATGCGCGGACGATCGACGCTCGCATAGAGCAGCTCCTTGAGCTGCGTCTCGATCAGCGCGCGCTTCTCCTCGACGACGAGGATCTCCTCGCAGCCCTCGGCGAAGGCACGCATCGCGTGCGGCTCGAGCGGCCAGGGCATCGCGACCTTCATCACGCGGACGCCGAGCGCCCGCGCGGCGGTCTCGTCGATGCCGAGGTCGGCGAGCGCCTGCATCACGTCCAGCCAGCTCTTGCCGCTCGAGACGATGCCGAGGCGCGCGGGCTCGCCATCGGCGCGCCCGAGGACGTTGCGGTCGAGTCGGTTCGCCCGCGCGAAGGCGAGCGCCGCCGGCAGCTTGAAGCGCGAGAGGCGCTCCTCGAGCTTCAGGAACGGCTCCTCCGGCCAGCGCAGGCTCAGACCGCCGGCGGGCATCTCGAAGTCCTCGGGCAGCGCGATGCGCAGCCGCTCGCTCGAGACGTCGACGATGCCGGCCGACTCGACGGTGTCCGTGACCGCCTTCATCGCGACCCACAACCCGGCGAATCGCGACATCGCGAAGCCCTGCAGCCCGAGATCGACGTAGTCCTGGACGGTGGCCGGCGAGAGCACCGGCATCGACACCGCCTGGAAGACGAAGTCGGTCTGCGCGGCGACGGTCGACGATTTCGCGCCGTGGTCGTCGCCCGCCAGCGCGAGCACGCCGCCGTGGCGCGCGGTGCCCGCGTGGTTGGCGTGCCGGAAGACATCGCCGCTGCGATCGACGCCCGGCCCCTTGCCGTACCAGATGGAGAACACGCCGTCGTAGCGCCGACCGGGCAGCACTTCGATCTGCTGCGTTCCCCAGATCGCCGTCGCCGCAAGATCCTCGTTCAGGCCCGGAACGAAGCGGATGTGGTTCGCGTCGAGGTGCGCGCGCGCCTTCTCGAGCGCCTGGTCGTAGCCGCCGAGCGGCGAGCCGCGGTAGCCCGACACGTAGCCGGCCGTGTTCAGTCCGGCGGCGACGTCGCGCTGTCGTTGCAGCATCGGCAGGCGCACGAGCGCCTGCGTGCCGGTGAGATAGACCGTTCCCTCGGTCGCGGCATAGCGATCGTCGAGCGACGTCTGCCGCAGGGTCGGTTCCACGGGAGCGTTCATCCGAGCGTCTACCTCCTCCTCGAATGCGGGTTCGTCAACGGATCTCGCCGCCGAGCGCCTGCACGCCCGTGCGCAAGGTATCGAAGGCTTCGTCGACCGCCGGCGCCGGACCGCGCACGCCGAGCTCGATGTGCCTGCGCCCGCCGTCCTCGCCCACCGACGGCAGGCTGAAGACGCGCACGTCGGCATGGTCGCGCTCGACGCGCTCCATCAGCGGCGTGATCGTCGACTCGGCCAGGCCGAAGACCAGGAACGAACGTTCGCCGCGCGGATCCCGATGGAAGCGATCGGCGAAGCGAGAGTCGAGCACCGACTCGATCATCGGCCATGCCATCACGGGGAAACCGGGGACGAAGAAATGCCGGCCGACGCAGAAGCCGGGAATCCGGTTGAAGGGATTCGGCAGGATCTCCGCGCCGACGGGAAACTCTCCCATCTTCAGGCGTTGCCGATTCTCGGGCAGCGCGAGATCGGCGCTGCCGCCGCTCTCCGCGGCCATCTCGACGATGCGCTGCGCGATCAGCTCGGCCGCCTGCGGGTGCAGCACCAGCTCGACGCCGAGCGCGGCGGCCGCCGCCTGGCGCGTATGGTCGTCGGGCGTCGCGCCGATGCCGCCGCAGCAGAAGACGACGTCCTCGCCGGCGAAGGTGCGACGCAACAGCGCCGCGATCGCCGCGCGGTCGTCCCCGATGAAATGCGCCCAGGCGAGCGACAGCCCGCGCCCGCGCAGCATCTCGACGACGCGCGCGAAATGGCGGTCCTGGCGCTTGCCCGAGACGATCTCGTCGCCGACGACGATCAGTCCGAAACCCATAGCGGCCCCGCCTCGTTCGATGCACGGCGCTGCCGCAGCAGCGCGAGCGAATAGTGGCCGAAGGCCAGCGCCGAGAGCACCGGCGTGATGAGGAAGAGCGGCGGCACGTAGTTCAGCAGCGTGACGAGCAGCGCGAGCAGGAAGTAGTTGCGCCGATGCGCGGTGATCGCGGCACTGCGCTCGCCGCCGCTCGCGTGCTCGACCAGGCTGTCGAAGCGCATCACGCGCGCCGTGAGCCAGCTCCACCACAGCCACGGCACGACGAGCGCGAGCGGCGGAATCAGCCACAACGGCAGCGAGACCAGGTAGCCGATCGCGAACAGCAGCGTGCTCGACACCGCGTTCCACGCGCTGGGCGCCATCGCCATCGAGCCCTGGCGCGCGACGTCGACGTAGGCGCCGTTGCCCAGATGGCGGATCACCAGCGGCATGGCGAACACGGCGATCAGCACGACCGCGGTCGCGAACATCACCGGAGCGACGATCAGCAGCGCGAGCAGCGCGACCGCCCACTGCGACAGGCCGGAGAACCCGCGCGAATCCGCCCAGGCGTCGAGGCTCGACAGCCAACCGCCGCCGAACAGCCAGCCGTGCAGCCAGCCGGTGAGCGGCGCCCACAGCCAATACGCGGTCGCCGCCCAGAAGACGATCGCGAGCACGAAAGGTACGAGGAGCAGCGCGAGCATCTTCGGGTGAAGCTGACTGACGATCGCGCGCCCGAATGCGGTCAGGACGCCCTGCATCGGCCCATCATACCGGCGCTCGCCCGCGTCGGGCCACGCCCGCCGCCCGTCGCGAGGGGCTCGCAGCGTCGCGCGCACCCCGCGTAGACTGGCGCGCGCAACCATGCTGAACCTGCTCGTCCTGCTGCGCTTCGAACCGGGAGAACCGGCACCCGGCCTGCCCGATCGCGCGATCGCCGAATACGGCGAACGCGTCCGGGAGGCCGGCGGAACGATCGTCGACCAGGAATCCGACCAGTTGCTCGTCTGCCTGAACGACATGCGCTGGGGGCTGCAGTCGCTGCGCAACCTGCTGCTGCAGGCCCGGCGCGAGGGGTTCGTCGTGCGCGCGGCGATGGTGCAGGCGGTGCTCGCGCGCACCGTCGAGACCGAAGGCTCCCCCGGTTTCACGGCGCGCACGCTCGAGACGCTGCTGCGGCTCGCCGCGCACGTCGACCGGCAGCAGGTCGTCATCACGCCGAAGCTGCTCAGCCTCATCCAGCTGAGCGCTCCCGAGTACGCGGAGCTGTTCGGACGGCTTTCCGATCCGATCGGTCCGCTGCCGGGCGAGACGCGTCCGCAGCCCGTGCTCGTGATGGCCGGCTGAAGCCGCGGCGCGCGACCGGGGGCCGTTCACACCACGATCGCCCCCGCGCTCGTTCAGCGGTCGGACCTGCGCCGGCGCAGCCACAGCGCCATCAGCCCCTGCCGCCCGCGCACTCCCAGCTTGGCGTAGAGGTTCGCCGCGTGCTGGTGCACCGTGCGATGGCCGATGCCCAGCGTACGCGCGATCTCCTTCTCGCCGGCATCGGTCAGCAGCAGGCGCAGCACGTCGCGCTCGCGCGGGCTGAAGGACGCCGAGGCCTCGGCCAGCCCGTGCGACAACATCAGTTCGCGGTGAAAGCCCGCGCTGCCGAGCAGGAAGAACTGCAGGAGATCCCGCTCGCGCGCGCCGAACGGGCGATCGCCGTGCGCGCGATCGAGCACCAGATGCGATTCGCTCGACGGGTCGACGGCATGCGCGCCGGCGAGTCGATCGCGAATGCGCTCCTCGGCCAAGGCCTCGCGCACGATCCAGCTCTCGCGCCACAGGGCATCGGGCACGAGTTCCTCGCGCAGGTGACTGCGCGTGCACCCTGCGCCGCCCGCAAGGGCGCCCACGTAGGGATCGCGCTGCCCCGCCCGCAGGCGTTCCTTCAGTTCGCGTGCGAAGGCCATCCTGCGCTCGCGGTGGTGCAGGTGCTCCACCTCGCGGATGCGCCACCCGCCCAGCGGGCCATGGCCATCATCGGGTTTTCGGTGGACGCCGGCCCAGGTGACGTTGCAGGCGCCGATGAGCGCCTGCAGTCGTCTCAGGCAGTGTCGCAGCGCCGCCGCGCATTCGGCGGCCGGCGCATCGGCCAGTTCGCGCCACAACACGGCCATCCGCCGCATGTCCGCCCCGCTGAGCTGATTCATGTCCGGCCCGCCCCCAGGATTGCTCGCCCTCCTCCGCCAATGAGCGGATGGTAAGCGGGACCTTCCGGTCCGACGATCGCATGGATCAAGTCCGGACCACGACCATGCGACTACCCACCCGATTCCCCCGACAACGCAGCGCCGCCATCCGCCGGTCGACGCACCCGACCGACCACGCGCGCGTACGGGAGGAAACGACGCCCCGGCCGATCGGTCGCAAGCACGGGCGGATCCTGCTGACGGCACTGCTCCTGGCACCGATGGCGCCGGCGGCTTGGGCCACCAACGACTGCGACGACGATTCCGGCAACGCCAGCGGCTCGCTCGCCCTGGTTTGCGGCAGCGGCAACACGGCATCCGGCGATGGGAGCGTCGCGATCGGGCTCGACAGCCAGGCGGTCGGAGACGGCAGCTTCGCCGGCGGCCGGGAAAGCGAGGCACTCGGAGACGACAGCACGGCGCTCGGCCATCTGAGCAAGGCCGAAGGCGCATCCGGCACTGCCATCGGCACCCGCAGCGAGGCGAGTGGGCAGAACAGCTTCGCCGGTGGCCGGGAGAGCCAGGCGAGCGGCCGGGGCAGCGCCGCGCTCGGCTACCGCAGCGACGCCGAGGGAACGTTCGGCACCGCCATCGGCGTCGGCACCCGGGCCGTTGGAGACAGCAGCTTTGCCGCCGGGCGTGACAGTCTCGCCCAGGGCGCGAACAGCATCGCGATCGGCGGTGGTTCCGGCAGCAATGGCCAGAACGCGCGAGCGTTGGGCGAGCAAAGTGTTGCCGGCGGCTATGCCAGTCTGGCAGGCGGTGATCGCAGTCTTGCACTGGGTTCCGGGGCCAGTGCGACTCATGAGAACAGTACGGCCGTTGGTGCGAACGCCGCAGCCCGTGGGATCGAGAGCACCGCAGTGGGCAGTGACAGCGCCGCAGATGCCCAGGGCAGCACCGCCGTTGGAACCGGTGCGCAGGCAACCGGGATCAACAGCTTCGCCGGTGGCGGCTCCGGCATTGCATCGGGCAGCAGCAGTGTCGCGCTTGGTTTTTCGGCCCAGGCCAGTGCCCAGAACACCTTCGCTGCAGGCCGAAACAGCGTGGCAAGCGGGCGCGAGGGTGTCGCGATCGGATACGCCAGCTCGGCTTCTGCGCCGTTTACCACCGCAATCGGAGTTGGCGCGCAAGCGACGGGGCATAGCAGTTTTGCCGGCGGGCGCGACACCATTGCGCAAGGCGCGAACAGTGTCGCCTTGGGCACGGGCAACGGAGGGAATGGTTCCAACACCGAAGCGTTGGGCGAGAACAGCACCGCGATCGGCCCGGGCGCGACCGCTTCGGAACGTGGTGCTTTTGCCGGTGGGTACAACAGCACAGCGTCGGGCTCCTATAGTGTAGCGCTGGGTCAAAACTCGATGGCCACAGAAGGAGCCAGTTTCGCCGGCGGCCTCGACAGCCAAGCAACCGGTCTCAGTAGTGTCGCCATCGGCGACAAATCTTTGGCTGGCGGGGAGCATGCCATTGCGCTCGGAGAAAAAAGCACGGCAAGCGGGAACGGTGGTTCCTCGTTGGGTCATTTAAGCCGAGCGAGCGGTGTGAACAGCACGGCGCTCGGGGTGAATGCGAATGCCTCCGGTCATAGCAGCTTGGCGGGCGGGCGCGACAGCCAGGCAATCGGGGACGAAAGTGTCGCGCTGGGATTCAACAGCATGGCAACTGGCAAGGGAACCGTAATCGGAGCGCAGGCGCGGGCAGCCTTTGGTGACGGTGTTGCAGTGGGGTTCAACAGCAAAGCGCTGTATCAAAGCACCGCCATTGGCGTGGACGCGTGGTCGGACGGGACCGACTCGGTGGCCGTCGGCAGAGCCAGCAAGGCAACGAGCAACTACGGCGTAGCAGTAGGCGTGGAGACGGAGTCCGCTTTTCAATCGGTCTCGTTGGGTTTCAAAGCGAAAGCGATTGAATCTTATGGGGTATCCATAGGCGCCGAAAGCGAAGTCACCTCCTTCCGTGGCATAGCGATTGGTTTACTAGCCCGGTCCAGCGGAGTTTCTGGCAGTATTGCACTGGGCGCCAACGCACATGCAAGCGGCTGGGATAGCATGGCGCTAGGCGACAGTAGTTTGGCAAGTGACTATGACGCTGTTGCTGTTGGCAATCGTAGCCTGGCATCAGGCATGCAGGGCATTGCCATCGGTTACCGGTGTGAGACGACGAACGAGCGAGCGGCGGGTTTGGGATACGGATGTCAAGCAACCGGGTCGTACAGTACAGCGATTGGACCGAAATCGGCGGCGACCGGCGCGAACAGTTTTGCAGGCGGACGCGATAGCCAGGCGATTGCTGCTGACAGCGTCGCAATCGGTCGCTTGAGTCACGCCAGTGGCCAGAACAGTGTTGCACTCGGCGCGGCAAGTGCGGACGACGGCGAAGAGAACGTTGTAAGCGTGGGCAACAGCACGCAGACACGTCGGATCATTCATGTCTCCGATGGCGTGGCGGACGCGGATGCGGTCAACAAGGGACAACTCGATGCTGTCGCGAATGCAGCCACCAGTGCAGCTGGAACTGCAGAAACCAACGCCAGGTCCTACACCGACGCAAAGGTCTCGGAAACTTTGAGCGCAGCAAACAGCTACACCGACACGCAGGTTGCCGGTGCGGCCGGAGTCGCCGAAACGAACGCCAAAGCCTATACCGACACGAAAGTCGGCGAGACGCTCAACACGGCCAACGCCTACACAGACGCACAAATATCGACCGTTGCAACCGTCGTCGAAGGCAACGCAAAGGCCTACACCGACACCAAGGCGGCCGAAACGCTGACTGCGGCCAACACCTATACCGATTCGCAGATTGCCAACGTCTCGATCGACGCCACCAATGCCCAGACCACGGCGAACACCGCGCTGGCCAACGCAGCGACTGCGCACGTCGTCGCCCAGACTGCGCAAACGGATGCGAGCGCCGCACTTGCAAGCATCCAGACGGCGGTCAACCAGTTGCTGCAATCGGGCTTGTGCTCGATGACCGGGGGCACCGTCTCCTGCGGCGGTGCGGTGCAGCTGGGCAGCGGCAGCACGGCCGGCGGCGTGAACGCCGTCGCCGTCGGCAAGGACGCCTCGGCCGCCTACGACGGTGCCGTCGCCATCGGCGAGGGCGCCACCATCACGGCGCCGACGGGCGGCGGCGCGACGTCGGGGGCAGTGGCCATCGGCCGCGGCGCACGCGCCAATGCCGACCCTTCCGTCGCCATCGGCAACTTCGCCGATGCGACGGGCGCGGACGCGGTCGCCATCGGCGACAGCAGCGTCGCCACCGGCAATCAGGCGGTGGCGCTGGGCTACCAGGCCGTCGCCTCGCATGCCAACAGCGTCGCGTTGGGCGCAGGCTCGACCACTTCCGCCGCCGATACGGTGAGCGTGGGGCGCACCGGCGCGAACCGGCGGATCACCCACGTCGCCACGCCGGTCGATGCCGACGACGCGGCGACCAAGGGCTACGTCGATGCGATGATGGGCGGCGGCGCGCCGGCATTGGGCCAGGCCAACGCCTACACCGATCGGCAGGTCTCGGCCGCGCGCGAGTACGCCGCACGCGGCATCGCGGCCGCCGCGGCGATCGTCAACGTGGCGCCTTCGGCCGTGGGACGGACCGCCGTCGGCATCGGCACTGGCCACTACGACGGCCAGACCGCGGTGGGCATGTCCGTCGCCCACGCACCGCGCGCGCACATGCTGCTGTCCGCGGGCATAGCTGCCGCCAACGGCGGCAAGGCGGTGTTTCGCGCGGGCATGGCCGTCGAGTTCTGAAAGGGCCCGTGCGCACCCCGTGTCGTCGCGAGCCGGACGGCGGTCGACGAGCTACCCGCGCAGCGCATCGAGCGCCTTGCCCAGGCGCTTGACCGACACCGGCACCGGGGTGCGCAGTTCCTGCGCGAACAGCGAAACGCGCAGTTCCTCGAACAACCAGCGCAACTCCTCCATCCGCGCATCGGCCTGGCCGCGGCGCTGCTGCGCGATCTGTCGCCACCGCCGCTGCAGCGGCTCGAGCTCGGCGCGCGCGCGCGCGTCGCGCGTCGGCGCTTCGCGCAGCTTGTCCAGGCGCATCGCGATCGCCTTCAGGTAGCGCGGCAGCTCGCGAAAATGCGCGGCCGGCGTGCGCGAGACGAAGCGCTTCGGCAGCAGCGCGGCGAGCTGCGCACGCACGTCCTCGCTCGCCTCGGCATGCGGCTTCGCCGCCTGCAGCTTCTTCTGCGCCAGTGCATGCGCCTCGAGCACCTCGGCGAGCGTCCGCGCGAGCTCCTGGCCGACGAGATTGATGCGCGTGCGTGCGTCGGCGACGCGCGCGGCGAAGGCCCGAGCGTCGGTCGGCAGCGGATCGACGAGGCAGCTGCGCTCGACCACCGCGGCGACGAGCTCGTCGCGCAGTTCGTCGGCGCCGCCGAAGGCAGCGTAGAGCAGCGACATGCGCTGGAAACCGGGAATGTTCTTCGCGAAGAACTTCAGCGGCTCCTTCAGCGCGAGGATGAACAGGCGGACGAGCGCCGCGCGCGTCGACGCGGCCGCCTGCGCGGGGTCGTCGAAGACCTGCAGCTCGACGGCGTCGCCGCGATCGACGAGCGCCGGATAACCGACGAGCGCCTGCGCACCCGCGCCCTTCGCAAGGGCGCCGTCGATGCGTGCCGGCAGCGTGCCGAAGGACCAGTCGGTGAAGCGCCGACCGAGCGCAAGTGCGATCGTGCCGACGTCCGCTTCGTCCTGCGTCGGTGCGCTGCGCGCCACCGCTTGCGCGCTCGCCGGCGACGCGCCGGCGGCAGCGGCAGCCGTCGGGCGGTCCGCGGCTCGCGACTTCGCTGCGGGTGCCGCGCGCGTGGTCTCGGCGGGTGCCGCAGGGTTCGCCGCACCGGGCGTTGCCGCCGCGCCGGAGGAGACGAGCGCCGCGCGCTCGAAGGCCTGCTGCAGCGCGCCCTTCGCGCGCGCGCCGTACTCGGCGCGCAGCGCGGCGAGCTGCCGCGACTGCGCGAGCACGCCGCCGTGCGCGTCGACGACGCGGAAGTTCATCGAAAGATGCGCCGGCAGCGTCTCGACACGGAAGTCGCCCGGACGCAGCTGCACGCCCCGCTGGCCGGCGAGGTCGTCGACGATCGCATCGACCAGCGAGCGGGATCCCGCACGCTCGCGCCAGCGTTCGACGAAGCCCGCCACGTACTCGGGCAGCGGAACGAGATGGCGTCGCAGCCGCTGCGGCAGCGACTTCAGCAGCGCCTGCACCTTGTCGGCAAGCATGCCGGGAACCAGCCATTCGCAGCGCGCGGCGTCGACGAGATTGAGCGCGGCGATCGGGACGGTCATCGTGACGCCGTCGTCGGTGGCGCCCGGATCGAAGCGATACGCGAGTGCGAACGCGACGCCGTGCAGCTCGATCGCACGCGGGAACGCCTCGGCGTTCACCGCGTCGGGATCCTTGCGCAGCAGCGCCTCGCGCGACAGGAACAGCAGCTTCGGCTCCCCGCGCGACGCCGTCTTCCACCAGCGCTCGAGCGCCTGCGTCGAGTGCACGTCTGCGGGGATGCGCGCGTCGTACCAGTCGAAGAGATCGCGCTCGTCGACCAGCAGGTCAGGACGGCGGATGCGCTGCTCGAGCGCCTCGATCTCGGCGACGAGCCTGCGGTTGTGCACGAGGAAAGGCAGCCGCGTATCCCATTGCCCGGCGACGAGCGCCTCGCGAATCAGCAGCTCGCGTGCATGCGGCGCATCGACCGGCGCGAGCGGGACGCGCCGCTGCGCGTACACGGTGAGCCCGTACAGCGTGCCGCGCTCGTTCGTCATCGCCTGCCCACTCGTGCGCGACCAGTGCGGATCGGAGGTACTGCGCCGGATCAGGTGCGCCGCCGCCCGCTCGATCCACGCCGGGTCGATACGCGCGACCGTGCGCGCGTACAGCCTGGCGGTATCGACCATCTCGGCGGCCATCACCCAGGGCGGCGGCTTCTTCGCGAGTGCGCTGCCCGGGTGGATCGAGAACTTGGTCTGGTGCGTGCCGAGGTACTGCGCATCGTCGGGCGACTTCGTTCCCAGGTTGCCGAGCAGCCCGGCGAGCAGCGCGCGGTGGATCGCCTCGGGTGCGGCCGGCTTGTCGTTCTCCTTCCACTTCAGCGTGCGGCAGGCCTCGAGCAGCTGCTCGCGCACGTCGGCCCACTCGCGCAGCCGGCGCACCGACAGGAACTCGCGCTCGAGGCGCTGCGCGAGCCGGCGGTTCGACTCGCCGTTCGCGTGGCGGTCGCGCTGCGCGCCGGTCCAGTAGTCCCACAGCTTCACCAGCGAGACGAAATCGGACTTCTCGTCGGCGAAGCGCCGGTGCGCCTGGTCGGCCGCCTGCTGCGCGTCGAGCGGACGCTCGCGCGGATCCTGCGTCGACAGCGCCGCGGCGATCACCGCCGCCTCCCGCAGGCAGTCCAGCTCGTGCGCGGCCAGCAGCATGCGCGCCACGCGCGGATCCACCGGCAGCTTCGCCAGGGTGCGCCCCACCGGCGTCAGCTCGTTGCGCTCGTCCACCGCGCCGAGTTCGTGCAGCAGCGCGTAGCCGTCGGCGATCGCCTTGCGCGGCGGCGGATCGACGAAGGGGAAGCGCTCGATGTCGTCGAGTCGCAGCGACTTCATCCGCAGGATCACCGCAGCCAGCGACGAGCGCAGGATCTCGGGGTCGCCGAAACGCGGCCGCGAGAGGAAATCGGCCTCGTCGTACAGGCGCACGCAGACGCCGTCGGAGACGCGGCCGCAGCGCCCGGCGCGCTGGTTCGCCGCCGCCTGCGACACCGGCTCGACCTGCAGTTGCTCGACCTTGCCGCGATAGCGATAGCGCTTCACGCGCGCGAGACCCGGATCGACGACGTAGCGGATGCCGGGCACGGTGAGCGAGGTCTCGGCGACGTTCGTCGCCAGCACGATCCTGCGCCCGTTCGAAGGGCCGAAGACGCGCTGCTGCTCGGCCGCCGACAGCCGCGAATACAGCGGCAGCAGTTCGATCGGCCCGCGCGACCACGGCGAAGCGCTGCGCGCGGCCAGCTCGCGCGCCTGCAAGCGGCGCAGGTGCTCGGCGACGTCGCGGATCTCGCGCTCGCCGGGCAGGAACACGAGCACGTCGCCCGGCTTCTCGCGCCACAGCGCCTCGATCGCCTCGTCGATGCGCGACGGCAGGTCGGACTCGTCGTCGTCGTCGCGGTGCGCGTCGTCGAAGCCCTGGTAGCGAATCTCGACGGGATACAGCCGCCCCGACACGTCGACGACCGGCGCCGGCTCGATCACGGCCCGCCCCTGCTCGTCGACCGCTTCGGTGACCCGTCCGAAGTGATGCGCGAAGCGCTCGGCGTCGATCGTCGCCGACGTGACGACGAGCTTCAGGTCGTCGCGGCGCGGCCCGTCGAGGAGCTGCTTCAGGTAGCCGAGCAGGAAATCGATGTTGAGGCTGCGCTCGTGCGCCTCGTCGACGATGAGGGTGTCGTACTGGCGCAGCAGCGGATCGGACGCCGTCTCGGCGAGCAGGATGCCGTCGGTCATCAGCTTGATCGTCGCACCGGACGAGAGCCGCTCGTCGAAGCGGATCTTGTGGCCGACGTGCGTTCCGAGCGGCGAGCCGAGCTCCTCGGCGATGCGTCGGGCAACCGATGTGGCGGCGATGCGCCGCGGCTGCGTGTGGCCGATGAGCCCGGCGCGACCACGGCCGGCGAGCGCGCAGATCTTCGGCAACTGGGTCGTCTTCCCCGAACCGGTTTCGCCGCAGACGATGACGACGCGGTGACGACGGATCGCCTCGGCGATCTCGTTGCGGCGGGCCGAAACCGGCAGGTTGTCGGGAAAGCGCAGCGGCGGCAGCGGTCGCAGGGGCGGGCGCTGCGTCGATGGCATGAGACCGAAATTATAATGCCGCGATGAACGCCACCCACGAGCCGGATCCGGCCGCGCAGCCTTCGCCCGGGGCCGAGCCTTCGGCCGACGACGAAGCCCGTTTCGTCGCCTGGCTGCGCCAGGTCGCCCCCTACATCCACGCGTTCCGCGGCAAGACCTTCGTCGTCGCGGTTCCCGGCGAGCTGATCCAGGCGGGGCGCCTGAACGCGCTCGTGCAGGACCTCAGCCTGCTGCACGCGATGGGGATGCGCATCGTCGTCGTCCACGGCTCCCGGCCGCAGGTGAACGAGCAGCTGCGGCTGCGCGGCGTCGAGGCCGCCTATGCCGAGGGACTGCGCATCACCGGACCGGTGGCGCTCGAATGCGCCAAGGAAGCCTCGGGTGAGATCCGCCTCGACCTGGAAGCGGCGTTCTCCCAGGGGCTGCCCAACACGCCGATGGCGCATTCGGCGGTGCGGGTCGTCTCGGGCAACCTCGTCACCGCACGGCCGGTCGGCATCGTCGACGGCGTCGACTACCAGCACACGGGCCTCGTTCGCAAGATCGACGTCGCCACGATCCGCTTCGCGCTCGAGAGCGGCTCGATCGTGCTGCTGTCGCCGCTCGGCTACTCGCCCACCGGGGAGGCCTTCAACCTCAGCATGGAGGACGTGGCGGCGAGCACGGCGGTCGCGCTCGACGCCGACAAGCTGATCGTGCTCGCCGAGACGGCGATCGAAGGCGCCGACGGCGTGCTGCAGGGCGAGATCTCGGAAGCCGACGCACGGCGCCTGCTCGATTCGGGACTGCTCGGCGAAGACAGCGCGTTCACGCTGCGGCACGCGCTGCGCGCCTGCGAAGGCGGCGTCGCGCGCGCGCACATCATCCCCTTCGACGTCGACGGCAGCGTGCTGCTCGAGCTCTTCCAGCACGACGGTGTCGGCACGATGCTCGTCGAGGAGACGCTCGAGGCGGTGCGCGAGGCGGGCCCCGACGACATCGGCGGCCTGCTCGCGCTGCTTCGCCCGCTGGAGGAGGACGGTACGCTCGTCAAGCGCGATCGTGCGTTGATCGAGCGCGAGATCGGGAACTTCACCGTCATCGAGCACGACGGCGTGATCTTCGGTTGCGCGGCGCTCTACGCGTTTCCCGAGGCCGGCATGGGCGAGATGGCCGGCCTGGCGGTGAATCCCAGCGTGCAGAACCGCGGCGACGGCGAGCGGCTGCTCAGGCGCATCGAGCAGCGTGCGCGCGCCGCGGGCCTGAAGAAACTCTTCGTGCTCACCACGCGCACGATGCACTGGTTCCTGAAGCGAGGCTTCGTGGTCGCCTCGGTCGACGAACTGCCGGCCGCACGCAAGAACCTGTACAACCTGCAGCGCCGGTCGCTGGTGCTGATCAAGAACCTGTAGGAGTTGCCATGGCACGCACGGTCCACTGCGTGAAGCTCGGTCGCGAGGCCGAAGGTCTCGATTTCCCGCCGTATCCCGGCGATCTCGGCAAGCGCCTGTACGAGAACGTCTCGAAGGAAGCGTGGCAGGGCTGGATCCGCCACCAGACGATGCTCGTCAACGAGAACCGGCTCAACCTCGCCGATGCCAACGCGCGCAAGTACCTCGCGGGACAGATGGAGCAGTACTTCTTCGGCGAAGGGGCGGATCGGGTGGCGGGGTACGTGCCGCCCCGGTGAGCGGTGCGGCGTGACCGACCCTTGCGGTGCACCGGCCGCGGATTGCCACGCGTGCGGTTGGAGCATCGCAGACGGGTTGCCCACCACCGAGGCCCGGTGAACAACCCTTGGTGCGAGAGCGCGAGGAGCGAGTCGCGTCGCGGCGGAAGCTTCGCTGCGACAGGGCAAACGTCCCGAAATTCGGGACTTCTGGCCGGGTCAGCTGCTATCCCGAGCCGGGCATCCCGCTATTCGAGACTCTAGGCTCACGCAAATTGAATGACCCATCAGGAGTCCCGAAAAACGGGACTTCTGCTGTGGATCGGCACATCGCAGCAGGCGCGGGGAAGCAAGCGCAGGACTTCGAGGGGACCGCAGCGAAGGGATCGCGGTGAGCGGATCGCAGCGAAGGAATCGCAGCGTAGGGCCGCGAAACAGCAGCAGCTCGATCGGAGCACCAGTAAAAAAAACCGGAGTCAGACCACGTTGCAGCGAAACATGGTCTGACTCCGGTTTTCCCTTCTTTCCGCCCTCTTCCCCGCGCTCCTACTTGCGCCACCGATAACAGCGCATCGGCGGAATGTTCACCAGCTCGAGCGACACTTCCGGCTCGCCGAGGATCGGGCGCGCGCGATCGGCGACCGCGCCGCGGAACTGGTAGGCGACGAAGCAGCCGCCCGGGGCGAGCACGTCGCGGATCGCCTCGATGATGCGCCGGCCCACGTCGACCGGCATCGTCGAGAAGGGAATGCCGGAGAGAACCGCCTTCGGTGGTTTCAGCCGGTGCGTGGCGACCAGGTCGCGCAGGTTCTCGGCGCTTCCCTGGTGCACGAAGAGTCGCTTGTCGTCGAAGCCGCGAACGAGATCGGCGAACACCGGGTCGAGCTCGACGGCAAGCAGCGTCGACGCCTCGGGCATCGCCGCCAGGATCGCGCGCGTCGTACCCCCGGTGCCCGGTCCGAGTTCGATGACCGAATCCGCATCGGCCACGCCGGCCATTCGCACCATCCGGCGTTCCAGGAACCGCGAACTGGGAATCACCGACCCGACGTCCTTGGGTTCCCTCAGGAAACCCTTCAGGAAAGCCAGGCGGTCATCCTGCTGCGGACGCAGCGCTTCGAGACGAAACATCGAGTGATCTCCTCCGGCTGACACATTTCCTTCCGATCGGCCGGAGGGGGCGATGGACCTCATCCCCGCGCCCCGGACGCCTTGCGACGCTCGACTCCCTCGGGCGCCGCGATGATCACGACATCGGCGCCGCGGACGGCGAACAGTCCTGCCGTCACGACGCCGGGCCACAGTTCGATGCGGGTCTCGAGCTGCCGGGCATCGGCGATCTCGAGGCCGTCGACATCGAGTATCTCGTTTCCGTTGTCGGTGCGGAAGCCTTCGCGAAGGCGCGGCGTTCCGCCCAGCGCGCGCAGTTGCCCTGCCACGAGCTCGCGCGCCATCGGGATGACCTCGACCGGCAGGGGGAAGGCGCCGAGCCGCTCGACGCACTTCGAGCGGTCGACGATGCACACGAAGTGCCCGCTCGCGGCGGCAAGGATCTTCTCGCGCGTGAGCGCCCCGCCGCCGCCCTTGATCATCTGCAGTTGCGGGTCGATCTCGTCGGCGCCGTCGACGTAGACGGGGATCGTTTCGCCGCGGCCGGCGACCTCGTTCAGGTCGAGCACGCGCAGGCCGTGCGAGCGGGCCCGCGTCGCGGTGCGCTCGGAAGCGCAGACGAGACCGCGCGGCGGAGAAGCGAGCGCGGCCAGTTCGTCGACGAAGAGGTCGACGGTCGAGCCGCTGCCGACGCCCACGACGGCGCCGACGACGAGGTCGTCGAGCGCCGCTCGCGCGGCGGCCCGCTTCAGTTCGCTGGGATGCATCGGCGGGAGTTTACACATTCCCCGCACGATGCCCGGGCCGGATACGGGGCGCCGCAGGCCTGCGTTCGGCGGCGCCTGCGGCCGCTTGCGCCGGCCCGCCGGCGCGCCGCCCGCGCTTCAGGCGGCGATCAGATCGGGCGCGGTCAATGCGCGCATCACCGCCTGGTTGCAGTGTGCGAGCGACATCACGCAGTCGTCGAGGCGCGACGGAAGCTCCGGGTCCGGCCCCTTCTCGATCGACTCGACGACCTTCAGGTACGGCATGTACGGCCCGCGCCGCTCGAC
The DNA here is from genome assembly GCA_044507525.1 of Burkholderiales bacterium. Taxonomy (GTDB): domain Bacteria; phylum Pseudomonadota; class Gammaproteobacteria; order Burkholderiales; family Burkholderiaceae_E; genus Zeimonas. The sequence goes on from JBIQJM010000015.1 coordinate 36,384, forward strand.
CAGCGTCTCGTGCACGCGCTCCGGAACGTGCAGGTTGCTGAACAGCTCGACGAACGGCCGCTTGAGCAGCTTGTCGAGCAGCGACAGCACGCCGAGGATGAAGACTTCGTCGCGCAACTGTTCGTCCTGCGCGGTGCCGAGCAGGTGCTCGAGGAAGACGCCGCGGCGGAAGGAGGCGACCATGACCGGGCGCAGGTTCGAGTCCTTGCACGCGGTCGCGAGCAGCAGCGCGCACCAGCGCTTGAGGCGCCCGTAGCCGAGCATCATCACCGCGTGGCGAAACGACTGCACCTCGACCGACAGCCCGAAGCCGGGCGAGTTGATGTAGCGCAGCAGCTTGTAGGCGAGCGCCGCATCCCGGCGGATCACCTTCTCGATGGCGACCGGATCCTCGCCGCGGTCGATCATCGACATCATCTCGACGATCGTCGCGTAGTTCGGATTGCCGTTCTCCTTGCCCACGTGCTGGAGCGCATCCTCGGTGGGCCAGCCGACGACGGCGACCGCGCCGCGCTCGAAGCACTTCTCCATCATCTCGATGGTGCGCACGCCGTCGTTGACGTGCGGGATCGCGCGCTTGGCGTTCGCCTGCGACTGCAGCGCCTGCAGCAGCGGCTGCTGCAACCGGCGGTCGGCATCGACGTGGATGATCGACATCCGGAACGACGGGACGATCTCCGGCGTCAGCGGCGTCTCCGGCCGCCCGCCGAGCATCAACTGGAAACCGGCCGCATGCAGCTTCGGAGCCAGCGCGCGCCCTTCGTCGGTATCGAGGAAGGCGCCCGGAACCTCGATCCACAGCGTGGGAGAAGCTTCGAGCTCGAGCAGTTCCTCGTCGATCGGCACCGGCGCTCGCAACGCGATCGTGCCGCCCGTGCCGGCACGCTGCTCGGCGAACTCGCGGTAGAGCGTCGCCATCGTCACCGCCGCATTGCCCGGACGGACGTTCACCCGCATCGCGAGCGCATTGCGTTGGCGGTCGACGATCGGCTCGTAGCCGATCAACGCGTTCGTGAACAGCGTGCTGGTGCTCATGTTGCTTCAGAGGTAGTCGAACAGCGACATCCGCGCGATCTGCGCGTAGGTGGTCATCGCCGCTTCGAGCGACGTGCGGTTGTTCTGGAAACTCGAGATCGCGGCGGCGTAGTCGAGGTCGACGAGATCCGACAGGCGCTCGCGCACGCCGAGGTCTCCGTTCGCGAGCGCGGCCTCGTGCGAATCGATCGCGCGCAACTGTTCCCCGGCGCGGGTGCGTGCCATCAGCACCCGCTCGTGGGCGGCGTCGAGCGCGTCGGTGGCCGTCGCGAGTCCCGCCGTCAGGTCGGGCCCGTTCGACTCGAGCAGCGCAATGACGTCGTCGAGCGCCTCGAACACCGTCCTGCCGCCGCCGTCGACGAAGACCGCACGGCCGTCCTGGCTCGTCGTGTACCGCGCTTCGATGCCGGTCTGCTGCTCACCCGGATGCGCCCCGGGAGGGCCGGACGGCGGCACCGGGTCGATCGGCGCGCCCGTCGCCGCGTCGAAGGGCGCGATGGCGGTCCCCTGCCCCCCGAAGACGTAGCCGCCCGCGCCGTCGCGACGATTGGCGAGCGACACGAGCTGGTCGCGCACGCCGCGCAACTGCTGTGCGATCAGCGCGCGGTCGTTGGGATCCATCGCGCCGTTTCCGGCCGACACCAGGTTCTCGCGCGCGAACTGCAGCGCGTCGCCGACCTGGGCCAGCGTCGACTCGGCGGTCGACAGCATCTGCCGCGCGAAGCCGGCCATCCGGCTCTCGATCGCGATGCGTGCGAGCTGCGAACGCAGGCGCTCGCTCTGTGCCGCGGCGAGCGGATCGTCGGACGGATCGTTGACGCGCTTGCCGGTGGACAGCTGCAGCTGGTCGTCGATGAGCGCCGAACGGCGCTGCGCCATCGCGTCGAGCGCGCGCTGGTGCGCATACATCGTCGGGATTCGGGTCATCGCATGCGTCTCCGGAGCGTGCCTTTGGCGACTCAGCGGGCGGTCGCGGCGAGCAGCGAATCGAACATCGACTGCGCTGCCTGGATCACCTTCGCCGCGGCCTGGTACATCTGCTGGTACTGCAGCAGGCGCGCCGCTTCCTCGTCGAGGTTGACCGCCGAGTGCCCGGCATGCGCGGCCTGCGCATTGGCCAGCAACCCCGTCGAAGCGGTGACGCTCGCCTGCGCCGACTGCGTGCGCGCGCCGAGATCGCCGACGATCGTCGCGTAGAAATCGGTGAGGCCTTCCGAACCGACGATCATCGCGTGGGCGTTGCGTCCGTCCGTGCCGTGGTTCCGGTTGGGCACGACCTCGACGGTGTCGCCGGCGCTCGGCGTACCGCGCAGCGTGAGCGACCATCCGTCGTAGCTGATCGCGGCGCCGGGCGTGTAGGGCACGTTGACCGGATTCCCGCCGGCACCGGTGACGTCGTAGGTGCCGTCTGCGTTGAAGGTGAGCGTCACCGTGCCGGCCGACGCGGCCCCGACGACGGCGAAGGAATCGACGCGCACGTCGCCGCCGTTGCCGGCGCCGAGCTGCGGCGTCACCGGGTAGGCGGCCGCGAGACGGTCGCCGGAAACGAGCAGGCTGCGAAAATCGTCGCCGAGGCCGCCGTAGGCGAACATGTCGCCGCCGACGGCGCCGTGCGCGTCGACGCCGAGCGCCTGGCGAGCGTTGTAGGTGCTCGCGATGTTCGTGGCGAGCGCTGCGAACGCCGTGCGCGTCTGCGCGAGGTCGACGTCGCGAAAACGCATCCAGCCCGCGATCGATCCGCCGCCGAACGAGTCGGCGTTCATCGGCAGCGCAGCGGATCCGTTGCGCAGCACGATCCGCTGCCGCGAAGCATCGAGCGGATCGGTGCCGACTTCGAGCGCCCCGGCACGGGAGCCGACGATCAGCCCCTCGCCGCCCGCGGCGAAGAGGTTCACCGTTCCGTCGGCCTGCTCGTGCGCGGTCACCTTCAGGTAGCCGTTCAACTGCGTCAGCACGCGGTCGCGTTCGTCGAGCAGGTCGTTGGGCGCGTGCCCGCTGGCGCCGGCTGCGGCGATCCGTTCGTTCAATCCCGCGAACTGCTGCAGCAGTTCGTTGACGCGCCCCGCGGCGTGCGCGATCTGGTCGTCGGCGTCGCGGCCGAGCGCGCGCATCTGCGAATCGGCGCTGCGGATGCGCTGGGCAAGCGTGTCGGCGCGCTGGACGACGACCTGGCGAGCCGTAGGGTCCGACGCGCGGTTGACGACGTCGGCGAGCGCCAGGTTGAGGTCGTCGAGCGCTGCGCCGATCCCGTTGTCGGCATCGGCGAGCACGCGCTGCAGGCGCTCGAGGTGCTCGGCGCGCGCGGTGTCGGAGGCCGACGCCGCGGTGCTCGACGCGAGCTCGGCGGTGAGGAAGCGGTCGTAGCGGCGCTGCACGGTGACGACGTCGACGCCGGAACCGAGGAAGCCGCTGCCGGTGTACCTTCCGGTCGCCGTGGCGAGCACCGTCTCCTGGCGACTGTAGCCCGGCGTGTTCGCGTTGGCGATGTTGTGCCCGGTCGTCTGCAGCTGCGCGTAGGCCGCCATCAGCGCGCTCTGGCCGATCCCCAGCAGGCCCGCCATCGTCTTCTCCTCAGACCCTCGGCCGCGCCAGGCGCAGCGTGCGGTGAATCGTGCTCTCGAGCTTGTCGGCGTAGGCGGGATCGGTGGCGTAGCCGGCGCGCTGCAGGCCCTGCGCGAAGCCCTCGGCCGACTTCGCCTCGCGCAGCACGGCACCGTAGCGCGCGCTCGTCGTCATCAGCGAAGCCCAGTCGCGGAACGCCTCGGCGTACGACCCGTAGGCACGGAACTGCTCGACGCTCTTGACGGGCTTGCCGTCGACGTACTCGGTGGTCGACACGTTCACCGTCGGGCCGTTCCATCCGCCGGTGGCCTTGATGCCGAACAGGTTGTGCGCGCTGCGGCCGTCGGCATGACGGATCTCGTGCCGGCCCCAGCCCGATTCGAGCGCCGCCTGCCCGACGACGAACGCGGCGGGCACGCCGGTGGTCCGCTGCGCCGCGATCGCGTGCGGCCACATCCGTTCGACGAACGCCGCCTGCGGTGCGTCGAGACGCTTCTCGAGCGACTCCTTGAGCGCCTGCGCAGCGCGCGGTTCGAGCGAAGGCGCGCCGGCGTTCGCGTGTGCGGCACGCTCTGCGGCGGCCGCGCTGGGCGCCCGCGCGCGCGCGCGGGAGAGCGCCTCCTCCGAGGCTGCCGCGATGGCATCGGTCGCATCGGCCGGAGCGAAGTTCCGCTCCAGCTGCCGCGCGATGATCCCGGCCAGACCGCCCTGCCGGTTCGACATCGACTGCGCCAGCTGCTGGTCGAGCATGCCGACGTAGGTGTCGTGGCCGGGGCCGTTGAACAGGCCGCTCTTCGGCATCGCATCGCGCATGCTCTTCAGCAGCTGCTGCATGAACAACGCCTCGAACTGGCCGGCCGCCTGGCGCAGCGCTGCGCGCGGATCGTGCGTGGCGTCGCGACGCAGCGCATCGAGCGAGCGCGCGTCAAGCGCGAGCCCGTTGAGCGACGTCGAACCCAGCGCCATCAGATGATCTCCAGCTCCGCCTTCAGGCTGCCCGCGGCCTTGAGCGCCTGGAGGATGGCGATCAGGTCCTGCGGGGTGGCACCGAGACTGTTCAAGGCCTTCACGACGTCCGGCAGCTTCGCCGACCCCTCGAGCATCATCATCGACCCCCCGTCCTGGCGGATCTCGATGTCTGCACTTTCGGCAACGACGGTCGAACCTTTAGAGAACGGCGCCGGCTGGCTGACCATCGGCGTCGACTGCACCGTGACCGACAGGTTGCCGTGCGCGACGGCACTCGGCGCGAGCGTCACCGACTGGTTCATCACCACCGAGCCGGTGCGCGCATTGACGATCACCCGCGCGAGCGGTGCCGCCAGGCGTACTTCCAGGTTCTCGAGTCCGGCGAGGAACGGAACGCGTTGCGCGGGATCCACCGGCAGCTGCACGCGGATCACCCGCGCGTCGAGCGGCTCGGCGATCGGAACCGCGGCGCCCGAGCCGGGCAGCACGCTCGCGTTGATCGCTTCGGAGACGCGGTGCGCGGTGGCGAAATCGGTCTCGTTCAGCTCGATGTGGATGACGTCGGAGGCGAGCGTCTGGTTCGGGACGACGCGCTCGACGGTGGCGCCGCCCGGAACCCGGCCCGCGCTCAGGTGGTTGATCTGCACCTTGCTGCCGGCGGCCGATGCGCCGGCGCCGCCGACGACGAGATTGCCCTGCGCCATCGCGTACACCTGCCCGTCGGCGCCGCGCAGCGGCGTGAGCAGCAGCGTTCCGCCGCGCAGGCTCTTCGCGTTGCCGAGCGACGACACGGTGACGTCGATCGCCTGGCCCGGCCGCGCATAGGGCGGCAACTGGGCGGTGACCATCACGGCGGCCGCGTTGCGCAGCTGCGGCGTGATGCCCGGCGGAAGCTGCACGCCGAGCTGCGAGAGCATCGACTGCAGGCTCTGCACGGTGAAGGGCGCCTGCGTCGTCTGGTCTCCGCTGCCGTCGAGCCCGACGACGAGCCCGTAGCCGATCAGCTGGTTGGCCCGCACGCCCTGGATCGAGGCGAGCTCCTTCACGCGCTCGGCGTGTGCCGGCGACGCCAGCCACAGGCACGAGACGAGCGCCGCGAACGCGACTCGCCACCCGGCCTTCGAAGGGATTCTCATCCCGGTTCCCCTATCGCGCATCGATCAGATCGGCAGGAAGCTGAGGAAGAAACGCGCGAGCCAGCCGACGGTCTGCGCATGGTCGATGTCGCCGCGGCCGCGGACCTCGAGCCGCGCGTCGGCGACGCGCGTCGACGAGACGACGTTGCCCGGCAGCACGCTGACCGGATCGACGACCCCCGAGAAGCGCAGCACCTCGACGTTCTGGTTGATGCCGACCTGCTTCTCGCCGGAGACGACGAGATTGCCGTTGGGCAGCACGTCGAGCACGGTGACGGTGATCGTGCCGGTGAAGGCGTTGTCCGAGCCGGTCTCGCCCTTGCCTTCGAAGACGTTGCTCGAGCTGCCGGCGACGCCGAGCTTCGGAATCAGGCTCGAGGTCGGCGACTTGAAGGGCAGCCGGCCGATGCTCGCGTCGACCGAAGCGTTGCGGTCGACCGAGCTGTTCGAACTGCTGCGCGCCGACGTCTTCTCCTGGATCTGGATCGTGAGGATGTCTCCGACCAGGCGCGCGCGCCGATCCTCGAACAGGCCGCGAAAGCTCGACGGGTGATAGATCGCGCCGTTGGCCGCCGGCGGCGGCACCGCGCTGGCGGCGGCGAGCGCCGCCGGCCCGGGGGGCGGACGTACGCTCGTCGGCTCGAGCACCTGCACGGTCGGCGTCGCGCAGGCCGCCGCGAGCACGGCGGCGAGCGGAGCGCACAGTCGAAGGAGGCGGCGCATCGCTTCGACGATCACAGCTGTGACAGACGCGCGAGCATCTGATCGGAGGTCTGGATCGACTTCGAGTTGATCTCGTAGGCGCGCTGCGTCTGGATCATCGCGACCAGCTCCTCGACGACGTTGACGTTCGAGGTCTCGACGTAGCCCTGGTTGATCAGCCCGGTGCCGTTGTTGCCCGGCGTGCCGATCGTCGGCGCCCCCGAGGCGGCGGTCTCCAGGTACAGGTTCTGTCCCTTCGGATCGAGGCCGGCCGGATTCATGAAGGTCGCGAGCTGCACCTGCCCGACCTGGATCGGATTGGGCTGCCCGGCCTGCATCACCGACACGATGCCGTCGGCGCCGATCGTCACGCTCACCGCGTTCGGCGGGATCACGATCGGCGGCGACATCGGCATGCCGTTCGACGTCACCAGCTGCCCGGTCGCGTCGACGCGGAACGAACCGTCGCGCGTGTAGGCGACGCTGCCGTCGGGCATCTGCAGGCTGAAGAAGCCGTTGCCGTCGATCGCCATGTCGAAGGTGTTGCCGGTCTGCTGCAGGTTGCCCTGCGTGAACAGGCGCGCCGTTGCCACCGGGCGCACGCCGGTGCCGAGCTGCAGGCCGGTGGGCAGCTGGTTCTGCTGCGTTTCCTGTCCGCCCGCCTGGCGCATGTTCTGGTAGAGCAGGTCCTCGAACACCGCGTGCGAGCGCTTGTAGCCGTTGGTGCTGACGTTGGCGAGGTTGTGCGAGATCGTGTCGAGCTGCAGCTGCTGCGCGTCGAGCCCGGTCTTGGCGATCCAGAGCGAACGAATCATGGGTTTCAGCCCTTCAGCGAAAGGAGTTGCGAAGCCTTCTGCTCGTTGCTTTCCGCGTTCTGCAGCAGGCGCATCTGCATCTCGAACTGCCGCGCGAGCGCGATCATTCCGACCATCGACTCGACGACGTTGACGTTGCTGCCCTCGATCGATCCGGCGACGACGCGCACCGACTCGTCCATCGGGGCGGCCTCGCCCGTGCGCATCCGCACCAGCCCGTCGGCGTCCTTGCGAAGCTCCTCGAGCGGCGGATTCACGAGCTTCAGCCGCCCGACCTGGAAAGGCGCCTGGTTGCCGATGCGTGCGCTCACCGTGCCGTCGCCGCCGATCGACACCTCGGCGCCGGGCGGGATCGCCAACGGCCCGCCGTCGCCCAGCACCGGCTGCCCGCGGCGGTTCTGCAGCGTTCCGTCGGCACCGACTTCGAGCGCACCGTCGCGCGTATACGCCTCGTCGCCCGCCGCCGACTGCACGGCGAACCAGCCGCCGCCGGCGACGGCGACGTCGAGCGCGCGGCCGGTCTGGCGGATCGGCCCCGATTCGGCATCGAAACCCGCGCTCGCCTCGAGCGCCCAGACACGCGTCGTCGCCGCGTCCGGCTGCTCGCCGGGCACCGCGCGAAAGGCCATCCGGTCGGCGCGAAAGCCGTCGGTGCTGCCGTTGGCGAGGTTGTGCGCGAGCGCGTCCTGGCGCTGCATCAGCGCCTTGGCTCCGCTCATCGACAGGTAGATCATCCGGTCCATCGGGTCTCCCGTTGCGCGGCGCAGTCAACGCAGGCTTCGTGCCTCGCGTTCGATTGCCTCAACGCAGGTTCACGATCGTCTGCAGCACCTGGTCCTGCGTGCGGATCGTCTGCGCGTTCGCCTGGTAGACGCGCTGCGCGGTGATCATGTTCACCAGCTCGGCGGTGAGGTCGACGTTCGACTGCTCGACCGCACCCGAGTGGATCACCCCGAGGCTGCCGGCGCCGGGGCTGCCCGCCATCGGTGCGCCCGAGTCCGCCGTCTCGGCCCACTGGTTGCCGCCGAGCGGCTGCAGGCCCTGCGGGTTGGTGAAGTTCACCAGCACGACGCGGCCCTGCGCGAGCGTCTCGCCGTTGGTGTAGCGCGAGATGACCGTGCCGTCCGAGGCGATCGAGAAGCCCGACAGGCGCCCGGCAGCGTAGCCGTCCTGCGAAAGCTCGGAGACGGAGAAGGCGGAGCCGAACTGCGTGATGTCCGACAGGTCGAAGGGAATCGTCAGCGCCGCAGCGCCGTTGGATACCGGCACCTGCACCGGAAAGCCCGTGTCCGAAGTGGCCGAGAGCCTGCCGTCGGAGTCGAACGCGAAGGTCGCGAACGGCGTCCCGGGCCCGCCGGGCCCGTCGAGTTGCTGGCCGTCGGCCGCCACGTAGGCGTCCCACTGGTTGTCGACCGTGTCGCTCTTGCGGAAGTACACCGCGACCACGTGCTCGGTGCCCTGCGAATCGAAGACCGCCAGCGAGGTGGCACCGTTGTAGCTGGAGCCGTCGTTGAGGCTGAACGGCGACGTCGCATCGGGTGCGGTCGCGCGCGTGTCGAGGTTCACCGTGATCGACGCGCCGGTGGTCGCCCTGGGCGCGACGTCTCCGGTCTGCAGCCGCAGCTCGGTGGGCGTACCGATCGTCACGCGCCCGTTCGCATCGGCCGGATAGCCGGTCAGCCGTCCGCCCTGCGCGTTCACCAGGTAGCCTTCGCGGTCGAGCTGGAACTGTCCGTTGCGCGTATAGGTGATCTCGCCGTCGTTCGACATGCGGAAGAAGCCGCGTCCGTTGATCGCCATGTCGAGCGCGCTGTTCGTCGTCGCGATGTCGCCCTGCGTGA
>JBIQJM010000137.1:0-7137 GCA_044507525.1 Burkholderiales bacterium
GCGGCGCCCAGTGGTGCACGCCGGCGGCGTAGTTCCACATGCGGTCGAGGTTCGTGACGCGTCCGCCGACCGCCGCGACCGCGTCGTGCAGGCGGCCGTCGGCGAAGCGGTGCGAGCCGTTCAGGATCGTCGCCGGCGGGCTGTGCCAGGCGGCGGGCCAGTGCCGGCGTACGCGATCGATGCTGCCGTTGATGCCGCCGGTGGCGACCAGCACCGCGTCGGCGCAGGCGAGGAAGTCCTCGCCGCCGTCCTCGGTGACGCCCCGCGCGCCGGCGATGCGCGTGCCCGACTCGAACAGCGATTCGACCCGATGACCGAATCGGAGAGTGAGCGCATGCTTCCGCGAATGAGTACTTAACGCCTCGACGAGACGAGTGGCCAGGCGTTCGCCACTACCCCAGGTGACGTGCCAGCGCGGCACCGAGTTGCCTTCGCCGTAGAGGCCGCGCTCGACCCACATCGGCACCGGCAGGAAGCGGATCCCGAGTCCGAGCAGCCATTCGTAGACGTCGGCGCGGCACTCGTGCACGTAGGCTTCCGCCCAGCGGCGCGGCCAGTGCTCGGCCTGCGGGTCGGCGCCGAAGGCACCGAAGGAGAGCCAGTCGCGCAATGCGAGCTGTGCCGAGTCGCGGATGCGGGCACGGCGCTGCTCGCGCGTGTCGACGAGCAGGATGCCGCCGAAGCTCTCGCGTGCGAGCCCGCCGAGATTCGCTTCGACGTCGCGGTCGAGCAGGGTGACGGTGCGGCCCGCAGACAGCAGTTCGATCGCGGCGACGAGTCCGGTGAGACCGCCGCCGATGACGAGGACGTCGCTTCGATACTCGTGCATCGCGCCTCCCGGCGCGGATGCTACCGAGCGGGTCGACCGCTGTAAACGAAGGCGTGCGGTCGATCCGCGACCCGCCCCTGCCCGGTGTCGGGCATTCGCGCTACGCTTTACGATCCGGGCCGGAACGAAGAACGCGAGGAGACGCAGATGAACGCACGGACGACGCCCCCTTTTCGGGCCGACCACGTCGGCAGCTTCCTGCGGCCGAAGTACCTGCTGGACGCGCGCGCGCAGGCTGCCGCCGGCGAGATCAGCGCGCTGCAGCTGCGCGCGGTCGAGGACAAGGCGATCGCCGAGATCGTGAAGTTCCAGGAGGACGTCGGGCTCAGGAGCGTCACCGACGGCGAGTTCCGCCGGACGTACTTCCACATCGATTTCCTCGAGCAGCTCGGCGGCGTGAAGACCGACGTCCCGGTCACCGTGCGCAAGGCCGACGGAACCGAGGAGCTCGCGCCGCCGGTGATCCGCGTCGTCGACAAGGTGCGCCACCTGAAGGACATCCAGCGCGCCGACTTCGAGTACCTCAAGAGCCGCGTGTCGGCGGGGCACGTGCCGAAGGTCTGCATCCCCTCGCCGACGATGCTGCACTTCCGCGGCGGACGGGCAGGGATCAGCCGCGAGCACTATCCGGAGCTCGAGCCGGAGTTCTACGACGACGTCGCGCGCGCCTACGGCGACGAGCTGCGGTCGTTGTACGACGCCGGCTGCCGCTACGTGCAGATGGACGACACCAATCTCGCCTACCTGTGCGACGAGCGCATGCGCGAGGCCGCCCGGATGCGCGGCGACGACCCCGACGAGCTGCCGCACCGCTACGCGGGCTTCATCAACCGCGTCGTCGAGTACAAGCCCGCCGGCATGACGCTGGCGGTGCACCTGTGCCGCGGGAACTTCAAGAGCACGTGGGCGGCGCAGGGCGGCTACGAGCCGGTCGCGCAGGCGCTGCTCTCGGAGATGAACGTCGACGCGTACTTCCTCGAGTACGACGACGCGCGCTCGGGCGACTTCAAGCCGCTGCGCTACCTGCCGAAGGGCAAGATCGTCGTGCTCGGGCTGGTGACCACGAAGCTCGGCGAGCTGGAGTCGCGCGACGCGCTCAAGCGGCGCATCGACGAGGCGGCGAACTACGCGCCGCTCGACCAGCTGTGCCTGTCGCCGCAGTGCGGCTTCTCTTCCACCGTGCACGGAAACGCCATTGCCGTCGAGGCGCAGCGCGCGAAGCTCGCACTCGTCATCGAGACCGCCCGCGAGGTCTGGGGCGACGCCTGAAGGCAGTCGCCTTCAGGTCCGGCTGGGCGGCTTGCCCGGATACCAGCGCGCGGGGCGCTTCTCGCGGAAGGAGGCGAAGCCTTCCGCGGCTTCGCTCGACTGCCGCCGCGCCGCGTGCTGCCGGACGAGGCGTTCGAAGGCCTGCGTGGACAGGTCGCCGTGCGCCTGTTCGAGCACGACGGCTTTCGTCTGCGCGGTCGCTTCGGGGGCGTTCTGCAGCAGCTGGTCGACGATCCGTGCCCCGGTCTCCTGCAGCGCGGCGGGCGCGACGATTTCATGGACGAGACCGATGCGCAGCGCCTCGTTCGCGTCGAAGCGCTCTCCGGTGAGCGCGTAGCGGCGCAGCTGGCGCACGCCGATCGCGTCGGCCAGTTGCGGGACGATGATGCCGGCGATCAGCCCCCAACGCGATTCGGCGATCGCGAAAAGCGCATTCGACGCTGCGACGACGACGTCGCAGGCCGCGATGATTCCCGTTCCGCCGCCGAAACACGCGCCCTGCACGAGCGCGACGGTCGGGACCGGCAGGGTATTCAGCCGGTGGACGAGCAACGCGGTTCGCCGGGACGCGTCGACGTTCGCCGCGGGCGTCTGCTCCGCGACCTCCGCGAGCCAGCCGAGATCGGCGCCCGCCTGGAAATGCCGGCCCGCGGCCTGCACGACGATCGCACGCGCTTCGTGCACGCCCGAGAGTGCGTCGATCGCGTCGAGAACGCCGGAGATCAGCTCGTCGTCGTAGGCGTTGTTGAGCTGCGGACGGTTCAAGGTCAGCGTGACCACGCCGCGGGAATCGATCTCGTGCAGGACGGTCCGGTTCATCCGGCGATGGTACGAGAAAAAGCGGCTGCCGTTTCCGGCAGCCGCTCGAGCGACGAGAGAACGAAAGGGCTCAGGAACGCGGCGACGTGCTCGCGCGCGGCGTGGTGCGCGCCGCGGTGTCGCCGCCCGGCGTACCCGTCGACGCGGCATCACTGCTCGGCGTGGCCGGCGCCGCGCTGCTTTGCGCGTTCGAACCCGCAGTGCGGGGCTCCTGCCTCCACATCGGGTCGTCGAGGTCCGGCCACTGGTTCTCGGCGAAGGCGCGCGACGTGTCGATCGCGTCGCCCGAGCTCTGGATCACCAGGTCGTCCTTGTCGTCCCCGCTCATCGCGAACTCCTTGAGCGGAATCGCGACGAGCTTGCCGTCGGCCTGCTTGTTCCAGTCGTCGTCGAGATCGACCACCGCGAAGGCGACGCGCCCGGTCGAGGCGTCGACGATCAGGTCTTCGATCTCGCCGGCATCCTTGCCCTGGCGGTCATCGAAGTTCTTGCCGATCAGATCGCTCGCGCGAACCACGCGGGCGGGCTTGTCGCCGGCCGCACGCGCATCGCTGTCGGCGCCGTAGTAGCGGTCGATCTCGCTGGTGTACTTCGCGTCGGTGAAATCGGGCCACTTGTTCTTGTCGAAGCCCGGCGCCTTCGACAGCTTCTCCTTGTCGACGTTCATGGTGATCTTGTCGTCGTCGCCGCTGCCGGTCTCGACCATCGACATCGGATAGGCGAAGAGCTTGTCGCCGATGCCGAGGACGCCGCCGTGCGAGAGCACGACGTAGCGCACGCGTTCGCTCTGCATGTCGACCACCATGTCCTTGATCTCGCCGATGTCGTCGCCGTTGGCGTTCTCCACGTCGGCGCCGATCACCTTGCTTGCGCGCAACGCGTGCCCCTGCGACGACGCGCTGGCGCTGCTCGCGCTGCGTGCGCCATCGGTGCCGCTCGCCGCCGACTGCGAACCTTGCATGTCGGAGCGATTCGCCGCGCCGGTGGCAGCCTGCGAGCCGCCGGCTCCCGATGCCGCGCTCGCCGGCGGCGTGGCGGTGTTCGACCGGCTCGCACCGGCCGCGTCCGACGACGGGCTGGTGGTCGATCCGGTCGCTGCCGCCGACGTGTCGCCGGACGCGGAACCGCTGCGATTGCCGCTGGTGTTCGTCGCTGCGCTTCCGGACGAAGCGCTCTGCGAATGCGTGCCCGGCGATGAAGCCGCGCGGTCGCTGTCGGAGGTCGACGTGCTGCTCGACTGAGCGTAGGTCGCACCGGTGAAAGCCAGTGCCGAGAACAGCACGCCCGCGGAGATCAGATGTCTGCTTTTCGGGCTCATGGAATTGCTCCTTCGTTGTGCCGGGCTGTTCCCCGGACCGAACTCAGGAAAACGCAATGCCCGTACCCGCCCCGGTTGCACGCGGAGAGGCAATCATTACGCGCGACGGAAGGTCTTGCCGCAGTTCGGCACGCAGCGAGGCTGCCTGACCGTGCGGAAAGGCGGCGCTTCGCTCAGTTGCGATGCGAGATGCAGACCTTGCCGAAGTGCTGCGCGCTGCGCAGGTACCGGTAGGCGTCGACCAGCTCGTCGAACGCGAAGACGCGGTCGACGACCGGCTCGACGCGGTGCTGCTCGATCGCGCGGCACATCGCCTCGAAGGCGTCGCGATGGCCTACCGTGACGCCCTGCAGGCGCACCGCACGCGTCACGACGTGGCCGATCGAGCCCGCGATGCCCGCGCCGCTGAGCACGCCGATCACCGAGATCGTGCCGCCGGCGCGGATGCATCGCAGCGATTGCGGCAGCGTCTTCTCGCCGCCGACCTCGACGATGTGGTCGAAGCCGCGTCCGCCGGTGCCCTGCTGCGCGGCCCCGGCCCACTCCGGCGTGCGGCGGTAGTTCACCGCGGCATGCGCGCCCATCGCGCGCATCCGTTCGATCTTCTCGTCGCTCGAAGAGATCACCGTGACGCGTGCGCCGAACAGCAGCGCGAACTGCAGCGCGAACAGCGAGACGCCGCCGGAGCCCTGCACGAGCACGTGCTCGCCCGGTCGCGTGGTGCCGAGCACGGCGAGCGCGCTCCATGCGGTCAATGCAGCGCACGGCAGCGATGCGGCCTGTTCGTCGTCGAGCGACGCGGGAACGCGAACGACGGACTCCTGCGGCACGCGCATGTACTCGCACATGGTTCCGTCGAGCGGGCCGCCGAGCGAGTCGGCCAGGCGCGAGGCGTCGGGCTCGCCGCCGATCCAGTTGCGGAAGAAGGTCGGGCAGACCCGGTCGCCGAGCGCCACGCGGTCGACTGCGTCGCCCACCGCGACCACCTCGCCGACGCCGTCGGAGAGCGGCACCAGGGGCAGCGTTCCGGTGCGTGCGCCGTAGCCCCGATCGAGCACGACGAGGTCGCGATAGTTCAGCGAGGACGCGCGCATCTTCAGCACCACTTCGCCACGTCGCGCTTCGGGCTCGGGGCGCTCGGCGCGCTCGACGTGCTCGAGGCCCCAGTCACCGACGATCTGCTGCACGCGCATGGCCGTTCGCTCCGGGAAGGTTCAATTGTTGGAGGCTATCGCAAGCGTTTGACAATCGGCGGAATCGAAGAATAAGATGCACACCGAATCGATCTTTAGACGACCCCGGACCGGAGCGCAGATGACACACGTCGTCACCGAGGCCTGCATCGCCTGCAAACATACCGACTGTGTCGACGTCTGCCCGACCGATGCCTTCCGCGCCGGCAAGAACATGCTCGTGATCGATCCGGACGAATGCATCGACTGCGCGGTCTGCGTCCCCGAATGTCCGGTCGAGGCGATCTACGCCGAGGAAGACCTTCCCCCCGGCCAGGAAGAGTTCCTGAAGCTGAACGCCGAGCTGGCCAAGCGCTGGCCGGTGCTGTCGCGCAAGAAGGACGCGCTCCCCGACGCCGAACGCTGGGGCGCGGTGACCGACAAGCGCCACATGCTCGACGAACGCGCCGAAGACGCCACGGCGAACGAGAACGAGACGGCGTGACCGGAGAAGGACGGGGAGTGGCCTGACCGCGGCTTCCCCCGGCTGCCTTCTCCCCGAGAAAAAGGGGACATCGAGTTGGACAGCGCTGTAGCCAGTTTGCTCGCGGCATTCCTGCTTTCGATCCTGGGACTCTTCGCGTTCATCTGGTCGTTGCGCAAGGGCCTGCTCGTCGAGAACCCGAGGGCGGCCGGCGTCATCTTCGCGCCCGGCGAGATCGGCCGCGCCGACGATCCCGCGCTCGGCGCATCCGGCCACGAGGCACTGCAGGCGCAGGTCACGCGGCTCGAGCCGCCGCCCGAAGCGACGGACGCCGCGCAGCTGCACGATCGCATCGAGGCCGATCGTTCGAGCGCCTTCCCGGTGTTCCTCTTCATCGCCTTTGCGTGCCTGTGGCTGCTGGTCGGGTCGATCGCCGGCGTCGTCGCGTCGATCAAGCTGCACGAGCCCGACTGGCTCGTCGACGCCGCCTGGCTCACCTTCGGGCGCATGCGCACCGTGCACCTGAACGCGGTGATCTACGGCTGGTCGTCGAACGCGTGCCTGGCCGTCATCGTCTGGCTGCTGCCGCGGCTGCTGCGCACGCGCCTGTCCGGCGCGAGCTGGGCGATGCTCGGCGGCGCGTTCATCAACGCCGGCGTCGCGGCGGGGATCGGCGCCGTCGCCTCCGGCTGGTCGGACGGCATGGAGTTCCTCGAGATCCCCTGGCAGATCGACCTCTTCATCCTCGCCGGTTTCGCGATGGTGATCGTGCCCGCGTTGTTCACGCTCGCCCGGCGCAACGTCGAGCACCTGTACGTGAGCGCCTGGTACTTCATCGCCTCGCTGTTCTGGATCGCCGTGCTCTTCCTCGTCGCCAACCTGCCCGGCGTGCACTACGGCGTGCAGCAGGCGACGACCAACTGGTGGTACGGACACAACGCGCTCGGGCTGTGGTTCACGCCGGTGAGCATCGGCGCGATCTACTACTTCCTCCCGAAGATCATCGGGCGCCCGATCCGCTCGTACAACCTGTCGCTGCTCGGCTTCTGGACGCTCGCGTTCTTCTATCCGCAGGTCGGCGCGCACCACCTGATCGGCGGTCCGGTGCCGGGCTGGCTCACCACGCTGTCGATCGTGCAGAGCGTGATGATGGTGATCCCGGTGATCGCGTTCACGATCAACCAGGGCGGGACGCTGTGGGGCCGGATGCACCTGGCGCGCTGGTCGCCGACGCTGCGCTTCATGA
>JBIQJM010000138.1:0-7121 GCA_044507525.1 Burkholderiales bacterium
GTCGAGAAGGCGCACCCCGACGTCTTCGGCGTGCTGCTGCAGGTGCTCGACGACGGCCGGCTCACCGACGGGCAGGGCCGCACGGTCGACTTTCGCAACACGGTGATCGTGATGACGTCGAACCTCGGCTCGCACGAGATCCAGCGGCTGAGCGCCGACCCGAAGCTGAACGACCCGGAAGTGATCAAGGACGCGGTGATGGTCGAGGTGCGGTCGCATTTCCGGCCGGAGTTCATCAACCGGATCGACGAGATCGTCGTCTTCCACGCGCTCGGTGCGTCGAACATCGCGGCCATCGCGAAGATCCAGCTCGAGGGACTGCGGCGCCGGCTGGCCGATCGCGACATGGGGCTCGAGGTCTCCGACGCCGCGCTCGCGGAAGTGGCGAAGGTCGGCTTCGACCCGCTCTACGGCGCGCGGCCGCTGAAGCGCGCGATCCAGCAGAAGATCGAGAACCCGATCTCGCGACTCGTGCTGGAGGGCAGGTTCGGCGCCGACGACGTGATCGACGTGGGCTACGCCGACGGCGACTTCACTTTCGGCGTGAAGGCCCGTTGATTCGAGCCCGGGGGAGCGATTCGTCGCCCCCCGGGCTTCCCGTCGATCGACGGTCCCGATGCGGCGGCGGTCGCCGCAGGGCGCGAGGCGATCGATCCCGAGGGCGGCCGGTGCGACAATCGGAGATCCCCCCGCAGGCCTTCGGAGAACGGATGGACACCGCGCTGCTGATCATCGACATCCAGAACGACTATTTCCCCGGCGGCGCGATGGAACTCGTCGGCGCCGATGCCGCGGCCTCGCGCGCCTCGTCGGTGCTCGATGCCTTCCGCGCAGCCGAGCTGCCGGTCTTCCACGTGCAGCACTTCTCGACGAGGCCCGGCGCAAGCTTCTTCCTGCCCGACACGCGCGGCGTGGAGATCCACGAGAGCGTCTCGCCGCGTGCCGGGGAGACCGTCGTGCGCAAGCACTTCCCCAATGCGTTTCGCGAGACGACGCTGCTCGAGCACCTGCGCGGCCGGGGAATCGGGCGCCTCGTCATCGCCGGGATGATGACGCACATGTGCGTCGACACGACCACGCGCGCGGCGGCCGACCTGGGATTCGACTGCGTGCTCGTGCACGACGCCTGCGCGACGCGCGAGCTGTCGTTCGGGGGCCGCACGGTCGCCGCGGCCGACGTGCAGGCCGCCTACGTCGCCGGCATGAACGGCCTGTTCGCGACGGTCGTCGCGGCCGCCGACGCGGGCAGCGTGTTGGACGCACGCTGAAAGCGCGCACCGGCGCGGGCCGCGCGCCGCTGCACGCGGGCGTGGCAGAATCCGCGCCTTCGCGAAGTTCCGAAGCGAGTCTCCGATGTCCGCAGCCGTCCTCGATTCCGCCGCCGCCGAGCGGATCGTCGTCCGCATCGCCCACGAGCTGTCGGTGCGCCCGGCGCAGGTGAGCGCCACCATCGCACTGCTGGACGACGGCGCCACCGTTCCCTTCGTCGCCCGCTATCGCAAGGAAGCCACCGGCGGCCTCGACGACACGCAGCTGCGCACGCTCGACGAACGCCTGCGCTACCTGAGGGAGCTCGAGGAGCGCCGCGTCGCGATCCGCGCCAGCATCGCCGAGCAGGGCAAGCTCGACGACGCGCTCGCGGCGCAGATCGACGCGGCCGACACCAAGCAGCGGCTCGAGGACCTGTATCTGCCGTACAAGCCGAAGCGCCGCACGCGCGCGCAGATCGCGCGGGAGGCCGGGCTCGAGCCGCTCGCCGACGCATTGCTCGCCGATCCGACGCTCGAGCCGCAGACCGAGGCCGCGAAGTACCTGCGCGCCCCGGACGGCAACGGCGAACACGGCGTCGCCGACGCGAAGGCGGCGCTCGACGGTGCCCGCGACATCCTCGCCGAGCGGTTCGCCGAACGCGCCGACGTGCTCGACGCGCTGCGCGAGCGCATGTGGAACGACGGCTGGGTCGCGGCGAAGGTCTTCGAAGGCAAGGAGGTCGAGGGCGAGAAGTTCCGCGACTGGTTCGACCACGCCGAGCCGATCGCGAAGCTCCCCTCGCACCGCGCGCTCGCGCTCTTTCGCGGACGCCAGCAGGGTGTGCTCGCACTGAAGCTGCAGCTCGAGGCCTCGCTCGAGGAGCAGGTGCCGCATCCGAACGTCGTGCGCCTGGCGGGCCAGGTGGGCCTTGCGGCTTCGGTCGCTGCCGCGCGCCCCGAGCGCGCGGCGTCGGCACGCGCCGCGGACGCGTGGCTCGCCGACGCCTGCCGCTGGTGCTGGCGCGTGAAGCTGCTGCCGCAGCTCGAGACCGAGTTGTTCGGCCGCCTGCGCGAGGCTGCCGAGGCCGAGGCGATCCGCGTGTTCGGCGCGAACCTGAAGGACCTGCTGCTCGCGGCGCCCGCCGGCGCGCACACGGTGATCGGCCTCGACCCCGGGCTGCGCACCGGCGTCAAGGTGGCCGTCGTCGACCGGACCGGCAAGCTCGTCGACACGGCGACGATCTACCCGCACGAGCCGAGGCGCGACCACGACGGCGCGATCGCGACGCTCGCCGCGCTCGCGGCCCGCCATTCGGCGACGCTGGTGGCGATCGGCAACGGCACGGCATCGCGCGAAACCGACCGGCTCGTCGCCGATCTCGCGAAGCGCCATCCCGAGCTCGCGCTGCGCAAGCTGGTCGTCTCGGAGGCCGGCGCGTCGGTCTACTCGGCCAGCGAGCTCGCCGCGAAGGAATTCCCCGATCTCGACGTCAGCCTGCGCGGTGCCGTTTCGATCGCGCGTCGATTGCAGGATCCGCTTGCCGAGCTGGTGAAGATCGAACCGAAGTCGATCGGCGTCGGGCAGTACCAGCACGACGTGAACCAGCGCGCGCTCGCCCGCCAGCTCGACGCGGTGGTCGAGGACTGCGTCAACGCGGTCGGCGTGGACGTCAACATCGCATCGGCGCCGCTGCTCGCTCGCGTTTCCGGATTGAGCGCGTCGGTCGCGCAACGCATCGTCGAGCACCGCGACACACATGGCGCCTTCGCGAGCCGCGAGGCGCTGAAGCAGGTCCGCTCCTTCGGCGACAAGGCCTTCGAACAGGCGGCCGGCTTCCTGCGCATCCGCGACGGCGAGAACCCGCTCGACGCGTCGGCGGTCCACCCCGAGGCCTATCCGGTCGTGCAGCGCATCGTCGAGAAGGCGCAGCGCAGCGCGCGCGAGCTGATCGGCAACCGCGAGGCGCTGCGCGGCCTCGATGCGCGCGCCTTCGTCGACGAGCGCTTCGGCGAACCGACCGTGCGCGACATCCTCGCCGAACTCGAGAAGCCGGGGCGCGACCCGCGCGGCGAGTTCGTCACCGCGTCGTTCCAGGAAGGCGTCGAGAAGATCGCCGACCTGAAGCCCGGGATGAAGTTGCAGGGCGTGGTCACCAACGTGGCGAACTTCGGCGCTTTCGTCGACGTCGGCGTGCACCAGGACGGGCTCGTGCACATCTCCGAGCTCGCCGACCGCTTCGTGAAGGACCCGCGCGACGTCGTGAAGGCGGGGCAGCTCGTTTCGGTGACCGTGCTCGAGGTCGACGTGCAGCGCAAGCGGATCGCGCTGTCGATGAAATCGGGAGCGCGCGCCGTCGATCGCGAATCCGGATTCGTCTCCGATTCGCGCGGCGCGCGCGGCCGCGGCGCGCAGCGCCGGGAGGGCGCGGGCGGAGCGCCGCGCGGCGAACGCGGTCGTCGCGACGAGCGTTCCGAAAATGCCGTCCCGACCGCGCTCGGCGATGCGCTGCGGCGCGCGTTGAAGCGTTGAAAGCGTCGGTGGTTTTTACGCTCGCGCGCGCCTGCGCTCGTCGCCGAGTTCGGCGGGCGCTAACTGCTTGTTTCGCATGCCCCTTTCGCTCGCGTGGCTCGTCGATTGCAGGCAGCTGCCGAGGCGCGGCGTCGTCGCGCGAGCACAGGAGGGTGGAATGCCAAGGAGATCGATGACGGGTGGTCTGGCGTTTGCGGCGGCGCTCGGCGCGGCCGCGTTCACGCTGCCCGCGCACGCGGTCCTCATCGGCGGGATCGAATTTCCCCAGGGAGCCGCGTCCTTCGCCGACGCGGCGACGGTCGACTACACCGGTGCGCTCGCTCCCGCTGCGCCCTACCAGGGCGCGTCCAACGCCACCGGCGTGCCGGACTATGCCGGCATGAACACCTGCCCGTCGCAGGACCAGTGCAGCTTCGTTTCGCTCGGCAGCGGCGGCACGTTGATCGTGCGGTTCCTCGACAACCTCCTGACCGGCAGCGACAACGACGCCCCCGACCTCTGGATCTTCGAGGTGGGCCCCGACGTCGAGACCACCTTCGTCTGGGTCAGCACGGACGGAGCCGACTGGCATCCCGTCGGCTCGGTCGGTGGGGCGACCGCGGGCATCGATCTCGACCAGTTCGGCTTCGGACGCAGCTCGGCCTTCAGCTGGGTACGCCTGCAGGACGATCCGTCCGCCGACGGCCAGAGCGGCCCCACCGTCGGGGCCGACATCGATGCGGTCGGCGCGATCAGCACGCGGCTCGTCGCGATTCCGCTCCCGGGCACGCTCGCCCTGTTCGGCGTCGGGCTCGCCGCGGCGGGCGCAGGCTTGCGTCGCCGCGGCTGAAGCGGCGCGGCGACGCCCGTCGCCGCCTGGCGCTCAGCGTCGCGCCGACGAGCGTTCGAGCAGCCGCACGAGCGTCGCGAGCGTGCGGTTCGCCGGGGTCGCCACGCCTAGCTCGGCGCCGCGTCGCGCGACGTAGCCGTTCAGCGAATCGATTTCGGTGAGCCGGCCCTGCGCGAGGTCCTGCTCCATCGACGAGCTCGCCGCGCGCATCGCCTCGCCCAGCCGCACCGCGGCTTCGTACTGCGCGGCGGCGTCGTCCAGCGCCACGCCGTCGGCACGGGCGACGGCCACGCATTCGTCGATCGTCTCGCGCATCAGCGCCCGCACCGCGGGGTCGTCGATCATCGGCCCGTAGCGCGCACGGCCGAGCGCCGAGATCGCGTTGAACGCGCAGTTGGCGACGAGCTTGACCCACAACGCGGCGCGCGCGTCGGCCTCGACGCGACACGGCACGCCGGCGGCCTCGAAGAGCCGCGCGACCGCCAGCGTGCGCGGCGACGGTGAACCGTTGCGTCCCGGCGATCCGCACTCGCCGATCACCAGGTCGCCGCGCCCGGCATGCAACAGGTGCCCGGGCGCGGGCATCGAGGCCGCCACGTAGACCACCGCGCCGAGCGCGTCGACCCCGATCGGTCGCATCCGCTCGACGTTGTCGACCCCGTTCTGCAGGCTGACGACGATCGCCTCGGGACGCAGCAGCGGCGCGAGCTGCCGGGCGGCGGCCTCGGTGTCGCGCGTCTTCACGCAGACGAGCACGACGTCGGCGTCGCCGATCGCTTCGGGCGCCGTCTGTGCGTCGATCCGCACGCGCCGCTGCGTACCGCCGCTCTCGAAGAGGAGGCCGTTGCTGCGGATGGCGTCGACGTGCGCCGCCCGTCCGATCAGCGTGACCGGCGTTCCCGCTTCCGCGAGCCTGGCGCCGAAATAGCAGCCGACGGCGCCGGCGCCGTAGACCGCCACGCGCGGCGGTGGATCATCCGAACGAGTCGAAACGTGCAAGGAACCGCTCCATCGAGTGCTGGCATCGGCCAATCCTAGTCCGGTTCGCGGAATTGGGGTCGTGGTGCCCCCGCCGTTGCGCCGCGCGCACGCCCGTTGCGTATTCGTGACGCCTCGCGCGCCCGCGGTCTTATGATCGTGGCCTCACGAGATCCCGCGCTTCGCCGGACACCGCGTTCCTCCTCCCCGAAGGTCTCACCGATGCAATTCCGTTTCCCCATCGTCATCATCGACGAGGACTGGAAAGCCGATTCCGCCAGTGGCCTGGGCATCCGCGCACTCGCCAAGGCGATCGAGGAGCAGCGCTGGGAGGTGGTCGGCGGCTTCACCTATACCGACGTGTCGATGGTCGCCAACCAGGCCGCGCGCGCCTCGGCCTTCATCGTCTCCATCGACGACGAGGAGCTCGGCGAGGATCCCGGCGTCGAGCCGGCCGCCGTCACCGAGTTGCGCAAGTTCATCATCGAGACGCGCCGTCGCAATGCCGACATCCCGATCTTCCTGTTCGGCGAGACGCGCACCTCGCAGCACCTCCCGAACGAGATCCTGCGGGAGCTGCACGGCTTCATCCACATGTTCGAGGACACGCCGGAGTTCGTCGCGCGCTACATCATCCGCGAGGCGACGAACTACCTGAACTCGCTGGCGCCGCCGTTCTTCAAGGCGCTGGTGAACTACGCGCACGACGGCTCGTACTCGTGGCACTGTCCCGGGCACTCGGGCGGCGTGGCGTTCCTGAAGAGCCCGGTCGGGCAGATGTTCCACCAGTTCTTCGGCGAGAACATGCTGCGCGCCGACGTCTGCAACGCGGTCGACGAGCTGGGGCAGCTGCTCGACCACACCGGGCCGGTGGCGGCCTCCGAGCGCAACGCCGCGCGCATCTTCAACACCGATCACCTGTTCTTCGTCACCAACGGCACGTCGACGTCGAACAAGATCGTCTGGCACGCGACGGTGGGCAACAACGACGTCGTGCTGGTCGACCGCAACTGCCACAAGTCGATCCTGCACGCGATCACGATGACCGGGACGATCCCGATCTTCCTGCAGCCGACGCGCAACCACCTGGGCATCATCGGGCCGATCCCGCTCGAGGAATTCGACCCGGCGAACATCCAGCGCAAGATCGACGCCAACCCGCTGATCACCGACAAGAGCGCGCGGCCGCGCGTGATGACGATCACGCAGTCGACCTACGACGGCGTGATCTACAACGTGGAGATGATGAAGCGCACGCTCGGCAGCTACATCGAGAACCTGCACTTCGACGAAGCGTGGCTGCCGCACGCCGCCTTCCACCCGTACTATCACGAGTTCCATGCGATCGGCCCGAACCGGCCACGCAGCCCCGAGTCGATGATCTTCTCCACGCAGTCGACCCACAAGCTGCTCGCCGGGCTGTCGCAGGCTTCGCAGATCCTCGTCCAGGATCCGATCAATCGCCAGCTCGACCGGCACCGCTTCAACGAAGCGTTCCTGATGCACACCTCGACGAGCCCGCAGTACGCGATCA
>JBIQJM010000139.1:0-7018 GCA_044507525.1 Burkholderiales bacterium
TACCTGTACAAGCTGCCGCAGGTGCAGGAAGTGGCCGTCTACGGCATCCCGCATCCGGAGAAGGGCGAGCAGGTCGTGGCGGCCGTCGTGCCGAAAGCGGGGCAGGCAATCACGTCGGAAGACGTCATAGCGTATTGCCGCGCGAACATCGCCGCGTACAAGGTGCCGGCGCGCGTCGACATCGTGCAGGAGCTGCCGAAGAGCGCGACCGGGAAAATCCTGAAGCGCGTTTTGCGTGATGAGGCCGCCAAGCCGTGATAGGGTAACCGGCTTTTATTTTTCCGGCAGATCGGCTGCCGATTCGAACAAACACCGCGAAGGAGAGGAGCATGACCCGAGTAACGCGTCGTGATTTCAACCGGATGGCGGCGGGCTCCGCGATCGCCGGCGCCGGTACGCTTGCCGCACCCGCATTCGTCCGCGCGCAGTCGAAGAAACTGAAGGTGGGCGTGCTGCTGCCGCGCTCGGGCGCGCTCGCCTTCATCGGCCAGTCGTGCCAGCGCGGCGCCGACATCGCGCCGGCGCTGCTTTCCGAGATGTACGGTGTCGACGTCGAACTGATGAACGCCGACATCGAGTCGAACGTCGACGTCGCGCGCTCGCGCGCCGAGAAGCTCGTCGACGAAGGCGCGCAGATCCTGATGGGCGCCTTCGACTCGGGCCCGACCACCGCGATCGCCCAGGTGGCCGAGCAGCGCAAGGTGCCGCTCGTCGTGAACATCGCCGCGGCGCCGCAGATCACCGAGCAGGGCTTCCAGTACACCTTCCGCAACTTTCCGAATGCGCCCGAACTGATCCGCAACGGCCTGGCGCTGACGGGCAACATCTTCCAGGCGACGCGCTCGGCGCCTCGCACCGCGGTGTTCATGCACGTGAACGACACCTTCGGCACGTCGATGGCGAAGGGCATCGGCGCGATCCTGCCGAAGCTCGATTTCCTGCCGTTCAAGGTCGTCGACACCATTCCCTACGATCGCGAGGCGCGCGACCTCTCGGTGGAGGTCGCCAAGGCGAAGGCGACCAACGCCGATTTCATCCTGCTGGTCAGCCGGCTGAACGACGCGATCCTTCTCGTGCGCGAGCTCGTCAAGCAGCGCTGGTCGCCGCAGGCGGTGCTCAGCCCGGGATCGCCCGGCATGTACGAGGCGCAGTTCTACAAGGCGCTGGGCAACCGGTACTCCGACTACTGCATCTCGAACGTGCCCTGGTACAACCCGAAGGCCGAGCTCACCCGGCGCGTCGAGGCGCAGTTCAACAAGCAGTTCCCGCAGGAAAAGCTGATGTTCCACGCGCTGAACGTCGGCTTCACCTTCGAGGCGATGATGATCGCCGCCGACGCCTTCAAGCGCGCCGGCTCCACCGACGGTGCGCAACTGGCCGATGCGCTGCGCAAGACGAACATCACCGAGCACATGATGATCGGCGGGCCGATCCAGTTCGACGCGAAGGGCCAGAACTCCAAGATCGCGTCGGCCTGCATCCAGAACCGGGGCGGCCAGCCGCTGGTCGTGCTGCCGGAGGAGGCCGCGCAGGCCAAGCCGGTGTTTCCGGTGCCGGGCTGGCAGGAGCGCAAGGCCTAGCGGGAGCGACGCGGATCCGAGAGCGCCCGCGCATCCCGCGGGCGCATCCCGGACGCCGGCGGCGCTGGCGGTGGCGTTATGGCCTGACCACGATCGAGTTCGCCACGTTGGCGCTCGCCGCGTAGGCCAGGCCGGTGGCGCTGATGCCGCTCACCGAGTACGTCGTCGACGAATGTTTCTTGTGGATCATGCCGCTCTTGACGCTGCAGATGCCGTTGGTGCCGGTCGTGCAGTTCACGGACGAGCCGCCCATCGAGAAGCCGCCTTGGACGACCGCCCCGGGCACCCACGCGCCGCTCGTATCCTTGACGCCGATCGTCACCATCGCGCTCCACTCATTCTTGGCCGACGATGAACTCTCGGTCAGCGCGGCAACGAAGACCGAACTGCTCGGCGGTGGGGGCGTCGTCTCGGGGGGCGGCGGGGCCGCTGGCGTGTCGGGTTCCGTGGCGACGAACGATGCGGCATCCGCATACAGCAGCAGGTTGGGCGACCCGGAGCCCGCGCTCTTCACCTTGCCCGCCGTCGCGGATGCCTTGATCGCGTCGGCGATCGCGTCGGCGCTGGCGGTCGGCCGCGATTCGAGCAGCAGCGCGGCCAGCCCGGCGACGTGCGGACTCGCCATCGACGTGCCGCCCATCAGCTGCGTCGCGGTGTCCGACGAATACCATGCCGACTTGATGCCGTGGCCGGGGGCGAAGAGGTCGACGCAGGTGCCGTAGTTCGAGTAGGACGCCCGCGCGTCGCTGCTGGTCGTCGCCGCCACCGTGATCGCCGCCGGTGCGCGGGCCGGCGAATAGTTGCAGGCGCTCGCGTTGTCGTTCATCGCGGCGACCACCACCGGCACGCCGCGCGAGACGGCCTTGGCCACCGCCGAGTCGAGCGCGAGCGAGCCCGAGCCGCCCAACGACATGTTGATGACGGCGCGGCCCTTCAGGTTGGCGAGCACCCAGTCGATGCCGGCGATCATGCCGCTGTACGAGCCCCAGGAACTGCAGTCGAGCACACGCACCGGCACCAGCGTGACGCCCTTCGCCATGCCCCAGGTCGAACCGCCGATGGTTCCCGCGACGTGCGTGCCGTGGCCGTGGCAGTCGTTGGTGCCGCGGCCGTCGTAGATCGCGGTGTACCCGGGAGCGACCCGTCCGCCGAAATCGGCGTGCGTGGCCCGGATGCCCGTATCGAGCACGTAGGCGGTGACGCCCGCGCCGGTCGCCCCGTAGCGGAAGGTTCCGCTCAATGGCAGGTCGCGCTGGTCGCTGCGATCCAGGCCCCAGGTCGCTCCGCTCTGCACGAGCGTGTTGACGGTCACTGCCTTGTCGACCTCGACGTAGTCGACGTTCGGGTTTCGCTGCATGGCCGCCAGGAACGCGTTCACCGCCGGATCCGGCAATGTCACCGCGAAGCCCTTGACCGCGCTCGCATAGACGAAATCGACGCGGCCGTTGACGCCGCGCATCGCAGCGCCGGATTGCGCCGCGGAATCGTCGACATCGGAGCGGAACACGACGATGAGGCGCTGGAAGCCGTGCGGCGTCACCCTTCGCTCGCCCGCCGACGCCCGGTCGAAAGCGTCGACCGCCTCCTTCGTCGAGAGTTCGGCGACGACCGTGCCGACCGTCGGCGTCGCGCCGGCGGAGAGCTCGAAGGCGCTCGCCAGCGACGGCAACTGACTCTTCAAGGCCTGCAGCGTCACCGCCATCCGGTCGCGCTGCGCGATCGCGCCGTCTTCCTGCGCGACCTTCGCTGCCCGTTCGCCGGTTTCGCCCAGCGCGATGGCCGCGACCCTCGCGATGCTGCCGAGGGCGCGGTCGCCGCTGGCGACGAAATCGGCCATCGGGTCCTGGTCCTCGAATCCGAGCTGCGCCTGCACGGACGAGCGCGCCTCGGCGAGGGTCTGGCCGTTGAAGCTCATCTCGCCGGCGACCAGCGTCGTCAGCGGACTGACGACGGCGCGCGGCACGGCGCGATCGCTGCCGTCGGCCGGGAGGTAGGCAGCGACCGGCGACATCAGCGTGAAGCCCTTCTTGCCCGCCTGCTGCAGCGTCGCGCCGCGATCGTCGGCGTCCTTCGCGGTCGGCGGCACGGTCGCGACCAGCATCGCGGTCGCGCGTTGCTCGCTCGTGAGCGGCGGCGACGCCAGCGTGAACGAGCCGCTCGCGTCGGTCGGTCCCGAGACCGGCTCGCCGCTGTCGTGCGTCAGGTTGTTGTTGAGGTCGAGGAACACGACCGCGCCTTCGATCGGACCGTCGACGACCACGCCCTCGAGCTGGAGCGCGTCCTTGGTGCTCGTCTGCAGCGAGCCGTCCGTTCCGCCTCCGCCGCAGGCGCCGAGCGCGAGCACCACCGCCGCGCAGGCCGTCGAGAGCGCGAATTTCCCGGCGCCCCGCGCGCCGATCCGATGAACGAGCATTGATGACCTCCCGAAAGGTGAGAGGCCGGACGGGATGACGGTCCCTACCGGCAGCCCCGCTGCCATGGCGACCGCCGAATCGACGGCGTGCTGTAGGCCGGTAGCTTTGCGCCCCGGGCTTTCACCCGGTTTGCCCTGTTTGTGACTTTTGTCGCACTCGGCGACCGGCGAACAGCTTACCCGTTCGGATCGGCGTCGACGCCACGGGGAGGATCCGCTCGTCCCCCCGGCGATCCGTTCGTCGCCGGGACGATTCCGGCGCGGCGTGCATTACGGTTTCGACAGCAACGATCGATCGATCGCCACCCAGGCAGCCGCCTGCGGCCCATGCGCCGGCCGGGCGCGTTCCTGGCCGGGAGGCCTGCGGCGGGCGCCGCGCCGTGCCGAAGTTCGTGTCGCCCGGCTTTACGAAATGAAGCGGCCCGCCCCGCAGTCGTTTTGATAGTCGATTGAATCAACAGAAGATTTTCTATCTGGCAGGCGTCTTGCTTACCTTTCGGCAGGAACCAATGGTCGTTGAGCACAGGACACTGCCATCATGAATCTTCTCCACAAGTCCGCTGTCGTCGCCGTCGCCACGCTGGGCCTCGCGTCAGCGGTGCATGCAGGGGTCATCATCAACGGCGTCGACGCAGGTGCAGTCGACTCGTTGATCCGCCAGACCTCCGATCTCTCGACCGAGAACGGTGGCGCGGGCGGAAACTGCTCGGCCAACGCCAGCAGCCCGGCAAACGAAAGCTGCTGGGTCAGCAACGTACTGGGATTCTCGGTGTCGCTGTCCGAGTATTCCGATCCCCAGCCGTACTTCGAATCGTCCAACACCCCCGGCACCTACGGCTTCGCATTCGCGGCGGGTGTCACGCCGGACTTCTATCTGTTGAAGAACGCCAAGTGGTGGGGGCTGTTCGACAATCTCGACAGCCTCGCCTACGCGGTGTTCCAAGCTTCCGACCTCGATGCCGTCTCCAACATCGGCACGACGCCGCTCACGATCAGCCACGTGCGGATCGGCCCGAACGACGACAACGGCGGCGGCGGCGGCGGTGGCAATCCGATGCCGCTTCCGGGCACCGTTGCCCTGCTCGGCCTGGGACTCCTGGCTGCCGGCGTCGCGCGTTCCCGCAAAGCCTGACGCTGGAGCAGCGCTCCGATCGAGAAGGCCCGCTTCGGCGGGCCTTTTCTCGTGTCGGAGTCCCGAGCCTGCGGGCTGCACCGCAGGCGCTCGTCGACGAAGGTCGCGACGCAACCGCCCGGCAGGCGCGAAGCGAAGCGCTGCGCCGCTCTCCTCGCTTTCGCGGAGTCTTCGTTCGCGGTCGAAGACGGGCATTCCGGTTTTGCAGCGCCGCCCGGATTCGCTATCCTCCGTTCCCAACGCCAGGCCCAGCCGCCCGCCTGGCAGTCCCGGAGCCTGCGTCTTGCCCATCGAGGCCATTGCCAACATCGTCCTGAGCGGCCTGCTCAACGGCCTGATCTACGGCCTCATGGCACTGGGCCTTTCCGTCATCTACGGCGTCGTGCGCATCGTCAATTTCGCGCACGGCGAGCTGATGGCAGTCGCGATGTACGCGACGGTCTTCGCCTTCGCGTTCACCGGCGTCGATCCGCTGTGGATGCTGGTGCCGATCGCGTTGGCGTTCTTCGGCCTCGGCTACGTGCTGCAGCGCGGGCTCGTCAACCCGTTCATCGACCGCCCCGAGCACTCGCAGTTCATCCTGCTGCTCGCGGTGGCGCTCGTGCTGGTCAACCTGCTGCTCGTCGCCTTCGGTCCCGACGCGCACAGCGTGTTCGTCGACTACGCGCTCGACTCGTACGAGATCGGACCGCTCCTCGTCGACAAGGTGCGCGTGATCTGCGCGGCGGTCGCGCTCGTCGCCTGCGCGATCCTGTTCGCGATCTTCCGCTACACGTCGTTCGGCAAGGCGATCCGGGCGTGCGCCGACAACCTGCTCGGCGCGCAGGTGGTCGGGCTGAACGTCAAGCACCTGTATGCGCTGACCTTCGGCCTGGGCACCGCCTGCGTCGGCGTCGCCGGAACGCTGCTGTCGATGCTCGTCGACGTCACCCCCGGGCTGGGGCCCGCCTACACGCTGCTCGCCTTCGTGATCGTGATCATCGGCGGGCTCGGCTCGATGGTGGGCGCGCTGGCCGGCGGCATCCTGATCGGCGTCTCGGAGTCGGTGGCCGGGCTGCTGATCACGCCGTCGGCGAAGAGCATGTTCTCGTTCGCGCTCCTCATCCTCGTGCTCGCGTTCCGTCCGCAGGGCCTGTTCCGGGCACGCTGAAGCAGCCATGAACCGCTCCGTCGTCGCGCTGCTCGTCCTGCTCGGCATCCTGCTCGTGCTGCCGCTGGCGCTCGATCGCTACCTGCTCTCGGTGATGGTCCTGATCCTGTACTTCGCGTACGTGGGCCAGGCGTGGAACGTGATGATGGGCTTCTGCGGGCAGCTGTCGCTCGGGCACGCGCTGTTCGTCGGCCTGGGTGCCTACACGTCGGCCGCGCTGTTCCAGCACTTCTCGGTCGTCCCGTGGGTCGGCATGATCGCCGCCGTCGTCATCTGCGTCGTGATGGCCTCGTTCATCGGCTGGCTCGCATTCCGCTTCGGCATCGGCGGGACGTACTTCGCGCTGCTGACGATCGCGTTCGCCGAGTTCACCCGCATCGGCTTCGAGCACTTCGGCTGGGTCGGCGGCACCGGCGGCTTCTTCCTGCGCGTGACGCAGCAGGACCAGGTCGACCTCGCGTACCTTCGCGGCCCGCCGATCCTGTTCTACTACCTGGCGCTCGCGCTGGCGACGCTCGCGTTCGTCGTCTGCTGGTGGATGCTGCGCGGGCGGCTCGGCTTCTATTTCCGGGCGATCCGCGACAACGAGGAGGCGGCGCGCGCCGCGGGCGTCGACGTGTTCCGCTACAAGATGTACGCGGTGCAGATCTCGGGCGGGATGACCGCGCTCGCCGGCGTCTTCTTCGCCTTCTACTACAACAACCTGTTCCCCGACCAGGTGTTCCACATCAGCCGCTCGATCG
>JBIQJM010000016.1:0-43908 GCA_044507525.1 Burkholderiales bacterium
GCGGCATGGCGCTGCTGTGCTGCGCGCAGGCGCGCTCCGACCTGTCGGTGCAGGCACGGCTCGTCTGCGGCCCGGGGCAGATGCCGATCCGCAAGATGCCGTGCCGCATCGCGTCGATCGTGCGCCCGGTCGGCGACGTCGCGATCGTGCGGCTGCAACTGCCCGCCGGCGAGCGCCTGCAGTACCTGGCGGGCCAGTACGTGGAGCTCGTCCTGCGCGACGGCACGCGGCGCAGCTACTCGATGGCCTGCGCGCCCGGAAACGCCGACCAGCTCGAGGTGCACGTGCGGCACATGCCGGGCGGGCGCTTCACCGACGCGCTGTTCGGTGCAGCGCAGCCGGCGTTGAAGGAGCGCGACATCCTTCGCCTCGAGGGGCCGATGGGCACCTTCTTCCTGCGCGACGATCGGTCGTGCCCGATCGTGCTGCTCGCCAGCGGAACGGGCTTCGCGCCGATCAAGGCGATCGTCGAGCAGATGCGCGCGGCAGGCATCGAGCGCCCGACGACGCTGTACTGGGGCGGGCGTCGCCCGCAGGATCTCTACCTGCACGAGCTGTGCGAGCAGTGGTCGCGCGAAATGCCCCATCTGCGCTACGTGCCGGTCGTGTCGGACGCGCTCGCCCAGGACGACTGGCGGGGCCGCACGGGCTACGTGCATCGTGCCGTCCTCGACGACTTCCCCGACCTGTCGGGCTGCCAGGTGTACGCCTGCGGCGCCCCGGCCATGGTCGAGGCCGCGCAGCGCGACTTCGTCGCGTTGCGTGGCCTGCCGGAAAGCGAGCTCTACGCCGACGCCTTCACCAGCGCGGCCGATCTCGCCGGCGCGACCGCCTGAGCGTCGGAGAAAACCGGCCGGCCGCGTGCCGCACGACGCAGCGGGACCAGGGGCGCGCGGGAAGTGCAAAAAAAAAGCCCCGGGGGGTTCCCGGGGCAGAGCCAGCCTGGAGCACCATCCGTTCACGGGCTGGAAGAGGAGGCCTGACACGAAGCGCGACGAACGCTCCGTGCAGGGCAATCTAGCGGCCGCGCGCTCGCCGCGGACGACCGCGTCGATGGGCGGCGCCCCGCGTGCGATGAACGCAGGGCCGCCCGTGCGAAGACGCGCGCACCGAACCGCCCGAACGCCCTCGTACGCCGTCCGGCCGGCCGCGACGCACGCCGCGGTCGCGCTGTTGCACAGTCGGGACTCCTTTCGGAGTCTCGTTGCCGATGCCTTTCGTCTGGGCCGGGTTGTTGTTGATCGTGCTGAAGTGGTTCGCGTTCGAACCGGTGGCGAACTGGTCGTGGTGGGCGATCCTCGCGCCGCTGGCGATCGCCTTCGCCTGGTTCGAGCTGATCGAGCCGCTGCTCGGTCTCGACAAGCGCCGCGCCGACGACGAGCAGGCCGAGCTGCGGAAGCAGCGCATCGAGCGACAGTTTCCCTACCTGCGCGGCAAGACCAGGCGGGTGAAGGGTTAGCAGGCGGCGATTCCGCCTTTCACTCGAAGTCGTCGAGCACCGCGCCCCGGCTCGCGCTGTTGGCGAGCTTGTAGAACTTGGCCAGCACGCCGCGCCGGTAGCGCGGCTCGGGCGCGTTCCAGGCGCTTCGGCGCCGCGCGAGCTCGGCCTCGTCGACGTTCAGCTGCAGCAGCAGGCGATGGGCGTCGATCGTGACCGAGTCGCCTTCGCGCACGAGCGCGATCGGCCCGCCGACCGCCGCTTCCGGCGCGACGTGGCCGACGACCATTCCCCACGTGCCGCCGGAGAAGCGCCCGTCGGTGATCAGGCCGACCGACTCGCCGAGCCCGGCACCGATGATCGCCGACGTCGGCGCGAGCATCTCGGGCATCCCCGGTGCCCCGCGCGGTCCGAGATAGCGCAGCACCATGACGTCTCCGGCGACGATGCGGCCGTCGAGGATCGCCTGCAGCGCGCTCTGCTCGTCGTCGAAGACCCGCGCCGGGCCGGTCATCACCGGGTTCTTCAATCCGGTGATCTTCGCCACCGAGCCTTCGGGCGAGAGGTTGCCCTTGAGGATCGCGAGGTGTCCTTCGCGATACAGCGCGCGCTCGATCGGGAAGATCACGTCCTGGTCGGCGCGCGGCGTCGAGGGGACCTTCGCGAGTTCCTCGGCAAGCGTGCGACCGGTGATCGTGAGGCAGTTGCCGTGCAGCAGCCCCGCGTCGAGCAGGATCTTCATCACCTGCGGAATGCCGCCGGCGCGATGCAGGTCGGTGGCGAGATACTGGCCCGACGGCTTCAGGTCGCAGATCACCGGAACGCGCTGGCGAACCCGTTCGAAGTCGTCGATCGTCCATTCGACTTCCGCCGCGTGCGCGATCGCGAGATAGTGCAGCACGGCGTTCGTCGATCCGCCGACGGCCATGATCAGCGCGACGGCGTTCTCGATCGATTCGCGCGTGACGATGTCGCGCGGCTTCAGGTCGCGCTTCACCGCCTCGACCAGCACGCGTGCCGATTCGGCCGTCGAATGCAGCTTCTCGGGGTCGGGATTGGCCATCGTCGACGAGCCGAGCAGGCTCATGCCGAGCGCCTCGAAGGACGACGACATCGTGTTCGCCGTGTACATCCCGCCGCAGGAGCCGGTGCCGGGGATCGCGTTCTCCTCGATGCCGCAGAAGTCCTCCTCGCACATGCGCCCGCGCGAGAACTCGCCGACCGCCTCGAACACCGAGACGATGTTGAGGTCCTTGCCTTTCCAGTGGCCCGGCTTGATCGTGCCGCCGTAGACGTAGATCGACGGCACGTTCGCGCGCAGCATGCCCATCATGCCGCCCGGCATGTTCTTGTCGCAGCCGCCGATCACCAGCACGCCGTCCATCCACTGGCCCTGTACCGAGGTCTCGACGCAATCGGAGATGACCTCGCGCGAGACGAGCGAGTACTTCATCCCCTCGGTGCCCATCGCCATGCCGTCGGAGATCGTCGGCGTGCCGAACACCTGCGGATTCGCCCCGGCGGCGCGAACCGCCTCGATGGCGGCGTCGGCGAGCGCCTGCAGGCCCGAGTTGCACGGCGTGATCGTGCTGTGGCCGTTGGCGATGCCGATCATCGGGTTGGCGAAATCGCTGCGACGGTAGCCCATCGCGTAGTACATCGAGCGGTTCGGGGCGCGGGCGACGCCCTCGGTGATGTTGCGGCTGCGGCGGTTGGCGGACATGGGATCCAGTGTTCGGGGTGGCGGGGCAGGGCGGGCGGCGGCGGGGAGCACCGGCCGGGGCCGCCGGGAGGCAGTCGGCAAAGCGGCGGGGGCTCAGCCGGGCCGGGCCGAAGGGGGCGACCGGGGCGCGGGTTCCGGAAATCGTGCGGGATGCATGACCTGGATCATTCGTGCGGTCCTTCGGCCCCGGCGAGGGCTTGCCAGGGAAGCGGCCCTCGGCTAATCTTAATGCGAACCATTCCTGTTTTCATTCTATCGCCAGGAAGTGCCGCAATGATCGTCTGCCTCTGCCGCGCCGTATCCGACCGCGACATCCGCTCGAGCGTGCGCGACGGAGTACGCAACATTCGGCAGCTGAGGGCGTCGCTTCCCGTGGCCGACTGCTGCGGCAAGTGCGGTCCGCAGGTTCGCGAGCTGATCAATGCGAGCCGGGCGACCGAGGCGGCCGACGCGACGACGATGGGCTGCGCCTGCGCGGCCGCCTGAGGGCTCATCCCCCGAGCCTTCTCGCCGGCCGCCGCCCCGCATTCAGGGCGCTTCCCGGTTCATGAACGTCTGCTGGTAGTTCTGCAGGCCGACGCGGCCGATCAGCTCGATCTGCGTCTCCAGGAAATCGATGTGCGTCTCGGAATCGTCGAGGATGTCGACGAGGATCTCGCGCGAGACGTAGTCGTTCACCGATTCGCAGTGCGCGATCCCGGAGCGCACGGTATCGACCGCGGCGCGCTCGAGGGCGAGGTCGCTGCTGAGGATCTCCTCGGTCGTCTCGCCGACGTTCAGCTTGCCGAGGTCCTGCAGGTTCGGCAGGCCGTCCAGCAGCAGGATGCGCTGGATCAGCCGATCGGCGTGCTTCATCTCGTCGATCGACTCCTCGTACTCGATCTTCTCGAGTCCGGGCAGGCCCCAATGCCCGAAGATGCGGGCGTGGACGAAGTACTGGTTGATGGCCGTCAATTCGTTCTTCAATTGACGATTCAACCATTCGATGACTTTCGCGTCGCCTTTCATTCGCGCCTCCGTCGGGACAAGCACCGATTATCGGGCAGAATGACCGGCGGGTGAATCTTCGCCGCCGATGCTCGTCCATCCCCAGTTCGATCCGATCGCGTTCTCCCTCGGCCCGCTCGCGGTGCGCTGGTACGGGCTGATGTACCTCGTCGCGTTCGTGCTGTTCTACCTGCTCGGTCGTGCGCGCCTGAACCGCCCGGCCTGGTCGCAGGCGAGCGGCCTGACGTCGCGCGATCTCGAAGACCTGCTCTTCTGGGGCGCGCTGGGCGTCGTGATCGGCGGGCGGCTCGGCTACGTGCTGTTCTACAAGCCCGGCTGGTATCTCGCGCACCCGATCGAGATCCTCCAACTGTGGAAGGGCGGCATGTCCTTCCACGGCGGCTTCGTCGGCGTGCTCGTCGCGGTCGCGCTCTTCTGCCGCCTGCGCGGGCTGCGCTTCCTGCGCGTGACGGATTTCGTCGCGCCGCTGGTGCCGATCGGGCTGGCAGCCGGGCGGCTCGGCAACTTCATCAACGGCGAGCTCTGGGGACGTCCGACCGCGCTGCCGTGGGCGATGGTCTTCCCGCAGGTCGATTCGCTGCCTCGTCATCCTTCGCAGCTGTACCAGTTCGCCGGCGAGGGCCTCGTGCTCTTCGCCTTCCTCTGGTGGTTCTCCGCCCGGCCACGTCCGGCGGGCGCCGTCTCGGGCGTCTTCCTCGTCGGCTACGCGCTGTTGCGTTTCGTCGCCGAGTTCGCGCGCGAGCCCGACGACTTCCTCGGGCTGCAGGCCTTCGATCTCACGATGGGGCAGTGGCTGTGCCTGCCGATGCTCGTCGCCGGCATCGCGCTGCTCGCGTGGTCGCGTCGCGCCGCCGCCGTCGACCCGCATCCGGAGGCGAACCGTGTTTGAGCGCCTGCTGCAGGTCGGGCGCGACGTTCGCGAGCGCAACGACCTGCGCGGCCTGCTCGACGACTGCCGGCAGCTGCTCACCGCGCGCGGCGAATCGAACAGCCTCGTGATCGCGGCACGCGCGCTCGAGCGGTACCGCAGGCTGTCGCCCGACGTCGAGGCGCGCTTCTTCGATGCGCTCGCCGCCGAGTTCGATCCCGATCCCTCCGAGGTGCTGCGCCGCGCGGAGAGCTACGCGATGACGCGCGCGCCCGAGGCGCTGATCGAGCTGTGGCGCGCGGCCGAATCGCCGCGCCAGGAACTGCTGCGCCGGCTCAACCGGGCGCCCGACGCGACCGCGCAGATCGTCGCGATGCGCGCCCGGATCCTCGCGCGCCTGCCCACGCACCCCGAGCTGCGCGCGGTCGATGCCGACTTCCACCACCTGCTGTCGTCGTGGTTCAACCCGGGCTTCCTCAACCTCGTGCAGTTCGACTGGAGTTCGCCGGCGAGCCTGCTCGAGAAGCTGATCCAGCACGAGGCGGTGCACCAGATCGACGGCTGGGGCGACCTTCGGCGGCGCCTCGAGCCGGACCGGCGCTGCTTCGCATACTTCCACCCGGCACTGCCGGGCGAGCCGCTGATCTTCGTCGAGGTCGCGCTGCTCGACGCGATGCCCGATGCGATCGCGCCGCTGCTCGGTCGGCGAACGGCGGCGGAGAGCCGCCACGATCGCTACAAGGTCGCGACCTTCTACTCGATCTCCAACTGCCAGCCTGGCCTGCGCGGCGTGAGCCTGGGCGACTTCCTCATCAAGCGCGTCGCGGAGCGCCTGCAGGCCGAAGTGCCGACGCTGAAGACCTTCTGCACGCTGTCGCCGATTCCCGGTTTCGCCGCATGGCTCGCGCGGCTCGATTCGGTGCAGTCGGTCGAGGCGCCGCGCGTGAAGCCGTCGGTGCTGCGCGAGCTCGACGATGCGCTGCGCGCACTGCGCGAACGCCACGGCCGCGACCTGCTCGCGCTCGTGCAGCCGACGGATGCGTCGTCGAAGGCCGCAGGCGCGGCACGACGGCGGGGCAACGAAGGCGCGACGCTCGCGCTCGTCGGCGGCGAGGCGACGCTCGCGGCGCCGCAGGCGGCTTCGTCGACGGACGACGACGCGCAGGCCGCGTCCGCGTCGTCGCCCGTCGACGAAGCCGCCGCGCCGGGCGATCGCGCAGCCGAGCTGCGCACGCTGCAGCGCCTGTGCGCGCTGTACCTGCTGCAGACCTCGCCCACCGACCAGCGCCCCTCCGATCCGGTGGCGCGCTTCCACCTGAACAACGGTGCACGCCTGGAACGCATCCACGTCGGCGCCGACCTCTCGCGCAAGGGACTGCGCCAGTCGCTCGGACTGATGGTCAACTACCTGTACGATCTCGAGCAGATCGAAGCCAATCATGAGAAGTTCGTCGGCGACCGCGTGAGCGCGTCGCGCGCCGTGCTCTCGCTACTCTAGCCAGTGCCCGACTGCAACCTGTACACGCTGCTGAGCAGCGGCTTTCCCGACGACCTTTCCGGCTGGTGCATCGAGACCGAGGACGGCGCGCGCTACAGCTGGAACGACGTCGATCAGGCGAGCGCGATGCTCGCGAACCTGTTCGTGCGCTCGGGACTCTCGGCCGGCGATCGCATCGCGGTGCAGGTCGAGAAGTCGCCCGAAGCCCTGCTGCTGTACCTGGCGACGCTGCGCGCCGGTTTCGTGTTCCTTCCGTTGAACACGGCGTACCAGGCGGCGGAGATCGACTACTTCATCGGCGACGCCGAGCCGGCGGCGGTCGTCTGCACGCCGGCGAACGCGAGCCGGGTCGAGCCGATCGCGCGTCGCCACGGCGTGCGCCACGTGTTCACGCTCGGCGCCGATCGCCGCGGCACGCTGCTCGAGGCGGCCGCCGCCGAGTCGCAGGAGTTCGAGACGCGTGCCGTGCGCGGCGACGAGCTCGCCTGCATCGTCTACACCTCGGGAACGACCGGACGCAGCAAGGGCGCGATGCTCTCGCACGCGAACATCGGGAGCAATGCGCTGGTCCTGCATCGATACTGGCGCTGGCGCAGCGGCGACGTGCTGCTGCACGCGCTGCCGATCTTCCACGTGCACGGCCTGTTCGTCGCCTGCCACGGCGCGCTGCTCTCGGGCAGCCCGATGCTGTGGCTCGCGCGGTTCGATCCGACGGCGGTGATCGAGCGCCTTCCGCGCGCCACCGTCTTCATGGGCGTGCCGACGATGTACGTGCGGCTGCTCGACGACGAGCGTTTCGACGCGCGCGTGACGCGTTCGATGCGCTTGTTCGTCTCGGGATCGGCGCCGCTGCTGGCCGAGACCTTCCGTCGCTTCGAGGAGCGCACGGGTCGCCGCATCCTCGAGCGCTACGGGATGAGCGAGACGGTCATGCTCACGTCGAATCCCTACGACGGCGAGCGCGTGGCCGGCACCGTCGGCCTGCCGCTGCCGGGGGTCGAGCTGCGCGTGATCGACGAGTCGGGTGCCTCCTGCGGCGCCGGCGGAATCGGCGCGATCCAGGTGCGCGGGCCGAACGTCTTCTCCGGCTATTGGCGCATGCCGGAGAAGACGCGCGAGGAATTCACCGGCGACGGCTTCTTCCGCACCGGCGACGTCGGAAGCGTGGATGCGAGCGGCTACCTGTCGATCGTCGGTCGCAGCAAGGACCTGATCATCACCGGCGGCTACAACGTCTATCCGAAGGAGATCGAGTCGTATCTCGACGAGCTCGACGGCGTCGTCGAGTCGGCGGTGATCGGCGTGCCGCATCGCGACTACGGCGAGGCGGTGGTCGCCGTCGTCGTGGCCGCGCCCGGCGCGCGGCTCGACGAAGCGGCGCTGGTTGCGGCGCTGAAGGGGCGGATCGCGTCGTTCAAGGTGCCCAAGCGCGTGTACCTCGTCGACGAACTGCCGCGCAACACGATGGGCAAGGTGCAGAAGAACGCGCTGCGCGAGCGCTTCGCCGGCTGAAGCCGAAGCGGGTCGCGCGCGCGACGCAGGCTCTCAGGCGGATGCGGCGACGATCCCCTTCCACATCATGTAGGCGGCGAGCCCGTACAGCAGCAGCGCGAACAGCCGTCGCAGGCGGTCGACGGAGAGCGCGTGCGCGGCCTTCGCGCCGAGCGGCGCGGTGAGCACGCTGGTGGCGACGATCGCCGCCAGCGCCGGAAGGTAGACGTAGCCGATCGTGCCGGCGGGCAGCTCGAGCTTCCATCCGGCGACGACGTAGCCGAAGGTGCCGGCGAGGGCGATCGGAAATCCGCAGGCCGCGCTCGTCGCGACCGCCTCGTGGATGCGCACGTTGGCGCGCGTGAGGAAGGGCACCGTCACGAAGCCGCCGCCCGCGCCGGCGAGTGCCGACAGCACGCCGATCGTCCCACCCATGCCGAGCATGCCGAGGGTTCCGGGCAGCGTGCGGCCCGCCTGCGCGGAGCTGCGCGCGATCATGCGCGTGGCCATCGCGCCGACGAACACGCCGAAGCCGATCGCCAGCACCGACCCCGGCAGCAGCGCGGCGACCTGCGCACCGAGCACCGAGCCGACCGCGATTCCCGGCACGAGCAGCTTCGCGATGTCCCAGCGCACCGCGCCGCGCCGCGCGTGCGCGCGCACGCTCGACAGCGACGTGAACAGGATCGTGGCGAGCGAGGTGGCGATCGCGATCTTGACGATCTGCTCGAGCGGGAAGCCCTGGCTCGTCAACAGCATCGTGAGGAAGGGAACCAGCAGCATTCCGCCGCCGATGCCGAGCAGGCCCGCCGCGAAGCCGGTGAATGCGCCGAGCACGAGGAACGACGCGATGAGTGCGACGGTCACGCAGGAGAAAGGAAAGGACCCCGCCTGTGCCGGCCAGGCCGGCATCCTGAACCGTTCAGTTCAGTTCGGCCGCAGCAGGTATCACATCAGGTTCGTCCGACGAGGGACGATCACAACAGCGATACGCAGTACGGCCGCGACCTGGATGCAGAGCATTGGTTCAAGGAATGTATGACCTGGTCGAACACCGCAGGGTCGAGTCGATTCTACCGCGATTCGCGCCGGCAGCCTCGTGCCGTTCGTCCGTGCAGCCGCGTCGCGCTCGTCCGCGACCGGGAGCGCCGCCGGTCAGAACAGCGGCTGCTGTCGAGCGAGTTCGGCGTCGAGGTCCTCGCTCATCTTCCGGATGCGGCCGAGCAGTTCCGCCGACGGCGTTCCGGCGGCGGGTTGCTGCGCGCCGAGCAGCTCGTGCGCGAGCTGCAGCGCCGCCATCACCGCGATGCGGTCGACGCCCGAGACACGGCCCGCGTCGCGGATCGATCGCATCTTCTCGTCGACGATCTGCACGGCCTCGAGCAGGCGCGGTTTCGTCTCGCCGGTGACCGCCAGCCGGTACTCGCGGTCGAGGATCTTCACGTCGATCTGTTCCATGCTCGGTTTCCGTGCAGTGCGCCTGGCGGCGGTGCCGCGGCTATTCGTTGCCGCCGGTCGTGGCGTTCTCGGGTTCGGCCACCGGTCGGGCCTGCGTCTCGGCGTCGTCGTCGGCTGCAGCCGGCGCAGGCAGCCTGGCGAGCGCCGCCTGCACGCGCTCGCGCGCCTCGGCGATGCGCTGCTGCAGATGCGCGTTGTCGTCGCGACTGGCGGCGAGCTGCTCGCGCAACGACGCGTTCTCGTCGGCGAGGCGGCGCACGGTGGCCAGAATCTGCTCGACGCGTTCGGCGAGCTGTTCGACTTCCTGGGATGCCTGATCCATGGCGCGATGGTATACGACGGGCCGAAGCCGGTTGGGGGCGAAACGGGTCGATGCCGCCGGGGCGCCGGACGTCGCGGCGCGTCGGGCCGGCGGCTCCGGTAGCATTGGTCCTGAAATGAAAGTGTATTCGCTGCGCTCCGGGCGGGTCGCCGAGCGCGTCGCACTCGCCGCGCTGGCCTTCGTCGCTGCGGCCGTGCTCGGCTGGGCTTCGTTCGCGCACGCGCAGCCGTCGGCACCGGCCGCGGGTGCCGTGCGCGTCGACAGCGTCGAGGTCGAGCTCGTCGCCGATCGCGCGGCCGTCGTTCCCGGCGAGGCGATGCGCATCGGGCTGCGCATCCGCCACGATCCGCAGTGGCATACGTACTGGCGCAACCCCGGCGACTCCGGCCTGCCCACGCAGCTCGCGCTGCGCCTTCCCGAAGGCTTCGAGGCAGGGCCGATCCGCTGGCCCGCGCCGCAACGCCTGTTCATCCCGCCGCTGGCGAACTATGGCTACGAGGGCGAGATCGTCCTGCCGGTGGCGCTGCAGGCGCCCGCATCGATCGACGGCGACCGCGTGACGATCGATGCGCACGCTTCGTGGCTGATGTGCCGCGAGGTCTGCATTCCCGGCGAAGCCGACTTGTCGCTCGCATTGCCGGTGCAACGCGACGGTGCGCCTGCTTCGTCTGCCTTCGCCGCGTTGTTCGACGACGCCGAACGCCGGATGCCGCAGGGCAGCGTGGAGGCGACGGTGCATGCCGACGGCGACAGCTTGTCGATCGGACTGCCCGGCGGCGCTTCGACGGTGGAGTTCTTCCCCTACGACGAGGGCTTCGTCGAGAACGCGGCCGACCAGGTGCTGCACGCGATCGGCGAAGGCAACGACGGCCGGCGGCTGTCGGTGCGGCTGAGCGAAGAGGGCGTTCGCCGGGTGCAGGAGTCGCGCGACGCGCTGCTGGCGGCGTCGCGCGGCGTCGTCATCGTCGACGGCACCGCGCACGAGGTCGAAGCGCGCGCCGGCGCGCAGCCGCTGCCGGTCGGGGTCGAGATCGCGCGCGTCGCGGGCGCCGCTGCGCAGCCTGCGCCCGGCGCGAAGCAAGGTTCGTGGCTGCCTGGACTGCCCGGGCTCGGTCGTCCCGCCGGTTCCGGCGCGGCGACGACCTCGTCGCCCGGCGCGCCCGCGAACGCGCCCGCCGGGCCGGGCGCGCCCGGCGCTTCGGCGGCGGGAACGTTGTGGATCGCCGCGCTGTTCGGCGCCCTCGGCGGGCTGATCCTGAACCTGATGCCCTGCGTCTTCCCGGTGATCGGGCTGAAGGTGCTCGGTTTCGCTCGCACGGGCGGCGAGGCGGACGCTTCGTCGCGGCTGGGCGCGCTCGCCTTCGGCGCGGGCGTCGTCGTTTCGTTCTGGGCGCTCGCCGCGTTGCTGCTCGCGCTGCGGGCGGGCGGAGAGGCGGCGGGGTGGGGGTTCCAGCTACAGTCGCCGGCCTTCGTCGCCGCGATGGCGATGCTCTTCGTCGCGATCGGGCTGAACTTCTCGGGTGTCTACGAGATCGGCGTCGCGATGACGCGGCTCGGTGCGCTCGACACCGGGCATCGCCCGCGTCCTCTGCTCGGTTCCTTCGGTTCCGGCGTGCTGGCGGTGCTGGTCGCCACGCCGTGCACGGCGCCCTTCATGGGCTCGGCGATGGGCTTCACGCTGGGCAGCTCGGTCGCCGAGGCGATGATCGTCTTCACCGCCATCGCGCTCGGCATGGCGGCGCCCTACGTGCTGCTCGGCTTCTTCCCGCAGGCGCTGCGCTTCCTGCCGAAGCCCGGACGCTGGATGGAGAGCTTCCGCCAGCTGCTCGCCTTCCCCATGTACGCGACGGCAGCCTGGCTCGCGTGGGTGCTCGGCCAGCAGGCGGGCATCGACGCGGTCTTCGCGCTCGCGATCGGTGCGGTGCTGCTGGGGTTCGCCGCGTGGCTGTACGGACGCTTCGTGCAACGGGGCGAGCGCACGGCGGCTGCGCGGCCTTCGGTGCGGCCGTTCGCCGTCGGGCTCGCCGCGGCTGCGTTCGCGCTCGGCCTGTGGACGGCGTGGCCCGGCGATGCCTCCGCGCCGCTGCCGGGTTCGGCCGCCGGGAGATCCGATGCCGATGCAGCGGCGCTCGCTTCGGCCTGGCAGCCCTGGTCCGACGAGCGCGTGCGCCGGGCGCGCGACGAGCAACGCCCGGTGTTCGTCGATTTCACCGCCGCCTGGTGCGTGAGCTGCCAGGCGAACAAGCGGCTCGTGCTCGAGCGTGAAGCGATCGTCGCCGACATGGTCGAACGCGGCGTCGTTCGACTCAAGGCCGACTGGACCAACCGCGATCCCCGCATCACGGAGGCGCTCGCGCGCTTCGGACGCAACGGCGTGC
Organism: Burkholderiales bacterium; assembly: GCA_044507525.1. GTDB lineage: Bacteria > Pseudomonadota > Gammaproteobacteria > Burkholderiales > Burkholderiaceae_E > Zeimonas. The sequence continues at coordinate 12,185 of JBIQJM010000016.1, forward strand.
CGCTGTATCTCGTCTATCGGCCGGACGAGCTCGAGCCGCGCGTGCTGCCCGAGCTGCTCACGCCGGGCATCGTGCGCGAAGCGCTCGCGGGGTTGCCGCGCGTCGCGCCCGCTTCGGCGGTCGCCGCCGGCGCGGGTCTGTAGTTCGCGCCCCTCTCCCGCGCCCCGAGCGTTCGCTCGGCGCGGCGGATTCCACCTTGTGTAGAATCGCGCCGTCACAGGTGTGGCGATCGATTCCTTCGGCCGCCATGAAACGGGAAAGCGGTGCGCCTCCCTCCGAGAGAGGCAATCCCGCTGCTGCCCCCGCAACGGTAAGCGAGTGCGGGCGCGCCACCACGCCACTGGGTCCAGGCCTGGGAAGGCGGCGCGTCAAGACTCGCGAGCCCGGAGACCGGCCTGCGGCAACGAGCGGAAGTGCTACGGGGTGGTGGCGCTGGTCGTACCGACCTGAATACTCCTCCCGTGCGCGTCCATTTCAGCGCATTCCGGTATGCGGGGACGCCTGCCGGCGAGGGGAATCATGCCTGTACATCCGAAGCTGCTGGCCGCGTTGCTGCCAGCCATTCTTTCCGTTGCGTCGTCCGCCCACGGGCAGCAGGTGGCGCTGCTCGACGACGTGATCGTCACGGCGACCCGGTTCGACGACGCGAGTCATCCGTCGGCCGCCAGCGTGACCGTCATTTCCCGCGAGGAGATCCAGTCGTCCGGCGCACGAACGCTGCCCGACGTGCTGAAGAACCAGGCCGGACTGAACGTCATGCCGCTGTACGGATCGATCGGAGCCGACACTTCGATCGACATGCGCGGTTTCGGCGAAGGCGCCTCCTCGCGCACCCTGGTCCTGCTGAACGGGCAGCGTCTCAATCCGCTCGACAGCATCAACGTGGACTGGGGCCTCGTGCCCCTCGACAGCATCGAGCGCGTCGAGATCATCAACGGCAGCGGCAGCGTCCTGTACGGGGACAACGCCGTCGGCGGCGTCATCAACATCATCACCGCCAGGCAGCCGGACGGCGCGCATGCCCGACTCGGCGCGGGAAGCCGCAACGCCAGGCAGGCTTCCGCCGGCTTCTCGAGCCGGTCCGGCGCGGTCGGCGTGAACCTGTCGCTCGATCACCAGAGAACCGACGGCTGGCGCCGCAACAACGAACAGCGACGCAGCAATGCCAGCGGTCGCCTCGGCATCGCGTTCGACAAGGGCGAAGCCTTCGTCGACCTCGGCTGGTCCGACCTGGACGTGGAACTGCCGGGCCTGCTGACGAAGGCCCAGTTCGAGAGCGATCCGCGGCAGGCGGAGACCACCGACAGCTACAGCAGGCGGAACAACGCGTTCCTGCGGCCGGGCGTCGAACTGCAGCTCACCGATGCGCTGAAGTTCGCTGCGGAGATCGGCTACTCGGACTCGGAGAACACCGCCTTCATCTCGAACTACTGCCCGTGGTCCTGCTTCGAACGGCGCAGCTCCAACGTGCTTTCGTTCACGCCGCGGGTCCAGTGGGAGCACGGGCTCGGTTCCCTGTCTTCGAAGACGACGATCGGCGTCGACTACTACGACGGCAGGCTGAAGGCCGACAAGTCGGACAGCGAGAAGGGCCCCGTCAGCAAGACCGTCCGGATCGACCAGTCGAGCCGGGCGTTCTACTTCCAGAACCAGACCGGGCTGACGTCCGGCCTGGTCCTCACCGTTGGCGCCCGCCACCAGAAGATCGACCAGTCGGCCTCCGACACGACCGGGGCCGGGCTGTCCAACGATCATTCGAAGACGATCGGAGAGCTCGGGCTGAGCTATCGACTCGCGCCTGGCATGCGGGTCTTCTCGAGGGTCGGCAGCACCTTCCGGAATCCGAACCTGGACGAGCTGACGACCTTCGCCGGCTTCGTCAGCAAGCCCGTCCGTCCGGAACGGGGCGCGTTCGTCGACCTGGGCGTCGAATGGGAGGGCAGCTCGCATTCGCTGAGAGCCGCGGTATACAACCTCGACATGAAGGACGAGATCGCCTGGAACGGCATGACGAACGAGAACGAGAACCTGGCGAGGACGCGGCACCGGGGACTCGAGCTCAGCGGGCGCTACCGCTTCGATCGGCAATGGCAATTCGTCGGCGGCATCCATCTGCAGAGAGCCGAATTCCGCGAAGGCGCAGATCGCGGCAGGCGGATTCCGCTCGTCCCTGCAGTCAAGGTGAACGCGGGCGTCAGCTACGAGCCGGTTCCCGGCGTCGCGCTGTCGCTGGTGGCCAATCATGTGGGCGAACGCTATTTCGGCGGCGACACCGGCAACGTCGGTGAAAAGCTCGCTGCGTACACGGTCGCCGATCTCGTGGCGAGCTGGCGGTACTCGAACGATTGGCTCGTACGCGCGCGCGTGCTCAACCTGACGGACAGGAAGTACTCTCCCTTCGGTTATTTCGGTTCCTTCTATCCTGCGGACGGAAGATCGTTCTTCGTCGACCTGCGCTACACGTTCTGATCCACGATGCGCTGTCACGACGCAGACTGCCGCATCGGCGCCGCGTTGCGCCGGGGGCTGCGGGTGCGCATCGCATCGCCGGTCGTCGCGCTCGTCGTCGCGTTCGTGGGTTTCGCGACGGCCGCCGCGGCGAGCGACGGCGCGCCCGACCGGGGTCCGAGCCCGGTCGCCCCGTCGCTCGTGCTCGTCGACGATGCCGGCCGCAGGATCGAGCTGCCTCGTGCGCCGGAGCGCATCGTCTCGCTCGCCCCGCACGCCACCGAGCTGCTGTTCGCCGTCGGTGCGGGTGCGCGCCTCGTCGCCGTCGATCCCTCCAGCGACGAGCCGCCCGAGGCGAAGGCGCTGCCGAAGTTCTCCGGCTATCCGCAGCTCGACGCCGAGGCGCTGTTCGCGCTCGTCCCGGACCTCGTCGTGCTGTGGGGTCCGGGCGTCTCGCGCGCGCAACTCGCGCGGCTCGAATCGCTGGGCATCGCCGCCTTCGTCTCGCATCCGCGCAAGCTCGACGACATCGTCTCGACGCTGCGCCGCTTCGCGCGGCTCGTGCCCGACCCCGCGCCCGGCGAAGCGGCGGCCGACGCCTTCGCGGCACGGCTCGCGTCGATCCGCGCGCGCTATGCCGATCGGCGTCCGGTGCGCGTCTTCGTGCAGATCTGGTCGTCGCCGCTGTACACCGTCTCGGATGCCGATCCGATCGATGACGCATTGCGCGCCTGCGGCGGCGTGAACGTCTTCGGCGACGTCGGGGTCGCCGCGCCGCAGGTCGACGCGGAAGGGGTGATCGCGCGACGCCCCGAACTCGTCATCGCGAGCGATCGTTCGCCGTCGCCCCGGCGCTGGGCCGATCTCGGCTTGCTGGCCCCCCGCGGGCCGGCCAGTTTCGTCGTCTTCGACGCGTCGCGCTTCGAGCGACCCGGGCCGCGCTCGCTCGACGCATTGCAGCGCCTGTGCGACGAGATCGAAGCGGTGCGTTCGCTCGTGCGCCGATAGGCTTTTGCTACCATCGCGCGGGCGCGCCAAGCGTGTCGCTACCAACAACACCAGAGGAGCCCACCGGATGCCGGTCGTAGCGGTCGTCAACCCGAAGGGGGGCGTCGGCAAGACGACGCTCGCCACGAACCTCGCCGGATACTTCGCGGCAAACGCGCATCGAACGATGCTCGGCGATTTCGACGCGCAGCAGTCGGCGCGGCACTGGCTGCAGATCCGTCCCTCCGAGGCCGCGTCGATCGGAACCTGGGAGATCGACGACGGCATCGCGCGCCCGCCGCGCGGCGTCACGCACGTCGTGCTCGACACGCCGGCGCAGCTCGACGGCCGGCGGCTCGCCGACGTCGTCCGCGTCGCCGACCGCATCGTCGTGCCGTTGCAGCCGTCGATGTTCGATGCACTGGCCACGGCGCGTTTCCTCGCCGACCTGCGTGCCGGCTTTCCGAAGTCGCGCCGCTTCGAGCGGACGGTGAGCCTCGTCGGCATGCGCGTCGACCCGCGCACGCGCGCAGCCGAGCAGCTCGCGCGCTTCGTCGCCGAACTCGGTTTGCCCGTCTCCGGCTATCTCCGCGATACTCAGAACTACGTGCATCTGGCCGCGCACGGGTTGACGCTGTTCGACGTACCGCCGCAGCGCGTGGACCGCGACCGCGCCACCTGGGAGCCGTTGCTGCATTGGCTCGAGAACTGAGCGAACTCCCCTCGAACCGAACGATCCCCTTTCCGCGCGCGCCGCAGCCCGGCGCTCGCCTGTCGCTGCGACTGGTCGAGGCCGGCAGCGAGCATCTCGCCGTCGTGCGCGGCGTCCTGCAGCCGCTGGCGCTCGCCGTCGATCGCGGTGCGATGCTCACCGTCTGGCTCGACGGCGAAGCGGGCTATTGCGCCACCGCCGACCTCTCCGCACGCGGGCTGCAGCAGGCGGCCGACCGCGCGGCGCAGTGGGCGCGTGCAGCCAAAGGCAGGGGCCTGTCGATGGCGACCTTCTCGCCGCCGGCGGACGAAGTGCCGGGCACGCCGCTGCCGCGCCACCGCAGCCCCGACGACGAGCCGCTCCCGGCGCGCGACGTGCTCGTCGCGCTGCTGCACGCCGAGGCCGACGCGATGCGGATCGATCCGCGCATCGTGCATTGGGCCGCGAGCCTCGACTCGAGCTTCGTCGCGCAGCAGCTGTGGGTCGACGGAGAGAAGACCGCGGAGCAGGCGACGCGCTTCGTCGTGCCGAACCTCGAGGTGACCGCGGCGCAGGACGGGCGCGCGCAGACGCGCACGCTCGGCGGGCAATACAACGGGTTCTGCCGCCAGGGCGGACGCGAGGTGCTGCGCGAATCGGGTTTCGTCGGCGGCGGTCCGCGCGTGGCCGAGGAGGCGATCGAGCTGCTCGCCGCACCGAACTGTCCGGACGGCGTGCGCGACCTGCTGCTGTCGCCCGACCAGATGATGCTGCAGATCCACGAGTCGATCGGCCATCCGCTCGAGCTCGACCGCATCCTCGGCGACGAACGCAATTTCGCCGGGACGAGCTTCGTCACGCCCGGGATGTTCGGCAACTACCGATACGGCTCGCCGCTGCTGAACGTCAGCTTCGATCCCGGCGTCGTCGGGCAGTTCGCGAGCTACGTGCGTGACGACGACGGCGAAGCGGCGCGGCGCGTGATGCTGATCGAGGACGGCATCCTGAAGCGGGCGCTCGGCGGGGCGCTGTCGCGCGCCCGGGCGCGCGCGCTCGGCGTGCCGGTCGAAGGCGCCGCGAGCGCACGCGCGAACGGCTGGCATCGCGCGCCGATCGACCGGATGGCGAACCTCAACGTCGAGCCGGGCGATTCGAGCTTCGCGTCGATGGTCGAATCGACCGAACGCGGCATCTGGATGCGCACCAACGCATCGTGGTCGATCGACGACGCGCGCAACAAGTTTCAGTTCGGCTGCGAATGGGGGCGGCTGATCGAGAACGGAAGGTTGACGCGCGTCGTGCGCAATCCGAACTACCGCGGCGTCTCGGCGACGTTCTGGCGCAGCCTCGCCGCCGTCGGCACGCGCGAGACGATGCAGGTGCTCGGCACGCCGTTCTGCGGAAAGGGCGAACCGGGACAGATCATCCGCGTCGGCCACGCTTCGCCCGCATGCCTGTTCCGCGACGTCGAGGTCTTCGGAGGCGAGGGTTGAGCGACGCCGATTTCCCGGCGTGCTTCGATGCGCTCGTCGAGGCGATCGCGCGCGAGGCGCGCGCCGGCGAGGCGGCCTTCGCGTATCTGCGCGGCGAGCGCAGCGACTTCGTTCGCGTCAATCGCGCGCGCCTGCGCCAGGCCGGCAGCGTCGAGCGCGCCGTCGTCGAGCTGCGCCTGTTCCGCGCCGGCCGCCAGGCGCGCATGCAGTGCACGCTCGCCACCGCGCGCGAGGTCCGCCGATCCTTGCGCGAAGCGCTCGTCGCGCTGCGTGCGGCGACCGAGCTGTTGCCGGTCGACCCCTTCGCGTCCTTCGACGCGACTCCGGGCGCGAGCGAACGCATCGTGCGAGCGTCGGCCCCGGCACCGCACGAAGTGGCCGCTGCGATCGTCGACGCCGCCGGCGACGCCGACCTCGTCGGCCTGTTCGCCGGCGGCACCGTCGTGCGCGCGCTGGCGAGCAACCTCGGACACCGGCATTACCACGAAGCGGCTTCGATGAGCTTCGACTTCTCGGTCCACGTGCCGCAGGGGCAGGCGAGCAAGCACACGTGGAGTGCATCGTCGTGGGACGCGGCGTCGTTGCGAACGGCGATCGAAGCGGCGCGCGAGCAGTCGCTCGTGCTCAGGCGTCCGGTTCGTCGCATCGAGGCAGGCAGCTATCGCGCGCTGATGGCGCCGGCGGCGGTCGCCGATCTCGTCTCGCTGCTCGCGTGGGGCGGGTTCTCCGAGCGCAGCCTGCGCAGCGGGCAGTCGCCGCTCGCGCGCGCGCAGCGAGGCGACGCCCGCTTCGATCCGTCCTTCGAGATCGACGACGACCTGGACGCGCTCGCGGTCCCGCGCTTCCAGCACGAAGGCTTCGTGCGGCGCGCGCGCAGCGCGCTCGTCGAGCGGGGCAGGCCCGCGCAACGGCTCGTCTCGCCGCGCAGCGCGCTCGAGTTCGGCGTTGCAGGCAACGGCGCCTCCGACGACGAGCGTCCGCGTGCCGCCTGCGTGCGTGCGGGGCAGCTCGACGCCGCGAAGCTGCATGCGGCGCTGGGCACCGGGATCGCGATCTCGAACCTCTGGTACCTGAACTACTCGGATCGGCAGGCCTGTCGTGCGACCGGCATGACGCGTTTCGCGACGTTGTGGGTGGAGAACGGCGTCGCGGTCGCTCCGGTCGCGCCGATGCGCTTCGACGACAGCCTCTATCGGATGTTCGGCACCGGCCTGCTCGGGCTGGGCGCCCGCGTCGAGACGATTCCCGACGTCGAGACCTGGGACGGCCGCGAGCCGGGCGGCGTGCGCGCGCCCGCCGCGCTCGTCGACGGGCTGCGTTTCACGTCGTAGCGTTCAGCGCCGCTGCGTCGCCGCGTCGCCGGTGGACGTGCGCGGATCGGTGACGAAGCCGATCCGCCCGATGCCGGCGCGCTGCGCGCTCGAGATCACGGCGGCGATGCTTTCGTAGCGCGTCGAGCGTTCGGCGCGCAGGTGCAGCTCGGGCTGCGGTTGTGCCGTCGCGGCCTGCGCGAGGCGTGCATCGAGCGCTTCGATGCCGTCGAGCGCTTCGTCGTTCCAGTGGACGACGCCGGCCGCGTCGATCGACACGCGGATCGTCTCGGGCGTCTCCGCGGCGACGGGTGCCTGTGCATCGGGCAGCTCGACCCGCAGGGCGTGCGTGAGCAGCGGCGCGGTGATCATGAACACGATCAGCAGCACGAGCATCACGTCGACGAGCGGCGTCGTGTTGATCTCGGCCATCGGTTGCGGCTGGCCGTTCGGGTCGAATCCGCCGAAGGACATGGCTGCGTCTCCCGGGATGCGCGGCGCGCGCCGCTCAGCGAACGACCGGACCCGCGGTGAGCGGCGCGGGGCCGCTGCGCAAGGCGTCGCCCTGCTCGCGCAGCCGGTGCCCGGTGGTCACGAGCGCGAGCAGGTCGTGCGCGAAGCCGTCGAGCTCGGCGAGCACGATCCGGTTGGCGCGCACGAAGGCGTTGTAGGCGAGCACCGCCGGAATCGCCACCGCGAGTCCCGCCGCGGTCATGACGAGCGCCTCTCCGACCGGACCGGCGACGCGGTCGATCATCACCTGCCCGCCCGATGCGATGCTGATCAGCGCGTGGTAGATCCCCCAGACGGTGCCGAGCAGCCCGACGAAGGGCGCGGTGCTGCCCACCGATGCGAGCAGCGCGAGCCCGCTCTCGAGCCGGGCGGAGACCTGTGTGATCTCGCCGCGCAACGCGCGGGTGACGAGCTCGTCGCGATCGATGGAAGCGGCGAGCGAGCTGTCGGGCTGCATCGCGGCCGCCGCGCGCGCCTGGCGCACGAGCGGAACGAAGACGCGCTCGCGATCGGCTCGCTCGAGCGTCGCGAGCGCCTCGTCCATGGTGCGCGCGTTCCAGAACTGCTCGAGGGCCGCGTGCGCGCCGCGCCGCATCCGCCAGGTGCTCCATGCCTTCGACAGGATGAAGTACCAGCTGACGATCGACATCGCGAGCAGCAGCCAGGCGAGCGAATGCGTGACCGCGTCGCCCGCCTCCCAGAAATGCATCAGTCCGAGTTCCTGTCCCTGCATTCGCCTTTCCTGTTGTGCACCGTTGCGCGAACGCTCGCGCAACGGGACGCTAGCCTTCGAGCCGGAATACCCAGCGCCAGTCGCGATACCACTCGGCGACCGGCTGGCCGTCGACGGTGGCCGGGTTGAAACGCCAGCGCCTGACCGTCTCGATCGCGGTGCGATCGAGCAGCGGCGAGCCGCTCGATTGTCGCAGGCGGACGTCGAGTACCGACCCGTCGGCGCCGACGTGCACGTCGAGACGGACCTCGCCTTCGTCGCCCATCCGGCGTGCGGCGCCCGGATAGGGCGGCGGCGTGTTGCCGCGCCAGTTCGCGTCGATCCGCGGGGCGGTGCGGCCCGAGCCCGCATCCGGGGGCGCGGTGGCGAGCGGACCGGACGGCGCGGGACTCGACGCGGGCGTCCGCGCCCCGGGCAGCGCCGCTGCAGGAGCCGCCGCTGCGTCCGACTGCGCAGGGGCGGTCGCCGGGACCGCAGCCGACGCGTCGGCACGCGCGGCAGTGGACGGGGTCGGCTCGGATGCCGGCACGGCGGGTGAAACGGACGGCAGGGGCGGCTGCGGTGGGGCACGCGGTTCTTCGCGCGGGCGCGGCGAGGGGCTGCGCTCCGGCCGGCGCGCCTGCGCCTGCGGTTCGGGTTCGCGCGCTTCGGGCTCCCGGGTGACGCGCGCCTGCGCACGGGGCGCGGGCGCGGCCTCGGGCGGCGGGGGGGCCGGAGCGGCCGGCGGCGCAGGCAGGGCTTCCGCCGGCGGCGGGGGAGTCGGCTCCGCAGGCGGCGGGGGCGGGGGCACGGCGGGCGGCGGAGGCGGGGGCTCTGCAGGCGGCGGAGGCGGCGGAGGCGGCGGAGGCGGCAGCTGCGCGGGCGGCGGGGGCGGTGCTTCCACCGGGGGTACGGGCGCAGATTGCGCCGGCGACGGCGCAGCGGCGGGTGCAGGCGAGGCGATTGCGGGCGCCTCGGTGCGCGGCTCCGGAGGGCTCGGGCTTTCCTGCGCCGCACCGGGGGCGGACGCGTCCGTCGAGGTCTCGCCCGCGCCGCGCGAGGGCGGGCCGGCGGTCGGCGCCTCGATCAACGCGACCTGGATCGGCCGAAGCGCCTGCGAGGGCATCGCGGCGAAGCCGAGCACACCGGCGAGCACGGCTGCGTGCAGGGCCACTGCGCACCCCGCAGCCGCGAGCCTCGACAGGTCCATGGCGCGATTATAGAAAAGCGACGCCGTACCCGATGCGCCCGCCATGCGATCCTCGCGCGGCGGACGAGGAGGACGTCTCGTCCGTCCCTTGCCTTGGGAGCCACGAGATGCAGCAGATCGAGGGCGCGCGCGGAGCGCAACGAACGCCGATGCGGCGGGCGCGGCGAACGCCCGGCCGCCCGCCCCCCCGCGTGTCCGGCCTTTGCCTATGGCTCCTCTTCGCGCTCGTCGTCGCGCTGGGCGCAGGCGCCTGCACCACGCCGGGCGCGCAGCCGGCTGCCACCGGCGCGGAGCCGGCGCCGACCTTGCCGGCCGCCGCGTACGAAGCCGAATTCCTGCTGCTCGGCGAGTTGCACGACAACGTCGGTCACCATCGCTTGCGCCTGCGCTGGCTCGAGGAACTCGCCGATGCGCGGCGCTATGCGCTCGCGCTGGAGCAGTTCGACGCCGACCGGCAGGACGAGCTGGACCGGGCGCGCGCGCTCGACGCCCGCGAGGCGAAGCAGTCGCAGGCCACCGACCTTGCGTCGCGCGCACGTCGCATCGCGGTCGCGGCGAACTTCGACTTCGACGGCTGGGACTGGGATCTCTATCGCCCCGTCATCGAACTCGCGCTGCGCCGCGAACTGCCGCTGGTCGCGGCGAATCTTTCGCCCGCCGACACCACGAAGGTCACGCAGGGCCGGGTCGCGCCGGCACCGCCTCCGCCCGGCTGGGGCGAGGACGAGGCCGAAAAGATGCGGGCGTCGATCCGCGACGGACACTGCGGGTTGCTCCCCGAAGGCGTCGTCGAGGCGATGGCGGTTGCGCAGCGCACGCGGGATGCGCGCATCGCGCGCGCGCTCGCCGAGGCGCGCGAGGACACGGGATTGCCAGTCGTCCTGCTCGCCGGGAACGGTCACCTGCGTCGCGACACCGGCGTGCCGCTGCACCTGGCGGCGCTGCGCCCCAACGACCGGATCGTGTCGATCGCATTGCTCGAGCCGCAGGAGTTCGCGGACGTGGGGCAGGGGGAGGGCTCGGCGCCGGGCTCCGATCGCTCGGCGCCGGGCGCCGATCGCTCGGTGCCGAGCGCCGATCCGTCAAGTCCCTTCGATTTCGCGTTCCCGACCGCAGCGCAAGCGCGCGAGGATCCCTGTGCGGGACTGCGCGAGCGGATGCAGCGCAGCGGGCGCTGAAGCGCAAACGGCGCCGAAGCGTCCGCGGGCAGCTGCGTGCTAGCGCAGCCCGAGCACGTCCCGCATGTCGAACAGCCCCGGCCCGCGCGCCGCGACGAATCGGCACGCACGCAGCGCGCCGTGCGCGTAGGTGACTCGGCTCGCCGAGCGGTGGGTGATCTCGACGCGTTCGCCGGTGCCCGCGAAGAGGACGGTGTGATCGCCGACGATGTCGCCGCCGCGCACGGTGGCGAAGCCGATCGTGCTCGGGTCGCGCTCGCCGGTGAAGCCCTCGCGCCCGAACACCGCCACCTCGCGCAGGTTGCGATCGAGCGCCTCGGCGACGACCCTGCCCATCTCGAGCGCGGTGCCCGAAGGCGCGTCGGCCTTGTGCCGGTGGTGCGCCTCGATGATCTCCACGTCGTACCCCGGCCCGAGGATGCGCGCCGCGGTCGCGAGCAGTTCGAGCACCACGTTCACGCCGACGCTCATGTTCGGCGCGAACACCACCGGAATGCGCGTGGCCGCTTCGGCGATCGCCGCGCGACCGGCGTCGTCGAGGCCGGTGGTGCCGATCACCATGGCCGTGCCGCGTGCCGCCGCGACCTTCAGGTGCGCGAGCGTTCCCTCGGGGCGCGTGAAGTCGATCAGGAACTGCGCATCGGCGAGCGCGACCTCGATTTTGTCGCCGATCGCGACGCCGCTCGTGCGTCCGAGGAACTCGGCGGCGTCCCGCCCGATCGCCGGACTGCCGGCGACGTCGAGTGCACCGACGAGCTGCGCGTCGGGCGCGTCGAGCACCGCCTCGACGAGCATTCGTCCCATCCGGCCGGATGCGCCGGCCACCGCGATGCGCATCGTCATTGCTCGTTCGCCGCGGTGTCGTCGGGCCGATAGCCGGGCAGCGCGGGATCGGAGGCGTCTTCGCGCGCCGGCAGCGGATCGGCTTCGATCGCCACGACCCGGTCGTCGCGAAAGCGGATGGTGACCTTGCGCTGCTCGACGTTGCCGCTGGGAAACTTGTAGCGGAAGACGTAGTCCCAGCGATCGGGGTGGAACAGGTCGCGCAGCAGCGGCGTGCCCAGCAGGAAGCGGACCTGCTCGCGCGACATGCCCTCCTGCACCCGGTCGACCGACTCGCGCGTCAGGTAGTTGCCCTGCGGCAGGTCGATGCGATACGGCTGGAGCAGGCCGCTGCGGTTCGGGTCGTTCATCGCGCAGCCCGCGAGCAGCGATGCGGCGGCCAGCGCGCCCAGCGCCAGGCGCGCGCCGCGCAGGCCCGGCGCTTGCCGTGCGTCGCCGCGTTCGGCGGTGGTGAAGACGGAGTTGCGGGCGAGGTCGAACGGAGGGACCGGAGTCATGGTGTCGGTCAGGGCATCGCGCGAGCGGAAACCGCTATGATACGGGGACCCTCTGCGCTGGCCGCCGAGCGCACGAGGCCCCTTACCGCCGCATGTGTTCCGAGCGATGTCGACCACCTCCGAACTGAAGAGCATGGGCCTGAAGGCGACTGCACCGCGCCTGAAGATCCTGGAGATCTTCCAGAACGGCAAGCAGCGTCACATGAGCGCCGAGGACGTCTACCGCGAGCTGCTCGCCGAGCAGCAGGAGATCGGCCTGGCCACCGTCTACCGCGTGCTGACGCAGTTCGAACAGGCCGGACTGCTCAAGCGCAGCAACTTCGAGGCGGGCAAGGCCGTCTTCGAGCTCGAGGAAGGCTCGCACCACGACCACCTCGTCTGCGTCGACTGCGGCCGCGTCGAGGAGTTCTACGACGCCGAGATCGAGCGCCGGCAGCAGATCGTCGCCGCCGAGCACGGGTTCAAGCTGCAGGACCACGCGCTGTCGCTCTACGGCAGCTGCATCAAGGAAAACTGCGAGCACCGGCGGCGGTAGCGCCGCCGCGCTCGTGCCGCCTACCGCGCCTGCGCCAGCATCTCGCGCGCGTGCTTGCGCGTGGTCGGCGTGATGTCGGCGCCGCCGAGCATGCGCGCGATCTCGTCGACCCGCGCGTCGCGTTCGAGCGGCTCGATCACGCTCACGGTGGTCCGGCCGACGGTGTTCTTCGTGACGCGCCAGTGGCGGTGCGCCTTCGCCGCGACCTGCGGCAGGTGCGTGACGCACAGCACCTGGCGCGAGGCGCCGAGCGAGCGCATCAGCTCGCCGACCGCATCGGCCACGGCGCCGCCGACGCCGGCGTCGGCTTCGTCGAAGACGAGCGTCGGCACCGGGTTCGCCTGCGCGGCCACCGCCGTGATCGCCAACGCGATGCGCGACAGCTCGCCGCCCGAGGCGACCTTCGCCAGCGGGCGCGGCGCCGTGCCCGCATGTGCCGCGACGCGGAACTCGATCGCGTCGGTGCCCGACGCGGCGGCCTCGGCCGGCTCGATCGCGATCTCGACGCGCCCGCCCTGCATGCCGAGGGCCGCGACGTGCCGCGTGACTCCCTTTGCCAGTTGCGCCGCGACGCGGCGACGGCGCCCCGAGAGCGCGGACGCCCGCTCGTCGTAGGCTGTGCGCAGCTGCGCGGCGCGCTCGCGCAGCGCGTCGACGTCCTGCGCGGCGTCGAGCGCCTGCACGCGCTCGCGCAGTTGCGCGCATTCGTCGTACAGCGCCTGCGGCGCGAGCTTCAGCCTGCGCGCGGCGGCAAAGAGCGTCCCGATGCGGGCGTCGACCTGCTCGAGGCGCTGCGGATCGAGGTCGACGCGCGACGCGTACTCGCGCAGCGTCGAGGCCGCCTCGCCGATCTGGATCGACGCGCTGTCGAGCAGCGCGAGCGGTTCCTCGAGCGATGCGTCGATCGCCGCGAGCGCGCGCAGGCGCTGCATCGAGCGGTGCAGCTCGGCGAGCAGCGCGTCGTCGCGATCGGCGAGCGCCTCGGCGGCCGAGCCGGCGCCTTCGATCAGCGATGCCGCGTGCGAGAGCCGCTTCTGCTCGGCTTCCAGCGCGTCCCACTCGTCGCGCTCCAGGCGCAGCGTTTCGAGTTCTCCGAGCTGCCATTCGAGCCGTTCGCGCTCGAGCGCGAGCTCGCGTGCGCCGTGTTCGGCGGCCTCGAGCGCGCGCAGCGCAGCGCGCCATTCGGCGAAGGCGCCCGCCACCGACGCCGCGAGCGCCTCCAGCCCGCCGACTCCGTCGAGCAGGCTTCGCTGGCCGTCGGCGCGCAGCAGCGACTGCGACGCGTGCTGGCCGTGGATCTCGACGAGCCGTTCGCCGATCTCGCGCAGCAGCGCCACCGTCGACGGATGACCGTTGACGAAGGCGCGCGAGCGCCCGTCGGCATCGACGACGCGACGCAGCAGCACCGTGCCCGGATCGCCCTGCAGTGCGCGCTCCTCGAGCCATGCGTCGACCGCGGCGTCGCAGCCGAATTCGGCGACGATGTCCGCGCGCGCGCAGCCCTCGCGCACGACGCCGGCGTCGGCGCGCCCGCCCAGCGCGAGCACCAGCGCATCGAGCAGGATCGACTTGCCCGCGCCCGTCTCGCCCGACAGCACGGTGAACCCGTGGCCGAACGAGAGCTCGGCGGAATCGACGATGACGAAGTTCTCGAGTCGGAGACGCAGCAGCATCGAGATGCGGGCGAGGAAGCGGCGGGTTCAGCGCTGCAGGGCGCGCAGGCTGGGCAGCTCGTGCCAGTTCAGCTTGCCGCGCAGCGTGGCGAAATAGCTGTAGTCGGGCGGGTGCAGGAAGCGGGAGCGGAACGGGGCGCGCTGCACGACGATGTCGTCGCCGAGGTGCAGGTCGTTGAAGACCTGCATGTCGCCGGCGACGCGCGGCTCGCGCCCGTCGATGACGCGCACGGTGATCGTGACGTCGTCGGGCAGCACGATCGGCCGGTTCGACAACGACTGCGGGGCGACGGGCACCAGCACGATGCCCTGCACCTGCGGATGCAGGATCGGCCCGCTGGCCGACAACGCGTAGGCCGTCGAGCCGGTGGGCGTGGCGATGATCAGGCCGTCGGCGCGCTGGCTGTACATGTAGCGGTCGTCGACGTGGACCTGCAGTTCGATCATGCCGGTGCGCGACGAGCGGTTGACGACGACGTCGTTCAGCGCGAGCTCGCTCCAGACGATTTCCTGGCCGCGCACGACGCGCGCGGTGAGCAGCGTGCGTTCCTCGGACTCGTAGCTGCCTTCGAGGATGGACGTGAGCGCCTGCCGCCAGCTGCCCAGGCCGATGTCGGTGATGAAGCCGAGCCGTCCGGCGTTGATGCCGACCAGCGGGACTTCCCGGCGCGAGAGCTCGCGTGCCGCACCCAGCATGGTGCCGTCGCCGCCGAGCGCGACGGCCAGGTCGGCCTCGTCGCCGATGCGTTCGATGTTGGCGACCTCGAAGTCGCGCGCCCCGCCGGCCGCGGCGGCACGCTCCTCGACGAGCACCGAGATGCCGCGCGCCCGCAGGAACGCGGCGATGGCGAACAGCGCCTCGGCGACCTCCTCGGACTGCCAGCGTCCGATGAGCCCGACCCGTTGGAACGCATTCTTCATGCGGCGATTAGAGCATACGCGGCGAGGCGCGAGCGACCGGGCGCGTCGTGCCTTCGCACCGGCCCGACGGACGAGGCGCCGTCGGGCACCGGACTTGCAAGCGGCGGCGGCGCCCATACAATGAAGGAATGCTCGACGATCGCGCCCGCATCCTCCTGAAGACGCTGATCGAGCGTTACATCGCCGACGGGCACCCGGTGGGCTCGCGCACGCTGTCGCGCCATTCCGGGCTCGATCTCTCGCCGGCCACCGTGCGCAACGTCATGGCCGACCTGGAGGAGATGGGCTTCATCACCAGCCCGCACACCTCCGCCGGCCGCATCCCCACGCCGCGCGGCTACCGCTTCTTCGTCGACACGCTGCTCGTCGTCGAACCGCTGCAGGTCGACGAGACCGAGACGCTGCAGGAGCGCATCCATCCCGACGAGCCGCAGCGCGTGCTCTCGGTCGCCGCCTCGGTGCTGTCGAACCTGTCCCATTTCGCCGGCGTCGTCATGGCGCCGCGCCGGGCGACGATGTTCCGCCAGGTCGAGTTCCTGCGCCTGTCCGAAGGGCGCGTGCTGCTGATCATCGTCACGCCCGACGGCGGCGTGCAGAACCGCATCCTGGCCGCGAGCCGCGACTACTCCCGCGACGAACTCGTCGAGGCGGCGAACTACATCAACGCGCATTTCGCCGGGATCGAGTTCGACGAGATCGGCCGGCGCGTGCAGTCGGAACTCGCGTCGCTGCGCGACGACATCACCGCGCTGATGCACAAGGCGGTCGAGGCCAGCACGCGCATGCTCACCGAGGGCAACGACCCCCTCGTCATCTCCGGCGAGCGCAACCTCTTCGGGCTGGCCGACCTCACCGACGGCACCGCGCGGCTGCGCCACCTGTTCGATCTCTTCGAACGCAAGACCGGGCTGCTGCAACTGCTCGACGCGTCGAGCCGCGCCGAGGGCGTGCAGATCTTCATCGGCGGCGAGTCCGACCTGCTGCCGATGGACCAGCTCAGCGTCGTCGTCGCCCCCTACGAGTCGGACGGTCGCATCGTCGGGACGCTCGGCGTCATCGGGCCGAGCCGCATGGCCTACGAGCGCGTCATCCCCATCGTCGACATCACCGCCAAGCTCGTGTCCTCGGCGCTCAGCCACAACGGATAAGCGTCCGCGCGTGGCTCTCTCCCCTTCGGTCGAAGCGTCGTCCGGCACGAGCGCCGGCAGTACCGCGGTGCTCCTCGTGCAGCTCGGCACGCCCGACGCGCCCACCGCGCCGGCGCTGCGCCGCTACCTGCGCGAGTTCCTCGCCGACCCGCGCGTCGTCGAGATCCCGCGGCTGGCGTGGGCGCCGATCCTCTACGGTTTCGTGCTGCCGTTGCGTCCGTCGCGTTCGGCGCGCAAGTACGCCGCCGTCTGGACCGACGAGGGATCGCCGCTGCTCGTCTACACGCGCCGGCAGGCAAGCCTGCTGCGCGGTGCGCTCGGCGAGCGCGGGCACGCAGTGGAGGTCGCCTTCGCGATGCGCTACGGCACGCCTTCGCTGGCGACGGTGCTGCGCGAGCTGCGCGCGCGCGGGCTCGACCGGCTGCTCGTCCTGCCGATGTATCCGCAGTACGCCGCATCGACCACCGCCACGGCCTTCGACGCGATCGCGCGCGAGCTCGCGGGCTGGCGCGCGCAGCCCGCGCTGCGCGTCGTGCGCGATTTCCACGACGACGACGGCTACGTCGAGGCGCTCGTGCAACGCATTCGCGCGAACTGGGAGCGCGAGGGCCGCGGCGAGCGGCTGCTGATGAGCTTTCACGGCGTCCCGCGCCGGGTCGTCGCCCTGGGCGATCCCTACGAAGGCCAATGCCGCAGAACCGGCGAACGCGTCGCCCGCCGGCTGGGACTGGCCGACGGCGAGTGGCTCGTGTGCTTCCAGTCGCGCTTCGGCCCGGCCGAATGGCTGCAGCCCTACACGGCGCAGACGCTGGTCGACCTCGCACGCCGCGGCGTGCGCAGCGTCGACGTCGTCTGCCCCGGCTTCGTCGCCGATTGCCTCGAGACGCTCGAGGAGATCTCGATCGAAGCGCGTCGTTCGTTCCTCGACGCCGGCGGTCGGGAGTTCCGCTACATCCCGGCGCTGAACGACTCTGCCGACTTCATCGGCGCGTTGGCCGGGCTGGTCGAGCGGAACCTCCAGGGCTGGGAGACGATGCGGGAGGGGGCAGGGTAGACGGTGCGCCGGGGACGCGGCCGCCGGTGAACCGCGGTCACCCGGATGCCCGCTGTTTCGGCAGGTTGGAGTAGCCCGCGTTTCTGCGGACGGGTCGGCGTTCTCGTTGTCGTGCCGGCGAAGTGCCGAGGCGCATCTTCGCGATGCCAAGGCGCTCCAGCGCTGTCTCGTCTGGCGAGAAGTGCCGCAATTCGGCACTTCCGGCGCGGGTCTCCAACTGCGTGCCGGAAGGTGCCCGCTTTTCGGGCGTTCTCGCGCACGCCCGCTTGGCTGCGCGCGGGATCTCCCGGATAACGGGAGTTTTGCGGTGCGTGTGACGTCACGGTCACAGCGTCGAACACGACTTGCCCACCGTCGGCGTCTGCGTGGCATGCGCCACGCCGCCGGTGGACAAGTCTGCCGCGCAGCACCTCGGATCGTCTTGAGGGCGAAGACGTCAACCGGTCCGCGGAAACGGTCAAGCCCAAAGTCCCGTTATCCGGGAGATCCCGCGCGCAGCCAAGCGGGCGGGCGCGAAAACGCCCGAAAAGCGGGCGCTTTCCCGAATGCAATTCACGACCCGCGCCGGAAGTGCCGAATTGCGGCACTTCTCGTGCCCTCGCGGGCGCGTGCCGCTTTCCCAGGCAGACGCGGGCAGCCACCGCAAAGCGGGGACCGAAGCCGTGCGCCTGCGAACAGAAAACCCCTCGCTGCCCGCGACGCGCCGACCTCGCCCGGGGACCGGCGACCCGACGCCTCGACCCCACGCTCCCGCCCGGCCCACGCTCCCGCCCGGCCCGACGCCCCCTCAGCCCTTCGGCGGAATCCGCAGCACCTGCCCCGGATAGATCTTGTCCGGGTCCTTCAGCATCGGCCGGTTCGCCTCGAAGATCCGCATGTACGCATTGGCGTCGCCGTACTGCGCCTTCGCGATCTTCGAGAGCGTGTCGCCCTTGACGACCGTGTGGAACTTCGCCTCCGGCGTCGGGTTCCGGACGGTCATCTGGTCGACGACCTTCTCGACGCCGGCGACGTTGCCGCAGCACAGGACGATCTTCTCGCGCGTTTCCTGGTCGGCGGCGACGCCCGAGACGGTCACCGTCTCGCTCGCCCCGTCGAAGGCGACCTTCAGGTCGGCCGCGTCGAGCTTCATCGCATGGATGTAGTCCGTGATCGCCTGCGCCGCCTTCTGGTTGGCTGCCGCGACGTCGCCTGCGCCGCCGGCGGCATCGTTCGCGGTCTTCGATTCGCCGGTGCCCGCCGCCTTCGCTTCGCCGCCCCCGAACAGCTTCTCGCCCGCTTCGCGGATGAAAGACAGGACGCCCATCGACTTCTCCTCGTCGTGTTCCGTTCCGGCTGGAACGTGCGTCGAGGGTACCCGTGGCGCGCCGCGGCCGGCGGGAATCCCGACGCCGCGCGGGGGCGGGAAAAAAATGCGACGAGGCGCGGCCGGACGTGCCGGCCGGGCTTGAAATCGTCGCAGGCTGCCCCGAGATCGGCGTTTTGCCGCCCCCGTCCACGTTGCGGGCGGCCTGAACCCCATCGCTGGAGAAAGCTGGAGTGACAACCGAGAAGCCCGCGCGTACCGACGACGCCGCGCCGACGCAGCGAACGTCGCAGGACGACGAAGCCCCGCAGAAGGTCGCACCGAACCCCGGCAACCCCGCCACCGGCCTCGATGCGGCCGACCGGCCCGGCGCCGGCTCCGCGGCGGACCGGGAAGGAGACGAGGCGCAGCGGCTCGCCGAGGTCGAACGCAAGCTGGCCGAGGCGCACGACCTCTATCTGCGCGCGGTCGCCGAAACCGAGAACGTCCGCCGCCGGGCGCAGGAGGAGGTCGCGCGTGCCCAGAAGTTCGGCATCGAGGCCTTCGCCGAGAGCCTGCTGCCGGTGAAGGACAGCCTCGAGCTCGCGCTCGCCGCCGATGCGCCCGACGTCGAGAACATGAGGGAAGGCGTCGGCGCCACGCTGCGGCTGCTCGCAAGCGCGTTCGAGAAGAACCGCCTCGTCGAGATCGACCCGCAGGGCCAGAAGTTCGATCCGAACCTGCACCAGGCGATCTCCACCGTGCCGGGGTCGGGTACGCAGCCGCCGGTGGCGCCCGGGCACGTCGCGCACGTGCTGCAGAAAGGCTACCTGATCGCCGACCGCGTGCTGCGCCCGGCGCTCGTCACCGTCGTGCAGGACTGAAACGAAGGGCTTGCGATGCGCGCCGGCGCTTGAATTTGCCTTCGCGCAGACGCATCTACGTCAACGAACAGATCTCTCTCATCGAGGAACAGCACATGGCCAAGATCATCGGCATCGACCTGGGCACGACGAATTCGTGCGTCGCCATCATGGAAGGCAACAAGCCGAAGGTGATCGAGAATTCGGAGGGCGCCCGGACGACGCCGTCGATCGTCGCCTACATGGAAGACGGCGAGATCCTCACCGGCGCTCCCGCCAAGCGGCAGGCGGTCACCAACCCCAAGAACACGCTGTACGCGATCAAGCGGCTGATCGGACGCAAGTTCGACGAGAAGGAAGTCCAGAAGGACATCCACCTGATGCCGTACCAGATCATCCGCGCCGACAACGGCGACGCCTGGGTGCAGGTGCGCGACAAGAAGCTCGCGCCGCCGCAGGTGTCGGCCGAGGTGCTGCGCAAGATGAAGAAGACGGCCGAGGACTACCTCGGCGAACCGGTCACCGAGGCCGTGATCACCGTTCCGGCCTACTTCAACGACAGCCAGCGCCAGGCGACGAAGGATGCCGGCCGCATCGCAGGGCTGGAAGTGCGCCGCATCATCAACGAGCCGACCGCCGCTGCGCTCGCATTCGGGCTCGACAAGGGCGGCGGCAAGGATCGCAAGGTTGCCGTCTACGACCTGGGCGGCGGCACCTTCGACATCTCGATCATCGAGATGGCCGACGTCGAGGGCGAGAAGCAGTTCGAGGTGCTTTCCACCAACGGCGACACCTTCCTCGGCGGCGAAGACTTCGACCAGCGCATCATCGATTACGTCATCACCGAGTTCCGGAAGGAAGCGGGCGTCGATCTCTCGAAGGACGTGCTCGCGCTGCAGCGGCTGAAGGAAGCCGCCGAGAAGGCGAAGATCGAGCTGTCGTCGAGCCAGCAGACCGACCTGAACCTGCCGTACATCACGGCCGACGCCAGCGGTCCGAAGCACCTGAACATGAAGCTCACGCGCGCCAAGCTCGAGGCGCTGGTCGAGGAGCTGATCGATCGCACGATCGAGCCGTGCCGCGTCGCGCTGAAGGACGCCGGGCTGAAGGCCTCCGAAGTCGACGACGTCATTCTCGTCGGCGGCATGACGCGCATGCCGAAGGTGCAGGACAAGGTCCGCGAGTTCTTCGGCAAGGAAGCGCGCAAGGACGTCAACCCCGACGAGGCGGTGGCGGTGGGCGCGGCCATCCAGGGCTCGGTGCTCTCGGGCGAGCGCAAGGACGTGCTGCTGCTCGACGTCACCCCGCTGTCGCTCGGCATCGAGACGCTCGGCGGCGTGATGACGAAGATGATCCAGAAGAACACCACGATCCCGACCAAGTTCTCGCAGGTGTTCTCCACCGCCGACGACAACCAGCCGGCGGTGACGATCAAGGTGTTCCAGGGCGAGCGCGAAGTGGCCTCGGGCAACAAGCTGCTCGGCGAGTTCAACCTCGAGGGAATTCCGCCGGCCGCGCGCGGCACGCCCCAGATCGAGGTCACCTTCGACATCGACGCGAACGGCATCCTGCACGTCTCGGCGAAGGACAAGGCGACCGGCAAGGAGAACAAGATCACCATCAAGGCGAACTCCGGGCTCACCGAGGCCGAGATCGACAAGATGGTGCGCGACGCCGAGTCGCACGCGGCCGAGGATCATCAGCGCGTCGAGCTGACGAACGCGCGCAACCAGGCCGACGCGATGGTCCATTCGGTGCGAAAATCGCTCGCCGAGCACGGCGAGAAGGTCGACGCTTCGGAGAAGGCGAAGATCGAGGACGCGCTGAAGGCCGTCGAGGAGTCGCTGAAGGGCGACGACAAGGCCGACATCGAGGCGAAGACGCAGGCGCTGATGGCGGCCTCGCAGAAGCTGGGCGAGGCGATGTACGCGCAGCAGCAGCCGGGTGGTCCGGACGGCGCGCAGCCGGGTGCCGACGGCGCGCAGGCGGGCGGCCGTGCGTCGGCGGACGACGACGTCGTCGATGCGGACTTCAAAGAGGTGAAGAGGGATTGACCAGGCGGTGAGGGGTGAACAAGGGTGAAGGTGCGCAGGCCGCATCTTCCCCTGCACCGGGCAACGCGGTTCGGCGAATCAGTCGCGTCGAGCCGCGCTCTCGTGCCTTCCGCATCGCCGAAGCTCGTGCTCGGGGCGCAACGGCCGAGAGGCTGCGTTTTCTCGGATTTCCGCCGGGTCGCTGCCCGGGCTCGATCCGTCGATCGGGCTTGCGCAGCGACCCGGCTGTTTGCAGGACACAAAGGAGTTGCGGGCGAAGGTCGACGACGTGAGCGCAATGCCGACGGCTTCGTCCTTCACCCTTCACTGCATCAATGAAACGCGACTACTACGACACCCTCGGCGTCTCGAAGACGGCGACCGACGAAGAGCTGAAGAAGGCCTATCGCAAGCTCGCGATGAAGTACCACCCGGATCGCAATCCGGACAGCCGCGATGCCGAGGCGCGCTTCAAGGAGGTCAAGGAAGCCTACGAGATGCTGTCCGACCCCGCGAAGCGCGAGGCCTACGATCGCTTCGGGCACGCGGGCGTCGATCCGAACGCCGGCGGCTTCGCGGGCGGGCAGGGCTTCGGCGGCTTCGCCGACGTGTTCGGCGACATCTTCGGCGACATCTTCGGCGGGCAGCGCGCGGGCGGGCGCAGCAACGTCTATCGCGGCGCCGACCTGCGCTACGCGATGGAGATCACGCTCGAGCAGGCGGCGGCGGGCTACACCTCCGAGATCCGCGTGCCGGGCTGGGAGAACTGCGACACCTGCCACGGCTCGGGCGCCAAGCCGGGCACCAAGCCGAAGACCTGCCACAGCTGCGGCGGCCAGGGTTCGGTGCGCGTGCAGCAGGGCTTCTTCTCGATCCAGCAGACCTGTCCCACCTGCCGCGGCAGCGGCCAGGTGATTCCCGATCCGTGCACCGCCTGCGACGGCGTCGGCCGCGTGAAGAAGAGCAAGACGCTCGAGGTGAAGATCCCGGCCGGCATCGACGACGGCATGCGCATCCGCTCGAGCGGCAACGGCGAGCCGGGGATCAACGGCGGGCCTCCGGGCGATCTCTACGTCGAGATCCGCGTGAAGGAGCACGACGTCTTCAAGCGCGACGGCGACGACCTGCACTGCGAGGTGCCGGTGTCGGTGACGACCGCCGCGCTGGGCGGCGTGGTCGAGATTCCCACGCTCGCCGGCGCCGCCGAGATCGAGCTGCCCGAGGGCACGCAGACCGGCAAGCAGTTCCGGCTGCGCGGAAAGGGCATCAAGGGGCTGCGCTCGAGCTATCCGGGCGACCTCTATGCGCACGTGCTGGTCGAGACGCCGGTGCGTCTCACCGAGCGGCAGAAGGAGCTGCTGCGCGAGCTCGACGCTTCGCTGAAGGATCCGAAGCACAGCCCGCAGACGAAGAACTGGATGGATCGCGTCAAGGAGTTCTTCCAGTGATCGCCGCGGCGGCCGTCGCGTGAAGCTCACCTTCCTCGGCGCCGCCGACACCGTCACCGGTTCGCGCTTCCTGCTCGAGGCGGGCGACGAGTCGAAGCTGCTCGTCGACTGCGGGCTGTTCCAGGGCTTCAAGAAACTGCGCCAGCGCAACTGGTCGCCGTTCCTCGTGCCGCCGGCGTCGATCGACGCAGTGGTGCTCACGCACGCGCATCTCGACCACTCCGGCTGGCTCCCTGCGCTCGTGCGCGAAGGCTTCCGGGGTCCGGTGCATGCCACCGAGGGCACGCGCGAGCTCGCCGGGCTGCTGCTGCGCGACAGCGCACGCCTGCAGGAGGAAGAGGCCGACTTCGCGAACCGCCACGGCTTCTCGCGGCACCAGCCGGCGCTGCCACTGTACGACAGCGCCGACGCCGAGCGGGCGTTGTCGCGCTTTCGCGCGATGCGCTTCGACACCGTGTTCGACACCGGCGTCGCCGAACTGCGGGCGCGTTTCGTACCCGCCGGGCATCTGCTCGGCGCGGCGAGCGTGGTCCTGCAGCGCGGCGCGCGCACCGTCGTATTCAGCGGCGACCTCGGCCGGGTCGACGATCTCGTCCAGCATCCGCCGCGGGCGCCCGAGGCGGCCGATACCCTCGTCGTCGAGTCCACCTACGGCGACCGTCGGCACGCGCCGCTCGACGACGCGCTCGCGCAGCTCGCGCGGGTGGTCCGCGAGACGGCCGCGCGCGGCGGAACCGTGCTGGTACCGTCGTTCGCCGTGGGCCGCGCACAGGCGCTGCTGGTCGCGCTGCATCGGCTGCGCGAGGCGGGGTCGATCCCGGAGCTGCCCGTGTACCTCGACAGCCCGATGGCCATCGCGGCGACACGGCTGTACCGGCGCTTCAATGCCGACCATCGGCTCGACGACGCCGAGTGCGAGGCGATCTACCGCGGCGCGCGCTTCGTCAACACGCCCGACGAGTCGAAGGCGCTCGCGCGGCTGCGCGTGCCGTCGATCCTCATCTCGGCCAGCGGCATGGCCACCGGCGGGCGCGTGCTGCACCACCTGAAGCGCCTGCTGCCCGATCCGGCGAATCACGTGGTCTTCGCCGGCTTCCAGGCGGGCGGGACGCGCGGCGCGCACCTGGTGGCCGGCGCACCCGAGGTCAAGATCCACGGCGCGTGGCATCCGGTGCAGGCGTCGGTCACGCAGATCGACGGCCTGTCCGCGCACGCCGACGCGGACGAGCTGATCGGCTGGATGCGGCGGCTGCACCGCGCGCCGCAACAGGTCTACGTCGTGCACGGCGAGCCCGAGGCGGCCGACCGCCTGCGGCATCGCATCGTCGACGAGCTCGGCTGGCGCGCACGCGTGCCGGAGCACGGCGAGACGGTCGAGATCCCGATGTGATCGCGATGGCACGCGCTTCGCTTCCCGCAGGCGGGGCGGCGCGTGGCGATCGCACGGGGCTGGTACATTCGGCGGGATGGAGACCGTCTCGTTCCGCCGTCCGATCGGCCAGCGCAAGGGGCGCCAGGTGCAGCCCGACGCGCGCGCGCGCATCGATGCGCTGTTCGGCGACGCGCCGATGCGGCGCGACCTGCTGATCGAGCACCTGCACCGCATCCAGGACGCCGAAGGGCACCTGCCGGCGCCCTTGCTCGCTGCGCTCGCCGAGCGCATGAGTCTTTCGCAGGCCGAGGTGTTCGAGGTGGCGAGTTTCTATCACCACTTCGACGTCGTGCGCGACGGCGAGACGCCGCCGCCCGAGCTCACCGTGCGCGTCTGCGAGTCGCTGTCCTGCGAGCTCGCCGGCGCGCGTGCGCTGATCGAATCGCTGCCGCTGCGGCTGGGCCGCGCCGTTCGCGTGCAGCCGGTTCCCTGCGTGGGACGCTGTGCGCAGGCACCGGTGGCCGTCGTCGGCCAGCGGCCGGTCGCGCCCGCCGACGTCGAGAGCATCGAGGCGGCGATCGCCGACGGCGAACGAGCGTGCCCGGTACCCGACCCGAATGCGTTCGACGCCCCCGGACACGGCGACTACGCGACCTACCGCGCGAACGGCGGCTATGGAGCGCTCGCGCGCGTGATCGCCGACGCGTCGCGTCGCGAAGTCGTCCTCGCCGAGCTCGAGTCGTCGATGCTGCGCGGGCTGGGCGGGGCCGGCTTTCCCGCAGCACGCAAGTGGCGCACCGTCGCCGCGCAACCCGGTCCGCGCCTGCTCGTCGTCAACGCCGACGAAGGCGAGCCGGGCACCTTCAAGGATCGTCACTACCTGGAGCGCGCGCCGCACCGCATGCTCGAAGGCATGCTGATCGCCGCCGCGGTCGTCGGTTGCGATGCGTGCTACGTCTACCTGCGCGACGAATACGCCGGCGTGCGCGCGCGGCTCGAGCGCGAGATCGACGCGTTGCGCGCCCGGCCGCCGGTCGACGCGCCGCTGCCCGAGATCCACCTGCGTCGCGGCGCGGGCGCGTACATCTGCGGCGAGGAAAGCGCGTTGATCGAGTCGATCGAGGGCAAGCGCGGCATGCCGCGGCTGCGTCCGCCCTACGTTGCCGAGGTGGGGCTCTTCGGTCGTCCCACGCTCGCGCACAACGTCGAGACCTTGCACTGGGTGCCCGAAATCCTCGAGCGCGGCGCGGCGTGGTTCGCCTCGCACGGCCGACGCGGCCGGCGCGGCCTGCGCAGCTTCTCGGTATCGGGACGCGTGCGCGAGCCGGGCGTGAAACTCGCGCCGGCCGGCATCAGCCTGCGCGAGCTCGTCGACGAGCACTGCGGCGGCCTGCTGCCGGGACACGAGCTCTACGCCTGGCTGCCCGGCGGCGCTTCGGGCGGCATCCTGCCTGCGTCGCTCGCCGACGAGCCGCTCGACTTCGATACGCTGCAGCCGCACGGCGCGTTCATCGGCTCGGCCGCCGTCATCGTGCTCTCGCAGCACGATTCGGCGGCCGCCGCCGCACGCAACCTGATGGCCTTCTTTCGCAGCGAGTCGTGCGGCCAGTGCACGCCGTGCCGCGTCGGAACGGCCAAGGCGCTCGAACGCATGCACGAGGCGCGCTGGGACGCTCCGTTGCTCGGCGAGCTGTCGAGCGCGATGATCGACGCGTCGATCTGCGGCCTCGGCCAGGCGGCGCCGAACCCGATGCGCTCGGTGCTGCGCTGGTTCCCGCACGAAGTGGAGGCGCAATGAGCCGTCTCGTCGAGCCGGTCGGCACGGGCATCGTCGAAGTCGAGGACGCGACGATCGAGTTCGAGCTCGACGGCCGTCGCGTCGACGCGCGCGCCGGCGAGACGATCTACGAGGCGGCGCGGCGCCACGGCACGACGATCCCGACCCTGTGCCGGTACGAGGGCTATCGGCCCGACGGCAACTGCCGTGCGTGCGTCGTCGAGATCGACGGCGAACGCGTGCTCGCGCCCTCGTGCTGTCGTGCGCCGGCGCCGGGAATGAAGGTTCGCAGCGCGAGCGAGCGCGCGCGCTCGGCGCAGCGCATGGTCGTCGAGCTGCTGCTCGCCGATGCGCCGGCCGAAGCGCGCCGCGAAGACTCCGAGCTCGCGTACTGGGCGCGATCGCTCGGCGTCGAGCGCTCGCGCTTCGCGCCACGCGTGCAGCCGCTCGCCGATTTCAGTCATCCCGCCATCGCCGTGCAGCTCGACGCGTGCATCCAGTGCACGCGTTGCGTACGCGCCTGTCGCGAGGAGCAGGCCAACGACGTGATCGGCTACGCGGGTCGCGGCGACGCCTCGCGCATCGTCTTCGACTTCGGCGATCCGATGGGCGCATCGACCTGCGTCGGTTGCGGCGAGTGCGTGCAGGCCTGCCCGACGGGCGCACTGATGCCGCGACTGCTCGGCGTGGTCGAGCAGCCGGTGCCCGCTCGCCGAGGCCCGGCCTCCTCCGATCCCGCGTCCTCCGATCCCGCATCCGACGGCAGTGCGTCCGCCCGCCCGGCGCTGCGCGCCGGCGACGTCGCGCCGCGCGCCACCGAGCGTCGCGTCGATTCGCTGTGTCCGTTCTGCGGCGTCGGTTGCCAGCTCACCTATCACGTCTCGGGCAACCGCATCCGCTACGTCGAGGGCCGCAACGGGCCGGCCAACCACGGGCGACTGTGCGTGAAAGGGCGCTTCGGCTTCGACTACGCGTCCAGCCCCGAGCGGCTCGACGTGCCGCTCGTGCGCCGCGACGGCGCCGGGAAGAATCCGGTGTTCGGCCGCGTGCCGCGCGACTGGCGCGACCAGTTTCGCGAAGCGAGCTGGGACGAGGCGATCGCGATCGCCTCCGGCGGTTTCGCTCGCATCCGCGACGCGATCGGCGCGCACGCGCTCGCCGGCTTCGGCTCCGCGAAGGGCAGCAACGAGGAGGCGTATCTGTTCCAGAAGCTCGTGCGCACCGGCTTCGGGACGAACAACGTCGATCACTGCACGCGGCTGTGCCACGCATCGTCGGTTGCGGCGCTGCTCGAAGGGGTCGGCTCCGGCGCCGTCTCCAATCCCGTCTCCGACGTCCTGAAGGCCGATTTCGTGCTCGTCATCGGCGCGAATCCCACCGTCAACCACCCGGTGGCGGCGACCTGGATCAAGAACGCGGCACGGCGCGGCACCACGCTCGTCGTGGCCGACCCGAAGCGCAACGAGCTCGCGCGGCACGCGAGCACCGTGCTGCAGTTCACGCCGGGCGCCGACGTCGCGCTTCTCGACGCGATGCTGCACGCGATCGTCTTCGGCGGCTTCGTCGATCGCGAGTTCGTCGCCGCCCGAACCGCCGACTTCGAGGCGCTGCGCGAACGCATCGCACCCTTCAGCCCCGAGCGCATGGCGCCGTCGTGCGGCATCGACGCGGCGACCATCCGCGCCGTCGCGCAGCAGTACGCGACGAGCCGCGCATCGATGATCCTCTGGGGCATGGGCGTCTCGCAGCACGTGCACGGCACCGACAACGCGCGCTGCCTGATCGCGCTTGCGCTCGTCACGGGCCAGATCGGCCGTCCGGGCGCCGGCCTGCATCCGCTGCGCGGCCAGAACAACGTGCAGGGCGCCTCGGACGTCGGCCTCATCCCCATGATGCTGCCCGACTACGGCCGAGTCGACGACGAGCGCGTCGCGTCGCGCATCGAGCGGTTGTGGGGCACGAGCATCGATCGCCGCCCCGGCCTCACGGTGGTCGAGATCCTGAAGGCGGCCGCCGAAGGCCGCATCCGCGGCCTGTACGTGATGGGCGAGAACCCCGCGATGTCCGATCCCGACGTGCGGCACGCGCGCGAGGCGCTCGCCGCGCTCGAGCTGCTCGTCGTGCAGGACATCTTCCCCACCGAGACGGCGTACCTGGCCGACGTGATCCTGCCCGCGACGGCGTTCCCCGAGAAGACCGGCAGCTTCACGAACACCGACCGCATGGTGCAGCTCGCGCGCAAGGCCGTCGAGCCGCCCGGACAGGCGCGTGCCGACCTCGACATCCTCGTCGCGATGGCCCGCGGCCTGGGCCTCGACTGGCGCTATTCGCATCCGCGCGAGGTGTTCGAGGAACTGCGCGAATCGATGGACTCGATCCGCGGCATCGACTGGCAACGGCTCGAGCGCGAGGGCAGCGTCACCTACCCGTGTGCGAGCGCCGACGACCCGGGCCAGCCGGTCGTCTTTCGGGAGCGCTTCCCGACGCCCAGCGGCCGCGGACGCTTCGTTCCGGCGGCGCCGAGTGCGCCGGCGGAGTCGCCCGACGACGACTATCCCTTCGTGCTGAGCACCGGGCGCCAGCTCGAGCACTGGCACACCGGTGCGATGACGCGCCGTGCGCAGGCGCTCGATGCGATCGAGCCCGAGGCGACCGCGTCGATGCATCCGAGCGATCTCGCGCGCCTGCGGATCCAGGCCGGCGCGCGCGTGCGAATCGCCTCGCGACGCGGCGAGATCGCGCTGTACGTCCGCGAGGACGACGGCGTCGCGCCCGGCTGCGTGTTCGTGCCCTTCGCCTACGCGGAAGCGGCGGCGAACGTGCTGACGCACCCGCAGCTCGATCCCTTCGGCAAGATTCCCGGCTTCAAGTACTGCGCCGTCGCGATCGCTGCGCTGCACGATGCCGGCGCAGCGATGCCCGCCGGCTCCGCATAGCCGGCCTCGGCAGCGCCCTCTCCCGGGAATGCAGATTCCAGGACGGAACGCGGCGGGCGATCGGCCGCATCCAGTATCCTGTGCTCCTCGTTTCGCCTTCCGTCTGCCGAACTCGCGATGTCCGACAACGCTTCCGAATTCGCCCGAGCCTGCGAGGTCCTCGTCGGCGGCGTGAACTCCGCCGTGCGCGCGTTCCGCGCGGTCGGCGGCACGCCGCGCTTCATCGACCGTGCCGAGGGCGCCTACCTGTGGGACGTCGAGGGCAGGCGCTACATCGACTACCTCGGATCGTGGGGCCCGATGATCGCCGGCCACGCGCATCCGCGAGTGGTCGAAGCGGTTGCGCGCGCTGCGCGCCGCGGGCTTTCGTTCGGTGCGCCGAACGTGCTCGAGACCGAGCTCGCCGAGCGCATCTGCGCGCTGTTTCCGCAGATCGAGCGTGTGCGCTTCACCAGCTCGGGCACCGAGGCGACGATGTCGGCGCTGCGCCTGGCGCGCGGCTTCACCGGGCGCGACGAGATCCTCAAGTTCGAGGGCTGCTATCACGGCACCGGCGACAGCCTGCTCGTGAAGGCGGGCTCGGGCGCGCTCGCCTTCGGGACGCCGAGCTCGGCCGGCGTGCCCGACAGCGTCGCCCGGCACACGCTCGTCGCCACCTTCAACGACATCGACAGCGTCGCCGAACACTTCGACAAGCACCCGAACGCGATCGCCTGCGTCATCGTCGAGCCGATCGCCGGCAACATGAACCTGGTGATGCCGAAGCCGGGATTCCTCGAAGCGCTGCGCACGCTGTGCGACCGGCATGGCGCGCTGCTGATCTTCGACGAGGTGATGAGCGGCTTTCGCGTCGCGCACGGCGGCGCGCAGCAGCGCACCGGCGTCGTTCCCGACCTCAGCACCTTCGGCAAGGTGATCGGCGGCGGCATGCCGGTCGGGGCGATCGGCGGCCCGGCGCGCATCATGGAGCGTTTCTCGCCGATGGGCCCGGTGTACCAGGCGGGCACGCTTTCGGGCAACCCGCTCGCGATGGCCGCCGGCCTCGCCACGCTGGAGCTCGTTGCCGAGCCCGGCTTCCACGAGCGGCTCGACGCGCTCGGCGATCGCCTGGTCGACGGGCTGAACGGGGTCGCGCGCGAAGCGGGCGCGGCGATGTGCGCGCAGCACGTCGGCGCGCTCGCCGGGCTCTACCTGCTGCCGTCGCCGCCCGCCGATTTCGCGCAGGCGCAGACGCAGGACGTCGAGCGCTTCAAGCGCTTCTACCACGCGATGCTCGACGAAGGCGTCTACCTGCCGCCGTCGCCGGTCGAAGCCTTCTTCTTCTCCAGCGCGCACACCGAAGCCGACGTCGACGAGACGATCGCCGCGGCCCGTCGTGCGCTCGCCGCGAGCGCGGGATCATGACGGCTGCTGCCACGTCGCGCTCGTCGTACCTGCCCATCCTCTTCTTCGGCTGCGCGATCCTCGTCGTGTCGACCGGCGTGCGGTCGTCGTTCGGCCTGTTCCTGCCCGAGATGACGCAGGCGCGCGGCTGGTCGCGCGAGACCTTCTCGCTGGCGATCGCGCTGCAGAACCTGATGTGGGGCCTGGGCGGCTCCTTCCTCGGCGCGATGGCCGACAAGTACGGCTCGATGCGAACGCTGCTGCTCGGCGGCGTGCTGTACGTCGTGGGCTTCCTCGGCATGGCCTGGGCGGAGAGCGGCACCGGGCTGTCGCTGTCGGCCGGGGTGGTCATGGGGGTCGCCATCGGCGGCACGAGCTTCGGCATCGTGCTCGCCACCCTCGGGCGTGTAGTCCCGGCCGAGAAGCGCAGCCTCGCATTCGGCGTGGGCGTGGCGGCCGGATCCTTCGGGCAGTTCCTGTTCCTGCCGCTGGCGGGGCAGCTGATCCAGCGCATCGGCTGGCAGGACGCGCTGTTCGCGCACGCGGCGCTCGCCGCGCTCATCGTCGTGCTCGCGCTCGGCGTGCGCGCCGACGAGCAGTCGCACGCCGCCCGCGGCGAGCTGCGCCTCGGCCAGGCGCTGCGCGGCGCGCTCGGCGATCGCAACTTCCACCTGCTGTTCTGGGGCTACTTCGTCTGCGGGCTGCAGGTGGTGTTCATCGCGCTGCACCTGCCGTCGTACCTGATCGACAAGGGGATGAGCGTGAACGTCGGCGCCAATGCGGTCGCGCTGATCGGACTGTTCAACATCGTCGGCTCGCTCGCTTCGGGCGCACTCGGGCAACGCTA
This sequence comes from Burkholderiales bacterium, assembly GCA_044507525.1. GTDB lineage: Bacteria > Pseudomonadota > Gammaproteobacteria > Burkholderiales > Burkholderiaceae_E > Zeimonas. Next base: position 43,342 of record JBIQJM010000016.1, read on the forward strand.
CCCGAAGAAGTGGCTGCTGGCCGCGATCTACGTCGTGCGCTCGATCGTCATCGGCCTGTTCCTGCTCGCGCCGCTCACGGTGGCGTCGGTCTACCTGTTCAGCGCCGCGATGGGCCTGCTGTGGCTGTCGACGGTGCCGCTCACCAATGCGCTCGTCGGCCAGCGCTGGGGCGTGCACGTGCTCGGGCTGCTCGGCGGCGTCGTCTTCTTCGGCCACCAGATCGGCAGCTTCCTCGGCGCCTGGCTCGGCGGCGTCTTCTTCGATCGTTTCGGCAACTACGACTATGCCTGGGCGATGATCATCGCCTTCGGCCTGTTCGCCGCGGTGATGCACGCACCGATCGACCAGCGGCCGGCGGGCGCGGCGGCCGCACCGTCGCCTGTGCCCGCCTGATTGGAGGCTGGTGCCTGCCGCTCGAGCAACGTTCGTGGCGTGCCGAGCATGCAAGCGTGTGGTCTCACGCACGCAGGCAAGCGCACGCACGCCTCGACGTCTCCTGCAAAGGCGCGGGACTTGGCGGGCCCGCGCGTCGAACACAGTAGACGCGCAAGCGCCTCACATCCGCT
>JBIQJM010000140.1:0-6933 GCA_044507525.1 Burkholderiales bacterium
CTACGCGTGCCTGCACCTGCTCACCTACGTCTGGCTCGACCAGTGGTTCGACTGGAACTCGATCGTCGACGACGTGCTCGAGCGCCCGTTCATCACCGTGGGCTTCACCGCATTCGTGCTGCTGGTCCCGCTCGCGGCGACGTCGACGAACGCGATGATGCGCCGCCTCGGTCGCCGCTGGCAGGAGCTGCATCGCCTCGTCTACGCGATCGCAGTGCTCGCGGTGCTGCACTACTGGTGGCACAAGGCGGGCAAGCACGATTTCGCCGCGCCGCTCGCCTGGGCGCTCGTCGTCGGCGGCCTGTTCGCGCTGCGCCTCACCTGGTACTGGTCGCGTCCGTCACGGGCATCGGCTCGCGCCAGGCCCGTCGCGCGGCGGCCCGAGGCACAGGGGCGCGCCGCGATGCCCGCACCGGTTCTACGGAAGGCGCCGCTCGAGCGCGAATAGCGACTCGACGCTCTCGCGCTCGCGCACGACGTGTGCCGTCGAGCCGTCGACGAGCACCTCGACCGCGCGCGGGCGCGTGTTGTAGTTCGACGCCATCGCCATTCCGTACGCGCCGGCCGAGGCGATCGCCAGCAGGTCGCCTTCGTCGATCGCGAGCGCGCGATCGCGAGCGAGCCAGTCGCCCGATTCGCAGACCGGGCCGACGACGTCGTAGCGCTGCTCGGCGACGTCGCGGCGCCGCCGCAGCGGCAGCACTCCGTGCCAGGCGTCGTACAGGGCCGGGCGCATCAGGTCGTTCATCGCGGCGTCGACCACCGCGAAGCGTCGTTCGCCGTTGCGCTTCAGGTACTCCACTCGCGTGAGCAGGACGCCGGCGTTGCCGACGATCGATCGTCCGAACTCGAAGAACAGGCCGTAGCCGCGGCCGCGTGGATGGCGATCGAGGCGCGCGAACAGCGCCTCGAGCAGGGCCTGCGCCGCGGGCGGTTCCTCGTCGCGGTAGCGGATGCCGAGCCCGCCGCCGAAGTCGATGTGGCGCAGCACGATTCCTTCGGCGTGCAGCGCGTCGACCAGCTCGAGCAGCTTGTCGGCCGCCGCGAGATACGGCTCGACCGCGGTGATCTGCGAGCCGATGTGGCAGTCGATGCCGACCACGTCGACGTTGGCGAGCGATGCCGCGCGCCGGTAGACGTCGAGCGCGTCCTCGTGCGCGATGCCGAACTTGTTCTCGCGCAGTCCGGTGGAGATGTAGGGATGCGTGCCGGCGTCGACGTCGGGATTGACCCGCAGCGAAACCGGGGCGCGCCGCTTCATCGACGCGGCGACGCGGTCGAGCCGCAGCAGCTCGCTCTCCGACTCCACGTTGAAGCAGCGCACGCCCATCTCGAGCGCCAGGCGCATCTCGGCTTCGCTCTTTCCGACGCCCGAGAACAGCACTTTCGACGGGTCGCCGCCGGCGGCGACCACGCGCCGCAGCTCGCCGCCGGAGACGATGTCGAAGCCGGCGCCGGCGCGCGCGAGCAGCTCGACGATCGCCAGGTTCGAGTTCGCCTTCAGCGCGTAGCAGACGAGCACTTCGCGCCCCTGCGACGCGCGGAGGAACGACGCGAACGCCGACTCGATCGCGGAGCGCGAATAGACGTAGGCGGGCGTGCCGTGCACGGCCGCGATCGATGCGAGCTCGACGTCCTCGACGAACAGCGAGTCGTTGCGGTACCGGAACGGGGAGTCGTTCATCGTGGAGGATCTTGCGGTGCGGGCGGCGACGAGGTGCGCCGGCGCCTGGGCGGCGGCGCGTTCTCGGGCAGGTAGAGCGGGCCGCGCTGGCCGCAGCCGGCGACGAGCAGCGAAGCGGCGAAGGCCACCAGCGCGCCGCGACGGGCGCGATGCGGTGCGCGCGTGCGCTCGTTCGCGTGCGGTGCTTCGGGGGAGTGGGGGGCTCGCGCGCCCAAGCTCAGAACACCTGGTCGCGGATGCGGTCGGCTTCGGCTCCCGCGGCGACGCCTTCTTCCGCGACGCCGAGCGAAGCGATGCCCTGGCCGGGGCGCGTCTCCGACAGGTAGTACTGCCCGTCGATGCGCACGACGCCCTCCGGCACCTTCTTCGGCTCCTCGGGGACGCCCTTCAGCGCGGTGGCCATGTAGTCGATCCAGATCGGCAGCGCCAGTCCTCCGCCGGTCTCGCGATCGCCGAGCTTGCGCGGCTGGTCGAAGCCGACCCACGCCACCGCCGCGAGCGTCGGCTGGTAGCCGGCGAACCAGGCGTCGACCGAATCGTTCGTCGTGCCGGTCTTGCCGGCGAGGTCGCCGCGCTTGAGCACCTTCGCGCGCGTCGCGGTGCCGACGCGCACGACGTCGCGCAGCATCGAATCCATCAGGAACGCGTTGCGCTCGTCGATCACGCGCAGGGACTCGTCGCCGGCGCGGTCGGGTTTCGCGCTGGCGAGCAGTCGTCCGTTGGCGTCGGTGATCCGGGAGATGATGTAGGGCTCGACGCGATAGCCGCCGTTGGCGAACACCGAGATCGCCTCGACCATCCGCCACGGCGTGACCGATCCCGCCCCGAGCGCCATCGTCAGGAAGGGGGGATGACGCTCGGGATCGAAGCCGAAGCGCGAGACGTAGTCCTGCGCGTACTGCGGTCCGATCGCCTCGAGGATGCGCACCGAGACCATGTTCTTCGACTTCGCCAGCGCGGTGTGCAGCGGCATCGGGCCTTCGTACTTGCCGTCGTAGTTCTTCGGGTCCCAGAGCTGCCCGCCGGTGCGCGCCGGATCGATCAGCACCGGCGCGTCGTTGATGATCGTCGACGTCATGAAGCCCTTCTCGAGCGACGCCGAATAGATGAAGGGCTTGAAGCTGGAGCCGGGCTGGCGCCACGCCTGCACGACGCGGTTGAAGCGGTTGCGCTGGAAGTCGAAGCCGCCGACGAGCGCACGCACCGCGCCGTCGCGGGTGTCCATCGAGACGAGCGCCGCCTGCACCTCGGGCAACTGCGTGATGCGGTAGCCGTCGTCGTCGCGCGAGATGCGGATCACGGCGCCGCGCACCAGGCGCCTGGACGAGCTCGCCCGCGGACCGAGCGCCGGGGCGACGAACTTCAGCCCGCTGCCGCTGATCTGGATCGGCTCCGGGTCGCCGCGCGAGACGAGTATCCGCTTCGGATCGGCCTCGAGCACCACCGCCGTCAGGAAGCGGCCGATGTCGGGGCTGTCGTCGAGCGCCGCGTCGACGGCATCGTCGACGGCACGCGGATCGTCGGGCAGGTCGATCACCCGTTCGGGGCCGCGGAAGCCGTGCCGGCGGTCGTACTCGACGACGCCCTTCTCGAGCGCCGCGTTCGCCGCCGCCTGGTGCTCGGGATCGATCGTCGTGTAGACCTTCAGGCCTGCCGTATAGATGTCTTCCTGGTAGAGGTCGAAGGCCAGCTGGCGCGCGAGCTCCGCGACGTAGGGGGCTTCGACCGGATAGTCGGCGCGCGGCGTCGAGAAGACGAGCCGCTCGGTCATCGCCGTCTCGTACTCGGCCGGCGTGAGGAAGCCGGCCTCGCGCATGCGCCCGAGGATGTAGCGCTGCCGCTCGATCGCGCGCGCCGGGTTCACCATCGGGTTGAAGCGCGACGGTGCCTTCGGCAGACCGGCCAGCACGGCGGCTTCGGCGGCGCTCAGCTCGGAGAGCGACTTGTCGAAGTAGGTCCGCGCCGCGGCGGCGAAGCCGTAGGAACGCTTGCCCAGGTAGATCTGGTTCAGGTACAGCTCGAAGATCTGTTCCTTGCTCAGCGTGTCCTCGATGCGCAGCGCGAGCAGGATCTCGACGATCTTGCGCGTGTAGGTGCGCTCGTTCGACAGGAAGAACTCGCGCGCGAGCTGCATCGTGATCGTGCTCGCGCCCTGCTCCTTGCCGCCGGCGAACAGGTTGGTGACGGCGGCCCGCGCCACGCCCACCGGGTCGATGCCGATGTGCTCGAAGAAGCGCGTGTCCTCGGCGGCGAGCACGGCGTTCTTCATCACCTGCGGCACGTCCTCGATGTGCACGAAGGTGCGCCGCTCCTCGCCGAATTCGCCGATCAGCTTGCCGTCGGCGGTATATACGCGCAGCGGAATGCGCGGCCGGTAGTCGAGCATCGCGTCGAGCGACGGCAGCCGGTCGTTGAGCAGCAACAGCGCGAAGGCGCCGAGCAGCGCGCCGCAGGCGGCGAGCGCCACCGGGATCGCCAGCGCCGCGATCGACACCCGCAACCACAGCGACTTCTTCGGGGACGGCTTCGAGCGGGGCTTTCGGGTGTTGCGTGCGGGCATTTACGGGCCTACCCCGCTGGGACTGTTGCGGATTTTATACGGATCGCCGGGCGACGGCGGCGACGCGCCGCACGCGGCGTTCGCGCTGCCGTCGATCGGCGTCCCTGCACAGGCGCGGCCCAGTGGTCGGTGGCGTACGACCGATGGTCGCGACGCGCTGCGAACTACCGCACAAAACGCTTTACAGTAAATCGAGCTCGTCGCTAGCATCGCGAGCGGTTGTTAAAAAACAAACGCAAGTCCTTAAGTTTACTGGACTTTTTCATCGAGACGCGCCGATGGCGATAGCGCTTGCTAGTCTGTTTGGCCGAACCTCTCCGCCGCTCGTCGGCATCGACCTGAGCGCCTCCAGCGTGAAGGTGGTCGAGCTGGCGAAGGGCCAGCGCACGCCGATGCGGCTCGAGCGTTACGCGATCGAGCCGATCGAGCGCGGCGCGATCGTCGACGGGAACATCGAGAAGCCCGAGGCGGTGGCGGAGGCGCTCACGCGGGCGCTGCGCAAGTGCAACACCCGGGCGCGCGAGGCCGCGCTGGCGCTGCCCTCAGGCTCGGTCATCACCAAGAAGATCCTGGTTCCCGCCGGCCTGCGCGAGGAGGACTACGAGGTGCAGGTCGAGGCCGAGGCGAGCCAGTACATCCCGTTTCCGATCGAGGAGGTGAACCTCGATTTCCAGCTGCTCGGTCCGGCCAAGGGATCCGAGGAAGAGATCGAGGTCCTGCTGGCGGCGTCGCGCAAGGAGAAGGTCGACGATCGCGTGGCCGTCGCCGAGATGGCAGGGCTGCGCCCGGTGGTCGTCGACGTCGAGAGCTATGCGCTTCGCTCGGCGGTGGACCACGTCACCCGGTTCCTGCCGAACAACGGCCAGGGCCAGATCATCGCCGTGTTCTCGATCGGGCAGACGACGACCTCGCTCGCCGTCGTGCTCAACGAGCAGACGGTGTTCGAGCGCGAGCAGACCTTCGGCGGGCAGCAGCTCACGCAGGACCTGGTCCGGCTGTACGGTCTCACGCCCGAAGAGGCGGAGCTGAAGAAGCGCACCGGCGACCTGCCGGACAACTACCAGCGCGACCTGCTGCACCCGTTCGTCGAGCAGGGCGCGACCGACATCGCGCGCTCGCTGCAGTTCTTCTTCACGTCGACGCCGTACACGCGCGTCGACCAGATCTATCTCGCCGGCGGCTCCTCGGTGGTTCCGGGCCTGGCCGACGCGGTGATGCAGCGCACGCAGGTGCCCACCGAGATCCTCAGCCCGTTCCAGGGGATGGAGGTGTCCGACGTGATCCGCGACCGCCAGCTGCGCGCCGACGCCCCGGCACTGCTCGTGGCAGCCGGACTCGCGATGCGGAGGTTCGACGCATGATCCCGCGCATCAACCTCCTCCCGCATCGGGAGATGCGCCGCGAGCGGCGCAAGAAGGACTTCGTCGCGCTCGGCCTGTTCACCGCGATCGTCGCCGGCGCGGGCTGCGTGCTCGTCGCCCTGGCGATCGACAGCCGCATCGACGACCAGCGCGCGCGCAACGACTTCATCCGCGCGGAGAACGCGAAGCTCGACGAGCAGATCAAGGAGATCGCGACGCTGCGCGCCGAGATCGAATCGCTGCGCGCGCGGCAGGCGGCCGTCGAGAGCCTGCAGACGAACCGCACGATCCCGGTCCACCTGATGGACGAGCTGGTCAAGCACGTGCCCGAAGGGCTGTACCTGAAGTCGATGCGCCAGGACGAACGCAAGGTCACGCTGGTCGGCTACGCGCAGTCGAACGAGCGCGTCTCCGAGCTGCTGCGCAACCTGTCGAACCACACGCCGTGGCTCGAGCGCCCCGAGCTGGTCGAGATCAAGGCGGTGCAGCTGGGCGGGGCGAAGTCGAACGCGAACGACACCGGCCGCCGGCTGTTCGAGTTCTCGCTCAACGCGCTGGTGCGCACCAACGACGCCGACAGCGCCGCGCAACCGACGAAGGTCGTCGGCACGCCGGTCGCGGCGAACGCAGTGAGGTGAGCGCGATGGCCCGCTTCAATCCGTCGATCGACCTTTCCGCGATCACCGCGCAGTTCCAGGGCCTGCAGGGCCGCCACCCGGGGCTCTGGCCGATCGTCCCCCGCATGGCGCTGCTCGCCGCGATCGTCGTCGCGCTGGGCGCGGCCGCGTGGGCCGGCTACTGGCGCGGCCAGCTCGAGGATCTCGACGCGCGCGTGGCCGAGGAGCAGCGGCTGAAGCAGGAGTTCATCGACAAGACCCGCCAGGCGGTGAACCTCGAGGTGCTGCGCGCGCAGAAGGAGCAGGTGATGCAGTACGTCAGCGCGCTCGAGAAGCAGCTGCCGAGCAAGGCCGAGATGGACGCGCTGCTCTCCGACATCAACCAGGCCGGCGTCGGGCGCGGGCTGCAGTTCGAGCTGTTCAAGCCCGGGCAGGTCGTCGTGCGCGACTACTACGCCGAACTGCCGATCGCCATCCGCGTCACCGGCTCGTATCACGCCTTCGGCGCGTTCACCAGCGAGATCGCCAACCTCGCCCGCATCGTCACGCTGAACAACCTGCAGATCTCGCTGCCGCCCGAGCGGGGCGCGCAGGCGGCGAGCACCTCCGGCACCCTCACGATGGAGGCGATCGCGAAGACCTTCCGCTACCTGGACCCCGAGGAGATCGCCGAGCAGCGGCGCAAGGCGGCCGAAGCGAAGGCGAAGAAGA
>JBIQJM010000141.1:0-6874 GCA_044507525.1 Burkholderiales bacterium
CGTCGCCTGCACTTGCGTCGCCTGCGCTTGCGTCGCTTGCACTTGCGTCGCCTGCGCCTCCGTCCCCTGCGCCGGTGCGGTGGTCTGCGCCGCTGCGGGCGTACGCGCTTCCGCCGATGTAGGCGCTGCTTCGGATGCCTGCGCTTCCACAAGCGTCGAGGCTGCTTCGGATGCCGGCGCCCGCGATGGCGCTTGTGCTCTCCCGGCTTCGGGCGCACCAGACGCCTGCGCCTTCTGCTGCGCAGGCCGCGCATCGCCGGCGGGCGCGCTCGCCTTCACCTTGCCCGCGCGCTGCTGCTCGGCCATCGCGATCTTCGTCGTACGCCCGCCTGCTCGTGCAGTGATCGTATGCGGGATCGTTTCGTTGCGTGCCGCCGCGGCGATGCGCGCCCGCTCGCCGAGCACCTTGCTGCCGTATCCGAAGTCGTGCGGCAGCAGCGCCGCGCCGACGTAGGATTTCAGCGCGCCTTCGACGGTACCTTCACGAACGAGGTACTCCTTGAGAATGCGCGAGCCGACGGTGATGTTCGCCATCGGGTCGAGCGCGGCGCGCGCGCCGCCGAAGGGCGCGAACTTGTCGAGATGCACGCGCGTGAGCACCTGCATCAGCCCCTGCGCGCCGGCCGAGCTGCGCGCGTTCGGGTTGAAGCTCGACTCGATCGACATGACGGCGAGCACGAGGTGCGGATCGAGCCGGAATTCGCTTGCCGCGCGATAGGCGTGCGCGACGAAATGCTGCACGTCGTCGAGATTCACCCGATAGCGGCGCGCGACGAAGCGCGAGATGTTTCGCTGTTCGTCCGAGAGCTTCAGCGGCGACAGGGAATCGGGCGGGGTCTTCGTCGATCGGCTTGCTGCGCTCGTTGCGGACGCGGCGCCGGATCCTGCAGCGGCGGAGTCGTGGTTCGTGGCCGGAGTGGCCCCTGCGATCTCCTTCGCGGACGCCGGCTGCGGATCGCCGGCGTCGTTCGACTGCGACGCGGCGGCGGGCGGCGCGCGCGGCTCGGCGCCGGTGAACGCCACCGGCTTGAGCGTATCGCCGAGCAGCGCGAAGGCCTCGAGCGCCGTCTCCGGTGCCCATGCGTCGACGGCACGCGACGTCGCCGCGTGCAGCAGCCGGTCGCCGACGTGGCGAGGCGACGCGTCTTCGACCCGCTGCGTCGCGGCGCGCAGCTGCAGCCAGCGGTCGCCGATGCGCGCGAACGCGGAACCGCCTTCCCCGTTCCCGGCCACGCCGCGCTGCGCGGCCTGCGCAGCCCCCGGATGCGAAGCTTCGACGGAAAGGGCGAAATCGTGCGAACGGCTCGTCGCACGTTGCGCAACGGCGAGCACCTGCACGAGCCCGGACGAAGGCGCACTCGCGTCGATCGACGTTGCGGCACGCGGCAGCGGGATCGACGCGACGGCCACGAGCGCAGCCACGGGCGCGATCGCGCGCACGAAGCGCGCGGCACCGATGGCTCGCACGAACAGGCCGAACAATGCACCGACCTGATGCTGCTGCAGCATTCAGACTCCTTCCGGCTCTCGCCGTACGGCTCGCCGATACGGCGGTCGTCATCGAGCCCGCGTGCGGCGAAGTGCGGGCCTCTTCTCTTTCGGCGCCCTTCGGTGCTTTGCCGAAGGGTCGCAGGTTGCAGCACTGCGGCTGCGCTGGCCTCGAACCGGATCGAAGCGCGTCGTTTCGCCTGGCTGTGCGGCGGCCGTCGGGCGACGGCGCGGTCGAAACGGTTCGGATTCTAGGGAGCAAGCGGCGCAGCGGTCAACCGAGCATTTCGCGATGCGCAACCACGTTCGCGTCGAGCGGCGATGACACAATGGCGCCGGGTGCGAATTGCGACGACTCACTATCTTGAAATACGACGACCTGCGTGACTTCTGCGCGCGACTCGAGGCGATCGGCGAGTTGCGGCGCATCGCCGTGCCAATTTCACCACGGCTCGAAATGACCGTGATCGCCGATCGTGTACTGCGCAGCGGCGGACCCGCGCTGCTGTTCGAGCGTCCGAGCGAGAACGGCAACGACTATGCGATGCCGGTGCTCGCGAACCTGTTCGGCACGACGAAGCGCGTGGCGGCCGGACTCGGCGCCGATTCGGTGCAGGCGTTGCGTGCGATCGGCGAACTGCTGGCATGGCTGAAGGAGCCCGAGCCTCCGCGCGGACTGCGCGACGCATGGGACAAGTGGCCGATGCTGCGCCAGGTGATGAAGATGTCGCCGCGCGAGATCGAATCGCGTCCGGCGTGCCAGGAGATCGTGCACGAGGGCGACGCGGTCGACCTGTCGAAGCTGCCGGTGCAGACCTGCTGGCCCGGCGACGTCAGTCCGCTGATCACCTGGGGACTCGTCGTCACGCGCGGACCGCGAAGGCCGCGACAGAACCTCGGCATCTACCGTCAACAGGTGATCGGCAGGGACCGCGTGATCATGCGCTGGCTCGCGCATCGCGGCGGCGCACTCGACTTCCGCGACCACGCACAACTGCATCCGGGCGAGCCGTTCCCGATCGCCGTCGCGCTCGGCGCCGATCCCGCGACGATGCTCGCCGCCGTCACGCCGATCCCCGACGCGCTCTCCGAGTACCAGTTCGCCGGGCTGCTGCGCGGCGCGCGCACCGAGATCGCGAACTGCATCGGCGTGGCACTGCAGGTGCCCGCGCGCGCGGAGATCGTGCTCGAAGGTTCGATCCTGCCCGATCCCGACGCGTCGCGAACGCGCGCGAACGCGCAGGCGCTGGGGCACACGGGCGAACTGCCGGCCGCTGCGCGCACCGGCTGGGAAATGGCGATCGAAGGTCCCTTCGGCGACCACACCGGCTACTACAACGAACGCGAGTGGTTCCCGGTGTTCGCGATCGATCGCATCACGATGCGCCGCAACCCCATCTACCACAGCACCTATACCGGCAAGCCGCCCGACGAGCCGGCGATGCTCGGCCTCGCGTTGAACGAGGTGTTCGTCCCGATCCTGTGCAAGCAGTTTCCCGAGATCGTCGACTTCCATCTCCCGCCCGAGGGCTGCTCGTACCGCATCGCGATCGTCTCGATGCGCAAGCAGTATCCGGGGCACGCCAAGCGGGTCATGTTCGGCGTCTGGAGTTTCCTGCGCCAGTTCATGTACACGAAGTTCGTCCTCGTCGTCGACGACGACGTCGATGTACGCGACTGGAAGGAAGTGATCTGGGCGATGACCACGCGCGTCGATCCTGCGCGCGATTCGACGATCGTCGAAAGCACGCCGATCGACTCGCTGGACTTCGCTTCGCCGGTCGCGGGACTCGGCTCGAAGATCGGCATCGACGCGACGAACAAGTGGCCGGGCGAGACGACGCGCGAATGGGGCCGCGCGATCAGGATCGACGCACAGACCGAACGACGGGTCGACGCGCTGTGGAGCGAGCTCGGCCTGTAGCGTCGCCGACGCGCTCGCCGCCGCGCTCGCTGAGCAGCCACGCGACGACGAAGGCGAGCGCCACGATGAGGGCCGGCGAAGTGTCGGCGATGCGGCCGGCGATCGACTGCTGCGCGACTTCGAGCGCGAGAAGCGCGACGACGGCCAGCGTGGCGAGCGCTGCGGCGCTTCGCGTGCGCGCCTTTCCCCAGCGCAACGCGAGCACGAGCACGAACGCGAACCAGCAGAAGTAGAGCGCGAAGTCGAGCGCGGCCAGCAGGTTGCCGCGGCCGACCAGCGGCCACCACGAGAACGCGTGGCCCGTTCGCCAGAACGCGCGACCGGGCGCGAGCTCGTAGGCCGCGACGGAAACGAACGCGAGCGCCGGCAGCAGGCGCATCAGCCGGCCGCTCGCCGCGGGCACGAGCAGAACCAGGGCGACGAAGGCGCCGAGCGCCGCACCGGCCAGCTCCGACCACGACAGCGAGCGCGAGACGAGCATCGACTGCGCACCCAGCGAAAGAGCGATCGCGACGACGAGCGCGGCCGACGCGCGCAGCCTCTCGGCGAACAGCGCGCGCAGGGCCGCCGCGACCGTCATCCAGGCGAACGCATGCCGCACGACGTCCCATGCGTCGAAGGACGGTGTCGACCGCAGGAACGAGAGATTCGCGCGCACCGTGCCGACGTCGAAGGTGAAGCGCCAGGGTGCGGTCGACGACGCGAGCCACGCGCCGACCACCAGCCAGGCGAGCAGCGCGACCTGCAGGCCGACGCGCTCGCGCCGGTCGTCGCTGCGCGGCAGCAGGTGCAGCAGGTGCACCACGATCGGCAGCGCGACGACGCCGAGCGCCGCGCCGAAGGAGTTGGTCGCCCAATCGACCCAGCTCGACACGCGCCCCGACAGGCAGGCCTGCATCAGCTCCATCGACAGCGAGAAGGCGGCGACGCCGAGCCAGGCGAGGGCCCGCGCGGCGATGCCGCCGAACGAGGCGGCGAGCGCGCCGGCGAGCAAGCCCGCAGGCACGTACGCGACGACGTTGGCGAGCGCGTCGCTGCCGTACCAGCCGCTGCCCGGATCGGTGAGCGGCGTCATGCAGGCCCGCACCGAGCCGCCGGCCAGCGACTGGTACGCGACGAAGGCCAGGTACAGCGCCAGCGCGCCGGCGAGCGCTGCGCGCCGGCGGGCCGTCGAGAGCGGTGGCATCGCCCGATTATCCACGGGCGCAGGGCGTCCGCGAGGCCGCGGCGATATACTTCCGTTGAAATGACTTCTCCCGCGCGCGAACCGCTGGTGATCGACGCCGAACTGCTCGAACGTTTCGGCGGCCGCGGACCCCGCTATACCTCGTACCCCACCGCAGACCGCTTCGACGAACGCGTCGATGCGCAGCGCTACGCGCGGGCGCTCGCCGAACGCGCCGACCGCCGCGGCGAGTCGCTCGGCCTGTACGTGCACATCCCGTTCTGCCGGGTCATCTGCTACTACTGCGCCTGCAACAAGATCGGCACGAAGCACGTCGAGCAGTCCACGCCCTACCTCGACGCGGTACGCCGCGAAGTGGCGCTCGTCACCGATCTCACGGGGCGCGGCCAGCCGGTGCGGCACCTGCATTTCGGCGGAGGCACCCCCACCTTCATGCCCGACGCCGAGATCGGGCAGCTGATCGACTGCCTGCGCAGCCACTTCGAGTTCGCCGACGACGGCGAGTACTCGATCGAAGTCGACCCGCGCACGGTCGGCCCGCAGCGGATACGCGCGCTGCGCGACATGGGACTGAACCGCATCAGCCTCGGCGTACAGGACTTCGACCCCGTCGTGCAGGCCGCGGTGAACCGCATCCAGTCGTACGAACAGACCGTCGAGCTGATCGACTCGGCCCGCGCCGCGGGTTTCCGCTCGATCAACGTCGATCTCATCTACGGCTTGCCGAAGCAGAATGCGCAGCGCTTCCAGGAGACGCTGCGCAAGACGATCGCCGCTGCCCCCGACCGCATCGCGCTCTATCACTACGCGCACCTTCCCACGCTGTTCAAGCCGCAGCGGCGCATCTCGGAGGCCGATCTTCCGTCGTCGGAGGAGAAGGCGCGCATGTTCGAGAACGCCGTCGGACTGTTCGAGAGCGCCGGCTACGCGCACCTCGGGCTCGATCACTTCGCGCGCGAAGACGACGAGCTCGCGATCGCGCAGCGCGAGGGCCGGCTGCACCGGAACTTCCAGGGCTACTGCTCGCACGACTCCGGCGACCTGATCGCACTCGGCGTCTCCGGCATCTCGTCGGTCGGCGACGTCTATGCGCAGAACGACAAGGTCCTCGACGGCTATTACCGGCGCCTCGACCGCGGCGAGTTGACGGTCGTGCGCGGCATCGCGCTGGACGCCGACGACTTCGTGCGGCGCGACGTGATCCAGTCGCTGATGTGCGATTTCGCGCTCGACTGGGACGCGCTCGACGCGCGCCACGGCATCGACAGCCGCACGGCGCTCGCCGACGCACGCGTCGCGCTCGCACCGCTCGAGCAGGCGGGCGCGATCCGCACCGACGATCGCGGCATCGAAGTGCTGCCGCGCGGAAGGCTGCTCGTGCGTGCGGTCGCGATGGCCTTCGATCGATACCTGGCCGAGCGGCCCTCCGGCAGCGGCGCGAGCTATTCGCGCATCGCTTGAACGGCGCCACCGATGGCGCGCATTCCCTACGTTCCCGCCGATCTCGCCGAGCCGCGTGCGATCGTCGACGCGGTCCGTGCCCGTCGCGGCGGCACGCTGTTGAACCTCGATCGCATGCTGCTGCACAGCCCGGAACTCGCCTCGGGCTGGAACACCTTCCTCGGTGCCGTGCGCACGAAGCTCACGCTGTCGCCGAAGCTGCGCGAGCTGGCCATGTGCGTGGTCGCCGTGCTGAACGGTGCGGAATACGAATTCGTCCAGCACGCACCCGAGTTCCGCAAGGCGGGCGGCACGCAGGCGCAGCTCGACGCCTTGCGCGATCCGGCGAAGGCGCGCACCGACGAAACGCGGTTCGACGCCACCGAACGCGCCGCGCTCGCCGTGGCGATCGCCAGCACGCGTTCGGTGCAGGTGCCCGAGGCGGAGCTCGACGCGCTCGTGCGCCGGATCGGCGAACGCGAGACGGTCGAGTTCGTCGCGGTCGTCGCCGCCTACAACATGGTGTCCCGCTTCCTCGTCGCGCTCGGCGTCGAACCCGAGTGAGCGCCGGAAAGTCGATTTCCCGCGCGCTGGACATCCCGTCGGAAACCGGGTATCCTGCGCCGCGCATACCGAACGAGTCGTCCATCTTTGCGTGTCCAGCCGGCCTGCCCTTTCCGGGTAGCGCGTCTCGAATACCTGATTGTTCCTCTTGATCTGTCTGCCGCCGCGGCGATGGCGCCCCGGTGTATTCCCGAACGCGTAACGAATGGAGCGCAAGCATGAGCAATCGAGTGACCGGCGTGGTCAAGTGGTTCAACGAGTCCAAGGGTTTC
>JBIQJM010000017.1:0-42676 GCA_044507525.1 Burkholderiales bacterium
AGTCGGCGAACATCGTCGCCAGCTTCGACCTGTCGAACCACATGGTGATCGTCGGGCTGATCATCGGCGGCCTGATCCCCTACCTGTTCGGCGCGATGGCGATGGAAGCCGTCGGACGCGCGGCCGGCTCGGTCGTCGAGGAAGTTCGCCGCCAGTTCCGCGAGATCCGCGGAATCATGGAAGGCACGGCCAAGCCCGACTACTCGCGCGCGGTCGACCTGCTCACCGGCGCGGCCATCAAGGAGATGATGATCCCGTCGCTGCTGCCGGTCGTCGTGCCGGTGCTCGTCGGCCTGCTGCTCGGGCCGGAGGCGCTGGGCGGCGTGCTGATGGGCACGATCGTCACCGGACTCTTCGTCGCGATCTCGATGTGCACCGGCGGCGGTGCCTGGGACAACGCCAAGAAGTACATCGAGGAGGGCAACCACGGCGGCAAGGGCTCCGAGGCGCACAAGGCCGCAGTGACCGGCGACACCGTGGGCGACCCCTACAAGGACACGGCGGGCCCCGCGGTGAACCCGCTGATCAAGATCATCAACATCGTCGCGCTGCTGATCGTCCCGCTGATCGCAGTGCTCTACGCGTAGCACCGCGGCACCCGGACCGGCGCAACGCCGGTCCGGCGCACGACCCGGACCGGCACGACGCCGGTCCGCGGCGCGCGGCAAGTCCCCGCCGCCCGTCGCAAGGCTTCAACCCGCCGTTTCCTCCAGCACCGCGAGACGACGCTCGACGGCGCGCAAGCGGCGCACGTCGCCCTGCTCTCCGTGGATCGCCCGCAGGTTGCGCAGCATGCGCGCGAGGATCTCGCGCCGGCTCGCCGCCGGCAGCACGGTGGCGAGCATCCGGCTCGCCTCGCGGCGGTCGCCCGATGCGTAGGGCAGCAGCCGGTACTCGAGGTCGTCGTGCGTGAGCACGCGCGCGCCGGCGAAAACGTCGACGATCACGCTGCGCCCGGCGACGTCGTGGCGCACGAGGAAATGGCCCGGGAAGCCGACGCCGCAGGCCTGCACGCCGGCCTGCTCGGCGAGCTCGAGATAGAGCACCGAAAGGCTGATCGGAATGCCGAGCCGGCGCTCGATCACGCGGTTGAGGTAGCTGTTCTCGGGGTCGTGGAAATCGTTCGCGTTGCCGCGGAAGCCGAGCTCGTCGGCGAAGTGCTCGCGCAGCGCGTCGATGCGCGCGATCGGCTGGCGCAGCTTCGAGACGCGCCGGCGCAGCGCCAGCGCGAAACCGTCGACCCGCGCGAGCACGTCGGGCATCGACAGCTGCGGGTATTCGTCCTGTGCGATCGCGAGCGCCGCCTCGAACAGCGGCAGCGATTCATCGCTGCAGACCAGCGTGCGCCAGTACTGGAGGAAGCCATCCATTTCGTGTCGCCCCGCGGTGTTCCGCGGTCCCGTTTTTCGCAAACGTTAACCGATGCGCCCGACCGGGCTCGAACAGGCCCTCCCCCTGCCCGGCTTTCCTTCGGGCACGTGTGATGTAATTCGAATCGGTTT
The DNA here is from genome assembly GCA_044507525.1 of Burkholderiales bacterium. Lineage (GTDB taxonomy): Bacteria > Pseudomonadota > Gammaproteobacteria > Burkholderiales > Burkholderiaceae_E > Zeimonas. The sequence goes on from JBIQJM010000017.1 coordinate 1,503, forward strand.
CCGATGGAGGATCGCATGCAGATCTCGAACAACGTGGTACTCGTCACCGGCGGCGCATCGGGGCTCGGTGCCGCCACCGTGCGACGTCTCGTCGCGGGCGGGGCCAAGGTCGTCGTCGCCGACCTGAACGAGTCGCTCGGCAGTCGGCTGGTCGACGAACTCGGTGCGGCCGCGCGCTTCGTGCGCTGCGACGTGTCGGCCGAGGCCGACGCGCAGGCTGCGGTCGACGCCGCCGGATCGCTGGGCAGGCTGGTCGGTCTCGTCAACTGCGCGGGCATCGGCCCGGCGGCGAAGACGGTCGGCAAGGACGGCCCGCACAAGCTCGACGTGTTCACGAAGGTGATCCAGGTGAACCTGATCGGCACCTTCAACATGATCCGCGTCGCCGCGACGGCGATGGTGCGCAACGAGCCGAACGACGAAGGCGAACGCGGCGTCATCGTGAACACCGCGTCGGTCGCGGCCTTCGACGGCCAGATCGGGCAGGCGGCGTATTCCGCGTCGAAGGGCGGCATCGTCGGCATGACGCTGCCGATCGCGCGCGACCTCTCGCGCGACGGCGTGCGCGTCGTCACGATCGCGCCGGGCCTGTTCCTGACGCCGCTGATGGACAGCCTGCCGAAGGACGTGCAGGAGTCGCTCGGCCGCCAGGTGCCCTTTCCCTCGCGGCTGGGTCGACCCGACGAATACGCGCAACTCGTCGAGCACGTCTTCCAGAACGTGATGCTCAACGGCGAGACGATCCGGCTCGACGGCGCGATCCGGATGGCGCCGCGCTGAGCGCCTGCGGCGGCGCCGGCAGCGCCGGCGACGAGGGGGCCTGCACGCCCCCTTCGCTGCGCCGGCGCCGCCACGACGCCGGCGACTCTCCGGTGTCGTTTCCGGCCTGCGCCCCGCGCATGGATCGCGGGCCGGCCGAACGAAGCGCCGCTACGATCCGCGCTGCACCCAGGCGCCCAGCGCGAGCAGCGACGCGTCGGCGTCGCGGCGCGCGATGAGCTGCAAGCCGACGGGAAGTCCCTGGACCAGGCCGAGCGGGATCGACAGCGCGGGCAGCCCGCACAGCGAGAACGGCAGTGTCTGGCCGAGCACCGCCTCGCGCACCGTCGTCGTGCCGCCCTCGACCCGCACCTCGTTCTGCCCGCGCAGCGGCGGCAGCACGGTGCTCGTCGGCGCGATCCACGCATCGCAGTCGGCGAGCGCGGCGTCGAGCGCGCGCGAGATCGCGGCACGCGTTTGCATCGCGTCGACGTACTCGACGGCGAGCATGCGGCGCGCGGCGTCGAGTGCCGGCCGCACGAGCGGGGAGAATCCGTCGTCGCCCGCATCGAGCGCGGCGCGGTGCACCCAGGCCGCCTCGGCGCGCACGATCGGCGTGTAGGCACGCCATGCGTCGGCGAGCGCCGGCACGTCGGCCTCGCTGATCTCGACGCCGCGCGCGCGCAGATCCGCCACCGCGCGTTCGAAGCGCTCGCGCACCTCGGGGGCGAGCCGACCGCGCAGCCAGTTCGTCGGCACCCGCAGTCGCGGGCGGCGCGCGACGGTGCCGTGCGCCACGCGGCGCTGCGCCATCACCTCGAACAGCAGCGCGCAGTCGTCGACGCTGCGCGCGAGCGGTCCCGCGTGATCGCAGGTCCACGACAACGGCAGCGCGCCGTCGAGCGGAATCGCGCCGTAGGTGGGCTTGTACCCCGTGACCGAGCAGAACGCGGCCGGGATGCGCACCGATCCGCCGGTGTCGCTGCCGATCGCAGCGAGCCCGATGCCGGTGGCGACGGCGACGCCGGCACCGCTGGACGAACCGCCCGATTGCCGTGCCGGATCGAAAGGATTGCAGACGTCGCCGGTCCATTGGTTCTCGCCGCTGCAGCCGAGCGCGATCTCGTGCATGTTCGTCTTCGCGAAGACGAGCGCGCCGGCGGCGCGCAGCCGGGTGACGAGACTCGCCTCGTCGGCGCCCAGCGGAGGCAATGCCGCGCGCGTGCCGGCGTGCGTCGGCATCCCGCGCACCGCGTACAGGTCCTTGATCGACACCGGCACGCCGTGCAGCGGGCCGCGCAGCCGGCCGCCACGCGCCTCGTCGTCGAGGCGGCGCGCTTCCTCGGCGGCCGCCGACCAGTCGACCCAGGCGATCGCGTTCAGCTCGGCGTGACGCGTCGCGTTGTGTCGCGCCTGCTCGAGCAGCGCCTGCACGCGCTGCCTGCCGGCGGCGATCGCAGCGACGGTCTCGCGCAGGCTCGGCGCGTCGGCAGACGCCGGGTCGGGAAAGGGTCGTTGTCCGGTTTTCATGCGCTTCTGGATCGCGAGGGGCGACCGCTATCATGCCCCGATGCGACTCGCATGGGTTCTGGCGGTGGCCTTCGCCTGCGGCATGCCGCCGTGGGCGGCGCCCGCTGCGACCCCCTCCGCAACGCGCGCGGCGCCGGAAGCGGCCACCGGCTACGCCGAGCGCCCGCCGGTCTTCGCCGAGCGCTTCCTCGCCGTCACCGCCAACGCGCACGCGACGCGTGCCGCCGTCGCCATCCTCGACGCCGGCGGCAACGCCGTCGACGCAGCGATCGCCGCGCAGATGGTGCTCGGACTCGTCGAGCCGCAGTCCTCGGGCATCGGCGGCGGCGCGTTCCTGCTGCTCTACGACGCAGGCACGCGCAGCGTGCGCGCCTTCGACGGTCGCGAGACGGCACCGGCACGCGCATCGCCCGGGCTCTTCCTGCGCGCCGACGGAGCGCCGATGGCCTTCTTCGAGGCCGCCGTCGGCGGCCGCTCGGTGGGCGTTCCCGGCGTCGTGCGCATGCTCGAACGCGTGCACGCGGCGCACGGCCGGCTCGCATGGACGCAGTTGTTCGAGCCGGCCATCCGGCTCGCGCGCGAGGGCTTCGAGGTGAGCGAACGCCTTCACGCGCTGCTCGCCGGCGATCGCTGGCTGCGCACGCAGCCGGCGGCGGCTGCGCATTTCTACGACGCGTCGGGCGAGGCCTGGCCGCCCGGCCACCGGCTGCGCAACGAGGCGCTCGCCGACACGCTGCAGCGGATCGCGCGCGATGGCAGCCGGGCGCTGCATGCCGGTCCGATCGCGCGCGACATCGTCGACGCCGTCGCTTCGCATCCGAACCCCGGCGTGCTCGACGCGCAGGATCTCGCGTCCTACGAGCCGGTGGAACGCGCACCGCTGTGCACCGTCCATCGCGCCTACCGCGTCTGCGGCATGCCTCCGCCGTCGTCGGGCGGGATCGCGATCGCGCAGATGCTCGCCTTCTGGCGGCTCGCGGGCCCGCCGGTGCGGCTCGCCGATCCGGCGGGCGGGCTGCTCGCCGACGGCGTCCACCGCTTCGCCGAGGCCGGGCGGCTGGCCTTCGCCGACCGCAACGAATACGTCGCCGACACCGATTTCGTCGCGCTGCCCGGCCAGCGCCCGGGCGAGCCCGTGCACGCCGCGCCCGGCACGCTGCTCGACCCCGACTATCTCGCGCGCCGCGCGCTGCGCATCGGCGAACGCTCGATGGGCACGGCGCCGCCGGGCTCGCCTTCGCCGGCCCTGCCGCTGCGCGCGCCCGCGCCGCCCGCCTTCGAGCCGGCGTCGACGACGCACCTGTCGATCGTCGACGCCGACGGCAACGTCGTGTCGATGACCTCGTCGATCGAGAACGCCTTCGGCTCCCGGCTGCTGGTGCGCGGCTTCCTGCTGAACAACCAGCTCACCGACTTCTCCTTCGTGCCGATGCGCGACGGCGAAGCGGTGACCAACCGCGTGCAACCCGGCAAGCGCCCGCGCAGCTCGATGTCGCCGACGATCGTGCTCGACGCCGGCAACGGCGATCCGCTGCTCGCGCTCGGCTCGCCCGGCGGCTCGTCGATCGTCTCGTACGTTGCGCGCACGCTCGTCGCCGTGCTCGACGATGGCGTCGCGCTCGCCACGGCGCTCGCGATGCCCCACGTCGGCAGCCGCAACGGGCCGACCGAGCTCGAAGCGGGCCGGGCCGGCCGCGCACTCGGCGCGGCGCTCGCCGCGCGCGGGCATCTCGTCGAGTGGCGCGAAATGACGAGCGGGCTGCACGCGATCGCACTGCACTGCGCGGCTTCGAAGGCTGCGACCGACGTTGCAGCACGCGATGCGGCCGACGACGATCCGCGCACGGCCACGGGCGAGGCCGCACGCAACGCATCGGCCGCCGCGCCGCGCCGCTGCACGCTCGAGGGCGCGGTCGACCCCCGGCGCGAAGGCCTGGCGCTCGGCCGCTGACGACGATCCCGCACGAATCCGACGGAGACGAGACGATGGCGATGGAACGACGAACCCTGCGCGGCGGTCGACTCGCGGCTGCTGCCTACGACGCGCGCGAACAGCGACTCGAGATCGACTTCGTCGACGGCGAGCGGCGCGCCTTCAAGGCGGTACCGGCCGAGGTGTGGCGGCGGCTGCTCGCGGCGCCGAACCCGGCGGTCTTCTATGCCGATCGCATCGAGGAGGAATACGCCTTCGACCGGGGACGCGCGCAGCGCTCGGGCGACGCGCGCTCGAGGCTCGACTCGCTGTTCGGCGGCGGCGGGCATCCCGACGACGAAGGCGGCGACGGAAGCGGCGATTGACGCTCGCCGCACACATCCTGTGCCGCGTCGTCGACAACTTCGGCGACGCCGGCGTCTGCTGGCGCCTTGCGCGCCAGCTCGCACGCGAGCACGGGTGGCGCGTGCGCCTGACGATCGACCGGCCCGAGCTGCTCGAGCGTCTCGGTGCACGGCCCGATGCGGATGCCGGCCGCGGCACCATCGTCGTCGAGCGCTGGCCCGAGGACACGCAGGCTGCGCCCCCGCACGTGGCCGACGGCCGGTCCGCGCGGCGCGCCGAGGCGCCGGACGACGTCGTCGTCAGCGCCTTCGGCGCCGATCCGCCGCCGCCGCTGCGCGCGTCGCTCGCCGGCGCGCCGCGCAGGCCGCTTTGGGTGCAGCTCGAATACCTGAGCGCCGAGGACTGGGTGGCCACGCATCACGGCCTGCGATCGACCAAGCCGCACGACGGCGCGGTCGAGCACTTCTACTACCCGGGTTTCGACGAAGGCACGGGCGGCCTGCTGCGCGAAGCGCAGCTCTTCGCGCAGCGCGACGCCTTCGTCGGATCCGGCGAGCAGCGTGCGTGGCTCGCGCACCACGGCATCGCGCCCGAGCCGGGGGAGCGCCTCGCGACGCTCTTCTGCTATCCGCAGGCGCCGGTGCCGGCGTGGTTCCGCGCGATCGCCGCCGGCCCGAGACGATGGCGCGTACTCGTGCCGGAGGGCATCGCCGACGCGGCGCTCCTCGCGCATTTCGGCGAATCGCCGGCGCCGGGACGAAGCCTGCGCGACGCGATGCTCACCGTGCAGCGCGTCCCTTTCCTGTCGCAGGACGACTACGACCGCCTGTTGTGGAGTGCCGACCTGAACTTCGTGCGCGGCGAGGACTCCTGGGTACGAGCCCACTGGGCGGCGCGGCCCTTCGTCTGGCAGCCGTACCGGCAGGAGGACGACACCCATCTCGTGAAGCTGCGCGCATTCCTCGGCCGGATGCGCGCCGGGCCCGAGGCGCAGGCGGCGATGCTCGCGTGGTCGGGAAGCGGCGACTGGCCGCAGGCGTGGCGCTCGTTCGACGACCGCCTCGGCGCGCTGCGCGGCGGCTATGCGCGATGGGCGGCGACGCTCGGCGCACGCGACGACCTGTGCAGCCGATTCGTCGAATTCTGCCTCGAAAGGCTATAATCTCGGGTTACCCTGAAACCGAAACGTTTCTGCGAAGCCTCATGAAAATCGCCCAGGAATTGCGCGTCGGCAATGTCGTCATGATCGGCAAGGACCCGATGGTCGTGCAGCGCGCCGAACTGAACAAATCCGGCCGCAACGCGGCGGTCGTCAAGCTCAAGCTGAAGAACCTGCTCAACGGCTCCGGCACCGAGTCGGTCTACAAGGCCGACGAGAAGTTCGAGGTGCTGATCCTCGACAAGAAGGAAGTCCAGTACTCGTACTTCGCCGACCCGATGTACGTCTTCATGGACGGCGAATACAACCAGTACGAGATCGAGCGCGAGAGCATGGGCGAAGTGCTCAACTATCTCGACGACGGCATGCCCTGCGAAGTCACGTTCTACGACGGGCGCGCGATCTCGGTCGAGATGCCCAACAGCGTCGTGCGCGAGGTCGAGTACACCGAGCCGGCCGTCAAGGGCGACACCTCGGGCAAGGTGATGAAGCCGGCACGCATCAAGCCCACCGGCTTCGAGATCCCGGTACCGGCCTTCGTCGAGATCGGCGACCGCATCGAGATCGACACGCGAACCGCCGAGTATCGCAACCGCGTCAAGGCCTGAGAGGCACTTGCCTCTCAAGCGGCGTAGCGCAGCTCCCTGTCCAGCTTGCGCCGCTTCGCGTAGCGGCGCAGCTGCCGCTGCACCGTCTCGTTCAGCGTCTGCAGCGAGACCGGCTTGACGAGATAGCTGTTGCAGCCCGCGAGCGCGCCCCGCGCGAGATCGAAGGGCGACGACCGGCTGGTCAGCAGGATCACCGGCATGCCGCGCAGGCCGCGCTCGCGCCGCACGGCGCGCGTGAGCTGGTATCCGTCCACCTCGGGCATCACGACGTCGGCGAGCACCAGTTCGTAGCTGCGCATCGCCAGGACGTCGAGCGCCTCGCGCGCGCTCGATACCGCCTCGCCGTCGAGGCCGATGCGATGCAGTGCGAGCGACAGTTGCCGTCGCACCGTCGGGCTGTCGTCGACGATCAGCGCACGCGGGCGACGGCGAACGCCGTCCTCGGTGACGACGAGCCCGGCGTCGATCGCCGCGGCCTCCTTGGCTTCGCGCTCGCGCCTGCGCCGGGAATCGATGACTCCGTTCAGCGCATACAGCACCTGCGCGACGAAGCTCGACTGCAGCAGGTCGTCCTGCGGCCTCGCCGGATCGCAGCGACGCCCGACGCGCAACACCGCGTGCTCGTCGAAGATCTGCCCGAGCGTGCGGGCGGTGTCGGCGCCGCCCGCGCTGGTCATGTCGACGAGCGCGACGTCGAAATCACCCGGGCCGCGCGTGCTGGACAGCGCGTAACGGTATCGATTGTGGCGCGCGTGCCGCAGCACGATCTCGAGCAGGTGCTGCAGACGGGTCGCAAGGCCGAATACGGCCACGCGATACTCCGGCCTCGGGTCGGCCGTCGCGTCGGTCCTCATCGAATTTTCCTCCCCGGGGCATGTGCCTGCCCGCTGGGCGCCGATTCTACTCCGCACCCGGTCGATTCCGACAGCTTTCTGTGTTGAAAAAGCCAATCGAATCGGCGACTTAGGCGAGTTCCTCGAAGTTCTTTCACATCCGAGCCCCACGCCGACCGCGACCATCGTCCCCCATCTCCTACAATCGACACCTTCCCCGCGCCGCGCGCGCCGCATCGTCGGAAAACCCATGGCCGCCACGACCCCGCTGATGAACACCTACAACCGCCAACCCGTGGCCTTCAGCCACGGCGACGGCGTCTGGCTGTACGACACCGACGGCAAGCGCTACCTCGACGCGCTGGCGGGGATCGCGGTCAACACGCTCGGCCACGCGCACCCGAAGCTGGTCGCGGCGCTGCGCGAGCAGGTGGCACGCATCATCCACAGCTCGAACGTCTTCGAGGTACCGCTGCAGACCGAACTCGGCGCACGCCTGGTCGAGCTGTCGGCGATGACCAACGTCTTCTTCTGCAACTCCGGTCTCGAGGCCAACGAGGGGGCGCTGAAGATCGCGCGCAAGTACGGACACCAGCGCGGCGTCGACCGGCCCGAGATCGTCGTCTGCGAGCGCGCGTTCCACGGACGATCGATCGCCACGCTGTCGGCGACCGGCAACCGCAAGGTGCACGAGGGCTTCGAGCCCCTGGTCGAGGGCTTCGTCCGCGTTCCGCTGAACGACGCCGCCGCGATCGAGCGCGTCGCCGCCGAGCGGCCCGGGGTCGTCGCGGTCTTCCTCGAAGCGATCCAGGGCGAAGGCGGGATCCAGCCCGCGCGCGCCGAGTACCTGCGCGACGTACGCCGCATCTGCGACCAGCGCGGCTGGCTGATGATGGTCGACGAAGTGCAATGCGGAACCGGGCGCACCGGCAAGTGGTTCGCGCACCAGTGGGCCGGCGTGCAGGCCGACGTCGTCCCGCTCGCGAAGGGCCTGGCCTCCGGAGTGCCGATCGGCGCGGTCCTCGCGCGCGGTGCCGCAGCGGAAGTGTTCCAGCCGGGCAACCACGGCTCGACCTTCGGCGGCAATCCGCTCGCGATGCGGGCCGGACTCGTCACGCTGCAGGTCATGCAGGAGGAAGGACTGCTCGCCAACGCGCAGGTGCAGGGCGAGCGCATCCTCGCCGGACTGCGCACGGAGCTCGAGGGCGTCGACGGCGTCGTCGACGTGCGCGGACAGGGCCTGATGATCGGCGTCGAGCTCGACCGCCCGTGCGCGCCGATCATCCGCAAGGGACTCGCGGCGGGCATCGTCTTCAACGTGACCGCCGAACGCGTGATCCGCCTGCTTCCCCCGCTCATCTATCGCGCCGAGCATGCCGACCAGCTGGTGCGCACGCTCGTCCCGGTGATCCGCAGCTTCCTCGACGAGACGCAGTCCGCCCGCGTGCCCTCCTCCTCCTGAAGGCCGCCCCATGAAGCTCCAGCACTTCCTGCAGTTCCGCGACCTGTCGGCCGACGAGTTCCAGTACCTGTTCGAACGCACGCGGATCATCAAGGACCGCTTCAAGCGCTACGAGAAATACCATCCGCTCGTCGACCGCACGATGGTGATGATCTTCGAGAAGGCGAGCACGCGCACGCGGCTCTCCTTCGAGGCGGGGATGCAGCAGCTCGGCGGCGCGGCCATCTACCTGAACACGCGCGACTCGCAGCTCGGCCGGGGCGAGCCGGTCGAGGACGCCGCGCAGGTGATCTCGCGCATGTGCGACATCGTGATGATCCGCACCTTCGAGCAGGACACCGTCGAGCGCTTCGCGGCGAACTCGCGGGTGCCGGTGATCAACGGGCTGACCAACGAATACCACCCGTGCCAGATCCTGGCCGACATCTACACGTTCATCGAGCACCGCGGACCGATCACCGGCCGCACGGTCGCCTGGATCGGCGACTCGAACAACGTCTGCAACAGCTGGCTGCAGGCGGCCGAGCTGCTCGACTTCGAGGTTCGGGTCTCGACGCCGCCGGGCTACGAGATCGAGCCCGAGCGCGCCGGCCGCTTCGGCGGCCGCGTCGAGCAGTTCGAGGACCCGATGCAGGCCTGCGCAGGCGCCGACCTCGTCACCACCGACGTGTGGACCAGCATGGGCTTCGAGGAGGAGAACGAGCAGCGCCGCCGCGCCTTCGCCGACTGGTGCGTCGACGCCGACATGATGCGCATGGCCCGCTCCGATGCGCTGTTCATGCACTGCCTGCCCGCGCACCGCGGCGAGGAAGTCAGCGCCGAGGTGATCGACGGACCGCAGTCGGTCGTCTGGGACGAGGCCGAGAACCGGCTGCACGCGCAGAAGGCGCTGATCGAATACCTGATGCTCGGCCGGGTCGAGAACGCCGGCTGAGCGCCGTCGCGGGGTGCGCGCCGCCGCGGCGTGCGCGCCTTCGCCGCGGCGCGCCCTGCGCGACGTAGCGTGCGTGGGGGGCCCGCCTGCGCTACGAAGCGCCCTGCTGCGCGCCCAGCACGCGTTCGACGATTCCGTCCAGCGCGATCCGCTCGATCGCGCCGACCGCCACCTCGCAGCGGCCCTCGACGCACAGGCCCTGCACTCCGGCGTCCTCCCAGGCCTCGGCCACCGCTTCGCGGCACGCGTCGCGCACGGCCTGTGCCAGCTTCAGGGCGGTTGCCGCGTTCATCTCGCCATTCATCGGGCTCTCCCTTCCCCCTTCCCTTCCTCAGGCCAGATGATCGCGCATTCGCTCCGACAGGCGGCGGCGCGCACGGTGCAGGCGCACCCAGCAGTTCGCTTCGGTGATGCCGAGCTGCCCGCAGACTTCGGCGGTCGACAGGCCGTCGAGCACCTGCAGCACGAACACGCTGCGCAGCGTCGGCGCGAGTGCGTCGATCTCCGCCAGCAGCGCTTCTCCGAGACGCGCGCGCGCGACGCAGGCGGCCGGATCGCCTTCCTGGTCGAACTGCGCAGCGGCGAGCCGATCGAGCGAATCGCCGGTGCCGTCCTCGCCGTCGTGCATCGACACGTAGCGTCCTTCGCGACGGAACGTGTCCTGGATCTTGTGGTTCAGGATGCCGATCAGCCAGGTGCGCAGCGCCGACTGGCCCTGGAACGTCGCCCGGTTGGCGAGCGCGGCAGCCAGCGCATCCTGCACGGCGTCCTCGGCGAGGTCCTCGTCCCGGATGCGCCTGCGGGCGAAGCGCAGCATCGCCCCGCGATGCGCAGCGAGTTCGGCCGGCGTCGTCGTGTCGACCGGGCCGGCGTCGAACGCGCGGGGAACCAGTGTGGCGGAGTCGGGTTCGACCGCCGCGCAGATCGGAGCGGATGCAGTCACCCCGGCAGTCTGACCGTCACGCATCCGCGGAGAATCGCGGCCCGGTCACGATTCGATAACGAAGACGGCGGGCCGCGCCGGCAGGGCTTGCGCGCCGCGCGGCGACCGTACCGGCGGCGCAGCCGCTTTGCTATTCTCGATCGCATGGAAAAGCGCATCCTCGTCGTCGAGGATCAGTCCGACATCGCCGAACTGATCGCCATGCACCTGCGCGACCTCGCCCTGCAGGTCGACTGCGTGCACGACGGCGCGGCGGGCTACGACGCCGCGAGCTCGGGCCGCTATGACCTCGTCGTGCTCGACGTGATGCTGCCGTCGCGCGACGGGCTCGACATCGTGCGGGCGCTGCGCATGAACCGGGTCACGACGCCGGTGCTGATGCTCACGGCGCGCTCGACCGAGCTCGATCGCGTGCTGGGACTCGAGCTGGGCGCCGACGACTACCTCACCAAGCCCTTCTCGATTCCCGAACTGCAGGCGCGTGTCAAGGCCATGCTGCGACGGCTCGAGATGCAGCTGCCGGCTTCGCAGCCGGCGGCACCGGCGAGCGCCGAGCAGATCGCCTTCGACGAACTGCACATCGACTGCGCGAGCCGCGAGGTCCGGCTCGCCGGGCGGTCGATCGCACTGACCGCCAAGGAGTTCGACCTGCTCGTGCATTTCGCGCGCAACCCGGGGCGCGCATTCACGCGGCTGCAGTTGCTCGACTCGGTCTGGGGCACGACCTTCGAGGGCTACGAGCACACGGTCAACACGCACATCAACCGCCTGCGCGCGAAGATCGAAGGCGACCCCGCCCGGCCGCGCTACGTGCTCACGGTCCGGGGCGTCGGCTACCGCTTCGCGAACCGCCCGTGAAATCGCTGCGCGCACGGGTGCTGCTGCTCGTCATCGGCTTCGGCCTGGTGATGGCCGCGCTGCTGGCGATCGTCATGCACGCGTCGGTGCGCCAGTACTACAACGACTGGATGTACGCGAAGAGCCGCGTCTTCGTGCAGCGCATCGTCCAGACGCATCCGGACCTGTGGCGCGAGTACCTGGCCGACCCGGCGGGCTTCGGGGCGACGCTGAGCCAGTACACCCTGTACACCCCCCACACCGGCCTGTACCTGCTCGACACGGAAGGCCGGGTGCTTGCCAGCTCCGGCCAGATCCGGGACTTCGATCCGGGATACCGCGTCGATCTCGAGCCGCTCGAACAGGCGATGAAGGCCGACTCCGAGGCGCCGGCCGTCTCGGACGACCCCGACTTCCCCGGCAGCCACTCGCTGGTCGCCGGCCAGCCGGTGATCGACGGCGACGCCGTGCGCGGATGGCTGTACGTCGTCGCGCGCCAGGCGAGCTTCGAGACCGCGATGCCCGAGATGCTCGAGAACTACGCCTTCCGCACGGCGGCGGCCGTGGCGCTGCTGACGATCGGCATCGGATCCCTGCTGACCATCGCGATGATCTCGCTGCTCACGCGCCCGCTCACCGCGCTGACGCGCGCCGTCGAGCGCGTGCGCAACTCGGGCTTCTCGGACGCGTTGCGCGAAGGCTTCTTCCCCGACAGCGGACGCGACGACGAGATCGGCCGGCTCGGGCGCACCTTCCGTGAAGCCTTCGACCGGCTCGGCGAGGAAACCGAGCGGGTGCGCGCGATCGACGCGACGCGTCGCGAGATGGTCGCCAGCGTCTCGCACGACCTGCGCACGCCGCTCACCGCGCTGATCGGGCAGCTCGAGACGATCCGCCTGAAGCACGAGAGCCTCTCGCCCGAGACGCAGCAGCATCTGCTCGCGCGCGCGGCGAACAACGCCAACCAGTTGCGCCGGCTCACCGACACGCTCGCCGACCTGGCGAGCCTCGACGACCCGGACTTCCGCCCGCAGCCCGAGCCGATCGCCCTCGGCGAACTCGCCGACGACGTCGTCCAGCGCTTCGCGTCGATCGCGCAGCAGGCCGAGGTCTCGCTGGAGGTCGACTACCCCGACGGGCTGCCGCTGACGAAGGCGGACGCGGCGCTCGTCGAGCGCGCGCTGTCGAACCTGCTCGACAACGCACTGCGCGTGACGCCAGCCGGCGGCGGCGTGCGCGTGCGCGCGCTGCAGGGCGACCGCGCGGTGCGCATCGAGGTCGACGACGACGGCCCCGGCGTCGCGCCGGAGGACCAGCCGTGGATCTTCGAGCGCTTCTACCAGGCGAGCCGGCACCGCGAGCAGCGCGGCAGCTCCGGCCTCGGCCTCGCGATCGTGCGCCGCGTCGCCGAGCTGCACGGCGGCCGCGCGGGGCTGCGCAGCGAACCGGGGCGCGGGTCGACCTTCTTCATCGAATTGCCTTCGAAGGAAGGGAAGGGAGAAGGGGAAAGGGAGAAGGGCGGCACCGCCGCGCAGCACGCGTTCGTCGTTCACCGTTGAAAACCGGGGCCAGACCAGGGCCGAAGCCGCGCGCCGCGCGGGCGAGCACCGGGGGCGCATCGGCGCAGCGGGCCCGCAACCGGCCGCCCTGCGCGCCGGCGCACGCCGGCCGAACGCCCGCTCCACCTATAATCGACGGTTTTTCATTGCACACGGCGGCGCGCAATATGAGCGAAGTGCGGAAGGTGGTCCTCGCGTACTCGGGTGGTCTCGACACCTCGGTGATCCTGAAGTGGCTGCAGGACACCTACGGCTGCGAGGTGATCACCTTCACCGCCGACATCGGCCAGGGCGAGGAACTGGAGCCCGCGCGCGAGAAGGCGCGCCGCGCCGGCGTGAAGAAGATCTACATCGACGACCTGCGCGAGGAGTTCGTCCGCGACTTCGTCTTCCCGATGTTCCGCGCGAACACGGTCTACGAGGGCGAATACCTGCTCGGCACGTCGATCGCGCGACCGCTGATCGCCAAGCGGCTGGTCGAGATCGCCCGGCGCGAGAACGCCGACGCGATCTCGCACGGCGCCACCGGCAAGGGCAACGACCAGGTCCGCTTCGAGCTCGGCGCCTACGCGCTGATGCCGAACGTGCGCATCATCGCGCCCTGGCGCGAGTGGGACCTGCTCTCGCGCGACAAGCTGCTCGCCTACGCCGACGCGAACCGCATCCCGGTCGACTTCAAGAAGCGCAGCGGCGAGGCGCCGTTCTCGATGGACGCGAACCTGCTGCACATCTCGTACGAGGGCGGCGTGCTCGAGGATCCCTCGCGCGAACCGCCGGCCAGGGGCATGTGGCGCCTGACCGTTCCGCTGGAGAAGGCGCCGGGCCGGCCCGAGGACATCGTGCTCGAGTTCCGCCGCGGCGACCTGGTCGCGATCGACGGAAAGCGCATGAAGGCGCACGAGCTGCTCGCCGAGCTGAACGTGCGCGCGGGGCGGCACGGCATCGGCCGGCTCGACCTCGTCGAGAACCGCTACGTCGGGATGAAGTCGCGCGGCTGCTACGAGACGCCCGGCGGCACCGTCCTGCTGCGCGCGCATCGCGCGATCGAGTCGCTGACGCTCGATCGCGAGGTCGCGCACCTGAAGGACGACCTGATGCCGCGCTACGCGAGCCTCATCTACAACGGCTACTGGTGGTCGCCCGAGCGCGAGGCGCTGCAGGCGCTGATCGACCACACGCAGCGCAACGTCAACGGCAAGGTCACGCTGCGGCTCTACAAGGGCAATGCGATCGTCGTCTCGCGCAGCTCGCCCGATTCGCTGTTCGACGCGCGTATTTCCACCTTCGAGGACGACCAGGGCGCCTACGACCAGGCCGACGCCGGCGGCTTCATCAAGCTCAACGCGCTGCGGCTGCGGATTGCCGCAAATAAGGCGGCCAACAAGGCCGCCAACAAGACCGGCAACAAGGCCACCGACAAGGCCGCGAACGCGGGCAAGGCGACGAAGGCCCCGGCGAAATCGTCGAAAGGCGCGAGCGCCGCCTCAGCGGGCAACGCGACGAAGGCGGCCCCGCGCAAGGCGGCGCGCGCGCGCAACGCCGGCGGCTGAACGCGATGACGCGATGTCGCTGCTGACGCTGCGCGACGTCGACCTCGCCTACGGGCACGTCGCGCTGCTGCGCGACGTCGACTTCTCGATCGACGCCGGTGAACGCGTTGCGCTGATCGGGCGCAACGGCACCGGCAAGTCGTCGCTGTTGCGCGGCATCGCCGGGCTGCTCTCCTTCGACGACGGCGAGATCTCGCGCCAGGGCGGCGTCTCGGTCGCCTACGTCGCGCAGGAACCGGCGCTCGACGAAGCGCACACGGTGTTCGAGGCGGTCGCCGAAGGCCTCGCGGCGCAGGCGAGCCTGGTCGGCGAGTACGAGACGCTCGCCGCTTCGATCGCGCGCGGCACTCCGGGGAGCGCGCACGGCGCTTCGTCCGGCGACGCTTCGCTCGAACGGCTGGCGGCGCTGCAGGCGCGCATCGACGCCGAGGGCGCATGGACCGTCGTGCACCGCATCGACACCGTGCTGTCGCGACTCGCGCTCGACGGCGCGCGACAGGTCGCCGAGCTGTCCGGCGGCGTGCGCAAGCGCGTCGCGCTCGCACGCGCGCTGGTCGCCGAGCCGGAGCTGCTGCTGCTCGACGAGCCGACGAACCACCTCGACATCGAGTCGATCGCCTGGCTCGAGGAGCTGCTCGCCGCGTGGCCGGGCGCGCTCGTCGTCGTCACGCACGACCGGCGCTTTCTCGATCGCGTCGCCACCCGCGTGGTCGAACTCGACCGCGGCCGCCTGCGTTCCTACGCGGGCAGCTTCGCCGAGTACCAGCGGCGCAAGAACGACGAACTCGCCTCGGAGGCGATCGCCGACGCCAGGTTCGACAAGCTGCTCGCACAGGAGGAGGCCTGGATCCGCAAGGGCGTCGAGGCGCGGCGCACGCGCAACGAAGGCCGCGTGCGCCGGCTCGAGCAGTTGCGCCGCGAGCGCGCCGCGCGGCGCGAGCGGCTCGGGCGCGCCGCGCTCGCGGTCGACGCCGGCGAGCGCTCGGGCAAGCGGGTCGTCGAGCTCGCCGGCGTCACCAAGGCCTGGGGCGAACGCGTCGTCGTCCGCGACTTCGACACCATCGTGCAGCGCGGCGATCGGGTCGGTCTCGTCGGACCGAACGGCGCCGGCAAGACGACGCTGCTGCGGCTGATGCTCGGCGAGCTCGCCCCCGACTCGGGCGTGGTCCGCATCGGCACGAACCTGCAGGTCGCCTATTTCGACCAGCTGCGCGCGCAACTCGACGACTCGGCCACGCTCGTCGAGACGATCAGCCCCGGCTCCGACTGGATCGAGATCGGCGGCCGGCGTACGCACGCGATGAGCTACCTCGAGCGGTTCCTGTTCGCTCCCGAGCGGGCGCGCTCGCCGGTCGGCTCCCTGTCCGGCGGCGAGCGCAACCGCCTTCTGCTCGCCCGGCTGTTCGCGCGCCCGGCGAACCTGCTCGTGCTCGACGAGCCGACGAACGACCTCGACATCGAAACGCTCGAGCTGCTCGAGGAGCTGCTCGCCGACTACGCCGGCACGGCGCTGATCGTCAGCCACGACCGTGCCTTCCTCGACAACGTCGTCACGCAGACGATCGTCGCGATCGGCGACGGACGGTGGCGCGAATACGCCGGCGGCTACTCCGACTACCAGGCGCTGCACGCGCAGGAAGCGAGGGACGCGCTCGACGCGAGAGCCGCCGCCGCGGCGCCGCGCACCGGATCGGCCGCCTCGCCCGCTGGCCGCGGCACGGCGGCGACGCCGCCTGCCGACGCCGCGCCGGCCGCCCCTGCGCCCAGGCGCAAGCTCGGCTACGCCGAGCAACGCGAACTCGACGCCCTGCCCGATCGCATCGCGGCACTCGAAGCGGAGCAGAAGGCGCTCGGCCAGCAGCTGGCCGATCCGCGCAGCTGGCAGGACGACCCCGCCGCCGCGCGTGCGAACCAGCAACGCTACGCGGCCATCGAGAACGAGCTGATCGAGGCGCTCGAGCGCTGGGAAGCGCTCGAATCAAGGCGCGGCGGCTGACGCGCCGATCGCGCGCACGCCGCCCGGATCGGCGACGATCGTCTGCGACGCGTCGCGCACGTCGCTGCGCACGCCGGCGAGCATCTCGGAGAACCACTGCACGAGCCCGCGCGTGTACTCGCGCTGGCTCGCCTCGGTGGACAGGGCATGGTCGGCATCGCGCAGGCAGCGGTAGGTGAGCGAGCGTGCCTCGGTGCACGCGGCGCGGTAGCTCGCGATCACCGGCGGCGGGACGACGTCGTCGCGCTCGGACTCGACGATCAGCACGTCGCCGCGAAAGCGCGCGCAGGCGCGCAACGCCCGGTTCTCGGCCGCCGGGACGAAACTGCGCCGGTAGGTGACGAGATCCTGCTCGCGATGCAGCTGCAGCTTGGGCAGCTCCCATCCCGCGTCGCGGTACAGCGCCGGGACGCGCAGGCCGAGCCAGCGCACCGGGCGCATCTCGGTGAGGATCGCGGCGAGATAGCCGCCGTAGCTGCTGCCGACCACCGCGATCAGGTCGCGATCGACCTGCGGGTGCGCGGCCAGGATCTCGTAGCCGGCGAGCACGTCGCGCAGGTTGCGCTCACGCGAGACGGATTCCCGCCGCGCCGACGTGCGCGCATGCCCGCTCAGGTCGAGCGTGAGACAGACGCATCCGAGCGCCGAGATCTCGCGCGCACGCGCGAGGTACTGCTGCTGCGTCGCGCCCCAGCCGTGCACGAAGAGCACGCCGGGTATCTCGGCCCCCGGCACCACGAGCGTTCCGTCGATGCGATCCGAGCCGACGACGACGTCGACGTGCCGCTCACGCGTCTGCATCGTCGCGCAGCCGGGCGTACTTGGTAATCGGACCGAGCTGCGGGTCGACACCGCGAAAGTGGACGATCGCATCGGCGGGCAGTTCGGGGGCCTCGCCGTGCCATTCCACCGTCTCGGCGCAGGCGCTCGTACGCTCGGGGTGCTCGCGCAGCGCGTGTAGCGCGACGAGTTCGGCCGCGCTCGCACCGCCGAGCCGCCACGACTGCTCGAGCACGCCGATGCGCTCTGCGCCGCGCGCATCCACGCCCTGCACGACGTCGTAGTTGCAGCGCGAGGCGAACATGCCGGGGAACGACGCGAACGCGGCGTCGTGGTAGATGCGCGCGAAGCCGACCGCCCGGCGCAGCGCCTCGTCGCCTGCGACGAGCGGATCGAGCGCCTCGAAGCCGCCGCGCACCAGCGTGATCGACGACCCGCCGTAGACGTCGTCGCCATGGCGGTTGCGCGTCGTGCGCTGCGTTCCGCAATAGCTCGCACACAGCGACCCGACGCGCACCTGGCCGATGCTCCAGGTGCGCGTCCCGCGAAGGTCGTACTCGACGACCGCGCCCGCGCGCGCGATCTCCCCCGCGTCGATCCGCGCGAGACGCTCGTCGAGCGCTTGCGCCTGGTCGATCACCGTCTGTCCGACCCCGCCGACGCCGCTCGCGAGCTTCAGCCGCACCGGGCCGCCCGGAAGCAGCGCCCGCGCGGCACGCCGGACGTCCTTCAGCGAGAACGCCGCGTATCCGGGAAGCACGACGTCGGCAACGCGCGCGGCGAAGCGGCCGTCCCACCCGGGCGGTCGCGCGGCGTCGGCGGCGAAGAGCGGATGCGTGATCACCTTGGTGGCGACGAAGGGAAAGGGCACGACGCCGCCGTAGAGATCGTCGACCGTCTCGATGCCCCAGCGACGCGCAACCTCGACGCCGACGATCGTGTCGTTCGGAACCACGTAGCCGAGCTGCGTCGCCTCGCAGGGGCCGGTCGCATCGACGTAGCGGTCGAAGCGGCCGCCGATCAGCCGCGCGAGCTCGCGAGCGACCGCGATCTGCGAAACGAGTTCGTGCTCGCGTGCCCCGGGCCTGCTGCACAGGAACGACAAGCGTGCGTGCCGCGTCAGCGGAGCGCAACCGCCGGTACGCGCGTCGATCTGCACGATGCTGCGATCCTCCGTTCGTCGCGATGGCATGCGCAGCGCTGCGAACGACGTGCCTGCGTAGAATGCGATCCGCAGCCAACGAACACGAGGTGACCCGATGCCGTCTTTCGACGTCGTTTCCGAAGCCGATGCGGTGGAAATCCGAAACGCGATCGAGCAGTCCAACAAGGAGATCTCGACGCGCTTCGACTTCAAGGGATCCGACGCGCGCATCGAGCAGAAGGAGCGCGAGCTGACGGCGTTCGCCGACGACGACTTCAAGCTCGGCCAGGTGCGCGACGTGCTGCTCGGCAAGCTCGCCAAGCGCAACGTCGACGTGCGATTCCTCGACTACGGAAGCGTCCAGAAGATCGGCGGCGACAAGGTCAAGCAGCCGATCACGGTGCGCCACGGCGTCTCCAGCGAACATGCGAAGAAGATCGTGCGCCTCGTGAAGGACAGCAAGCTGAAGGTGCAGGCGAGCATCCAGGGCGACTCGGTGCGCGTCAGCGGCGCCAAGCGCGACGACCTGCAGGCAGTGATCGCACTGCTGAAGAAGGAGGTCACCGACGTGCCGCTGGCCTTCACGAACTTCCGCGACTGAGGCCTGCGCCGTAATCGACTGAATCGATCAAGAAGATCGCTTTTATTCGTTGGATTGATCAGGTTCGATCGTCGAGAATCCTTTCATCGCGCCGGAGCGCAGTGCTCCGGAAGCTAACCCCGAAGGGAGTCAGGACTCGATGAAAACCGTTGGCGACAAGCTCGAAGCGTTCCGCGTGGTCGGCGTCAAGCCGAAGTTCAACCAACCCGAAGAGAAAGGCGTCAGCGCCTTCGAAGAGATCAACGAGAAGTCGTTCCCGGGCAAGTGGAAGGTCATCTACTTCTACCCGAAGGACTTCACCTTCGTCTGCCCGACCGAGATCGTCGGCTACGACAGGCTGGTCGGCAACTTCGAGGAGCGCGACACGGTCGTGCTGGCGGGCTCGACCGACAACGAGTTCGTCAAGCTGGCGTGGCGCCGCGAGCACCCCGACCTGAAGAACCTCAATCAGTGGCAGTTCGCCGACACGACGGGTTCGCTGGTCGACCAGCTGGGCGTGCGCGACAGGAACGAAGGCGTCGCGCTGCGTGCGACCTTCATCGTCGACCCGGACAACACGATCCAGCACGTCTCGGTGAACAACCTGAACGTCGGTCGCAACCCGGAAGAGACGCTGCGCATCCTCGACGGCCTGCAGACCGACGAACTGTGCCCGTGCAACCGCTCGGTCGGCGGCGAAACGCTCTGATCGGAGAACGGCGATGACGACGAAGCTCGAAGCCGTCCGTTCGCGGATCCCCGATTACGCGAAGGACATCCGGCTGAACCTCGACGCCGTCGTCCAGCGCTCGAGCCTGGCGCGGGCCGACGCACTCGGCTGCGCGCTGGCCGCCGCCTACGCGGCGGGCAGCACCGAGCTCGTCGACGCGTTCCGCGAGCCGCTGGACGACACCGACGCGAACGCCGCACTGTCGGCCGCCGCGCTGATGGGCATGAACAACGTCTGGTATCCGTACGTCGAGATGGCCGACGACGCGGAGCTGCGCGCGCAGCGCGCCGAGCTGCGCATGCAGGCGTACGCGACGCACGGCGGCGTCGCGCGCGAACGCTTCGAAGCCTTCGCGCTCGCCGCCTCGGCGGTCGGCAAGTGCCACTTCTGCGTGCGCTCGCACTACGAGTTGCTGCACAAGGCCGGCTGGACCACCGTGCAGTTGCGCGACGTGGGCCGCATCGCCGCGGTCGTGCAGGCGGCAGCGCTCGCGCTGAAGACGGCGCCGGCCTGAGGAACCGGGGTCGGGTGACGATCCCGGACGAGATCGTCGCCTGGCCCCGATCTCACTCGCTTTCGATCCGCGCCAGCGCCGAATGGTTGTGGATCGACTCGAAGTTCTCGGCCTCGACGGCGAAGCGGCGGATGCGCGGGTCGGCGCGCAGCGCCACCGCGACGTCGCGCACGAGGTCTTCGACGAACTTCGGGTTCTCGTAGGCGCGCTCGGTCACGTGCTTCTCGTCGACGCGCTTGAGCAGCCCGTACAGCTCGCTCGACGCCTGCGCCTCGGCGATCGCGATGATCTCCTCGGGATCGACCGGCTCGGTCGCCTCGATCGACACCGTCACGTGCGAGCGCTGGTTGTGCGCGCCGTACTCGGAGATCGACTTCGAGCAGGGACACAGGCTCGTGACCGGGACCAGCACCGTCATCGTCGTCACCGCGTCGCGGGCGCTGCCCTCGACGACGATCGACAGTTCGTAGTCCATCAGGCTCTGCACTCCCGAGACGGGCGCCGCCTTGCGCACGAACAGCGGCAGGCTCGCCTCGATGCGCCCGGCATGCGCTTCGAGCAGCACCAGCATCTCGTCGAACATCGCGCGCATGCCGGCCGCGTCGAGCGCGGGCTCGCCGTCGGCCAGGCGACGCTCGAGCAGCGCGATGAAGCGCGACATGTGCGTGCCTTTCTGGTCGGCCGGCAGCGCGACGTACAGCCCGAACTGGCCGACGCTCGGCTGCTCGCCGGTGGCGCCGCGCCAGCGCAGCGGGTAGCGCAGGCCCTTGACGCCGACGCGCTGGATGGCCAGCTGCCGCGCGTCGGAGCTGCCCTGCACGTCGACCAGCGTGGCGCCCAGTACCAGGTGGCTGTCGCGAACGTTCATCGGAATCTCCATGGGCCGGGCACGTTGCCGCGGGTCAGCCGGCGCGGCTCGCGACGAGCCGCGGCGCCTTCTCGACATTGAGCCGCCCGTCGAAGCGCGCACGGACGGAGCGTTCGATCCCTGCGGCGTCCAGCCCGTCGGCACGCAGCAGCTGCGCCTGATCGCCGTGTTCGACGTGGCGATCGGGCAGCCCGAGCTGCAGCAACGGGAGCACGATCGCCTCCGCGGCCAGTGCCTCGGCCACCGCACTGCCGGCGCCGCCCATCACGACGTGCTCCTCGATCGTAACGAAAGCATCGTGCGAAACGGCGAGTTCCCGCAACGCCTCGATGTCGAGCGGCTTGACGAAACGCATGTTGACGACGGTGGCATCGAGCGCCTCGCCCGCCTCGAGGGCGGGAGCCAGCATCGTGCCGAAGGCCAGCAGCGCGATGCCCCGGCCGCGGCGGCGCACTTCGGCGCGTCCGATCGGCATCGCCGTCAGGTCCTTCGAAACCGGCACGCCGATTCCCGCGCCGCGCGGATAACGCACCGCCGCCGGCCCGTCGTGGCGAAAGGCCGTGTACAGCATCTGCCGGCACTCGTTCTCGTCGGACGGCGCCATCACGACGAGGTTCGGCACGCAACGCAGGTACGCGTAGTCGTAGGCACCGGCGTGCGTGGCGCCGTCGGCGCCGACCACGCCGGCGCGGTCGAGCGCGAACACCACCGGCAGGTTCTGCAGCGCGACATCGTGGACGAGCTGGTCGTAGCCGCGCTGCAGGAACGTGCTGTAGATCGCGACGACCGGCTTCATCCCTTCGCAGGCCAGTCCGGCGGCGAAGGTCACGGCGTGCTGTTCGGCGATGCCGACGTCGAAATACCGCTGCGGGAAGCGCTTCTCGAACTCGACCAGCCCCGAACCCTCGCGCATCGCCGGCGTGATGGCGATCAGCCGCTCGTCGAGCGCGCCCATGTCGCAGATCCAGTCGGAGAAGACCTGCGTGTACGTCGTGCGCGGCGGCGTCGACGGGCTGCGGATCCCCTCGTGCGGGTCGAAGCGGCCCGGGCCGTGATAGAGCACCGGGTCGGCCTCGGCGAGCTTGTAGCCCTGCCCCTTGCGCGTGACGACGTGCAGGAACTGCGGTCCGTGCAGTTCGCGCAGGTTCTGCAGGGTGGGCACCAGGCTGTCGAGATCGTGGCCGTCGATCGGGCCCACGTAGTTGAAGCCGAACTCCTCGAACATCGTCGCCGGGACGACGAAGCCCTTCGCGTGCTCCTCGAGCCGCTTGGCGAACTCGAACAGCGGCGGGACGTTCTGCAGCACCGCGCGGCCGACGTCGCGCGCCTTCGCGTAGAAGCGCCCGGAGAGCAGCCGCGCGAAATACCGGTTGAGCGCGCCCACCGGCGGCGAGATCGACATGTCGTTGTCGTTGAGGACGACGAGCAGGTCGATGTCGGGCGTGACGCCGGCGTTGTTCAGCGCCTCGAAGGCCATGCCGGCCGTCATCGCGCCATCGCCGATCACGGCGACGTGACGTCGCCGCGAGGGTCCGGCGCCCTCGCCCTTGTTGCGCGAGGCCACCGCCATGCCGAGCGCCGCCGAGATGGACGTCGACGAATGCGCGGTGCCGAAGGCGTCGTATTCGCTCTCGCTCCTGCGGGGAAAGCCGGAGATGCCGCCGTGCTGGCGCAGCGTCGACATCCGCTCGCGGCGCCCGGTGAGGATCTTGTGCGGATAGCTCTGGTGGCCGACGTCCCAGATCAGCCGGTCGCGCGGCGTGTCGAAGACGTAGTGCAGCGCGATCGCCAGCTCGACCGTGCCGAGATTCGACGACAGGTGCCCGCCGGTGCGCGAGACCGACTCGAGCACGAAGGCGCGCAGCTCGAGCGCCAGTTGCGCGAGCGCGGCGCGATCGAGCTTGCGCAGCGCCGCCGGGTCGTCGATGGTCGACAGAAGCGGCCAGTGGGAATCGCGTTCGGGCATCGTGGGATCTCGCTCACGCCCGGCGCAGGACGATTCGATCGGCGAGCGCGGCGAGCCGCTGCGCGCGCGGCCCCAACGGCTCGATCGCGTCGTGCGCCTGCACCCGAAGCCGCTCGGCGAGCGCGCGTGCGGCCTGCAGCCCGATCGTCGACACGTAGGTGGGCTTGTCGGCGTCGGCGTCCTTGCCCGCGGTCTTCCCCAGCGTGACCGAGTCGCCCTCGACGTCGAGGATGTCGTCGACGATCTGGAAGGCCAGCCCGACCGCCTCGGCGTAGCGCGCGAGCGGCGTCTGCACCGCCTGCGGCTCGGGCACCGCCTGCAGGGCTCGCGCGGCCTGCCGCCCGCAGGCGCCGCCCAGTCGGACGGAGACCGCGAGCAACGCGCCGGTCTTGCGGCGATGCATGTCCTCGAGCGCACTCGCGTCGAGCGCGACGCCGACCGAAGCGAGGTCGATCGCCTGCCCGCCTGCCATGCCGAGCGAACCGGAGGCGCGGGCGAGCTCGGCGATCATCGACGCCGTCGTCCGCGCGTCGACGCCTTCGTCGACGCAGCCGGCAAGGGTCTCGAAAGCCAGCGCCTGCAGCGCGTCGCCGACGAGCATCGCCAGCGCCTCGCCGTAGACGACGTGCACCGTCGGCCGGCCGCGGCGCAACACGTCGTCGTCCATGCAGGGCAGGTCGTCGTGCACCAGCGAATACGCGTGGATCAGCTCGACCGCGCTCGCCGCGCGATCGAGCGCCGCCGGCGGCGCGTCGAGCGCCTCGCCGGCGGCGTGCACCAGCAGCGCGCGGATCCGCTTGCCGCCGCCCAGTGCCGCGTAGCGCATCGCCTCGTGCAGGCGCGCGGGATGCGCGTCGGCCGGTTCGAGTGCGCGCTCGAGCGCGCACTCGACGCCCGCGCGGCGCTCGGCGATCCAGGCGTCGAAGGAAAGCTCGGCGCCGCCTCGTCGCGCTTCGGAGTCGATGGTGCCGGCGGCGTGCACGCCGCCCACCGGGAGCGTGGCGCTCATCGGCCGGCGGACGGCGAAGGCTGCTCGCGCGGCTCGCTCGACCCGGCGGACGCGCGCACGCTGCCCGGTTCGCGCGCATCGGCGTCGGCGGAGCAGGCCGCGACGCCCGCGTCGAAGGGCTCGAGCAGGTCCGCCTCGAGGATGCGCACCTGCTGCTGCACGTCGGCGAGCGACTTGCGGCACCAGGCGACCAGCGACGCACCGCGGCGGTAGGCGCCGAGCGACTCCTCGAGCGACAGCGAGCCGCTTTCCATGCGCTGAACGATCTGCTCGAGCTCGCCGAGCGCGCGTTCGAAGGATTCGGGAGTGGACGGGTCCATGAAGGGCTTGATTTTACTTCGGTTTCCGGCCGCCGTCCGGTCCGCCGCCGGCAGCGCCGATGCAGCCGCCGGGGGGCCGCTTGCACCGGGGATCGGGGTATCCTCTGCGCTCGCCCGACCGCCCCGGGCGGACACCTGACCAGGAGGAATTCGATGTCCGACGTGGGCCGCCTCGACCGGCTCGCGCGCTCGCGCACCCAGCTGCCGGTGCACGCCTATTTCGACGAGACGCTGTTCGCGCGCGAAATGGAGGTCCTGTTCCGGCGCGGCCCCGGCTACGTCGGACACGAACGGATGGTGCCCGAGCCGGGCGACTACTGCGTGCTGCCCGCCGAGAACGGCGGACGCGTCCTCGTGCGGAGCGAGAACGGCGTCGAGCTGCTGTCGAACGTCTGCCGCCACCGCCAGGCCTTGATGCTCGACGGCCGGGGCACCGCATCGAACATCGTCTGCCCGCTGCACCGCTGGACCTACGACCTGTCCGGCAGGCTGCTCGGTGCGCCGCACTTCGACGAACAACCGTGCCTCGAGCTCGGCCGCACGCCGCTGCAGGGCTGGAACGGCCTGCTCTTTCGCGGACCGCGCGACGTCGCCGCCGACCTCGCCGGCATCGGCACGCACCCCGAGTTCGACTTCTCCGACTACCGGCTCGACCACATCGAGATCCACGAGTGCGACTACAACTGGAAGACCTTCATCGAGGTCTACCTGGAGGACTACCACGTCGTCCCCTTCCACCCGGGACTCGGACAGTTCGTCTCGTGCGAGGACCTGCGCTGGCAGTTCGGCGAGCGCTGGTCACTGCAGACGGTCGGCACCTGGAAGGCGCTGAGCAAGCCGGGCACGCCCGTGTACCGCCGCTGGCACGAGCAGGTGCTGCGCTGGTACGACGGCAAGCCGCCCGAGCGCGGCGCGATGTGGCTGACGATCTTCCCGAACGTGATGCTCGAGTGGTACCCGCACGTACTCGTCGTCTCGACGCTGCTGCCGCGCGGTCCGCAGAAGACGACGAACATCGTCGAGTTCTACTACCCCGAGGAGATCGTGCTGTTCGAGCGGGATTTCGTCGAAGCGGAGCGGGCGGCCTACATGGAGACCGCGATCGAGGACGACGAGATCGCACTGCGCATGGACGCCGGCCGGCGCGTGCTGCTCGATCGCGGCGAGGACGACGCCGGCCCCTACCAGAGCCCGATGGAAGACGGGATGCAGCACTTCCACGAATTCCTGCGCGCCGAGCTCGGGCTCGGTCCGACGCTCGCCTAGAAGGACGCATTCCGCAGGGAACCGCCGCATGCCGATGTACTGGAGAACGCTGATCCGCGTCGACGAACTCGCACGCCGCCTCGACGACTGCGTCGTCGTCGACTGCCGGCACGACCTGACCGATCCTGCCTACGGGCCGGCCGCATGGGCCGAAGGGCATCTGCCCGGCGCCTGGTTCCTCCACCAGGACCACGACCTCGCCGGCGAGCGCAACGGAACGAACGGGCGGCATCCGCTTCCCGGGCGCGAGACGCTGCGGCGCAGGCTCGAGTCGATCGGGCTCGCCGACGGCCGGCAGCTCGTCGCCTACGACGAGAACGGCGGCATGTTCGCGGCGCGCCTGTGGTGGCTGTCGCGCTGGCTCGGGCACCCCGAGGTCGCCGTTCTCGACGGCGGCCTGCCCGCCTGGCGGGCCGCCGGGCATGCCTGCACGCGCGAGGCGCCGGTGGCCCGCGCGCGCGCCGCGCTGACGATGCACCCGGCCGGCACGGCGCAGGTCGATGCGGCGCAGCTGCTCGCGCAGCTCGGCAGCGGGCAGCTGCACGTCGTCGATGCGCGCGCGCCCGAGCGCTGGCGCGGCGAGGTCGAACCGCTCGATCCGGTGGCGGGTCGCATCCCGGGCGCCGTCAATCGCCCGCACACGGAGAACCTGCAGGCGGACGGACGATTCAAGTCGCCGCAGACGCTGCGCGCCGAGTTCGGCGCGCTGCTCGACGGGCGCCGCGCGCAGTCGCTGGTGCACCACTGCGGCTCGGGCGTCGCCGCCTGCCACAACCTGCTGGCGATGGAGATCGCCGGCCTGTCCGGCGCATCGCTCTACCCGGGCTCGTGGAGCGAGTGGTGCGCGGACCCGGCGCGCCCGGTCGCCGTCGGCGCAGCGGACTGAAACGATGGCGCACCTCGTCTTCTTCGCAGGACACGCCGGCACCGGCAAGACGACGCTCGCCAAGCGCGCCGTGCCGATGCTGCACGCCCGCACCGGCGAGAGCTTCTGCATCCTCGACAAGGACACCGTCTACGGTGCCTACAGCGCGAAGGTGATGGGCCTGCTCACCGGCGATCCCGACGACCGCGACAGCCCGACCTACCTCGAGCACCTGCGCGACCAGGAATACGCGGGCCTGTTCGAGATCGCGCGCGAGAACCTCGCGCTCGGCGTGAACACCGTGCTCGTCGGGCCCTTCTCGCGCGAGGTGCGCTCGCATCGGGTCTTCGACCCAGCCGCGCTCGACCTGCCGCCCGACACGCGCATCTCGGTCGTCTGGGTAGAGCTCGACGAAGAGACGGCGAAGGCGAGGATCATCGCGCGCGGGCACCCGAACGACCGCTACAAGCTCGCGCACTGGGACGAATACCGCAAGCGCCGCTTCGTGCCGGAGCCGGCCGAGTTCCCGCTGCTGATCCGGCACGACAACTCGGTGTTCGACCCGCACGCGTTCGAGCGGCTCGTCGAGCGACTCTGCGGGCTGCCCTTCGACGCGGCGATCTGACGCGAATGCAGCCGGGTACCCGGCTGCGTCGCGTCACTTCAACTGCGCGCGCAGCTCCCCTCCCGGGTGCGCCTTGCTGTGCACGTTGACGTAGAGCCGGCCTTCCCTCAGCGCTTTCCGCTGCGCGTCGTCGAGCCGGGTGCCCTCGGGCACGACCCACTTGTCGCCGTCCTTCGTCAGCGGAACGCGCACGGGGCCGTTGGCGCCGGCCGCACCCTCGTGGATGTGCGCCATCGTGCCTTCCATGCCGCTGGTCGTCACCGAGCCGCTGATCGAGCCGTCCGGCTTCACCGAGAACGCCCCGGTGCCGGTGGCGCTGGTGGCGACCGGAGGCACTTCGTTCTTGCCGCCGAGCTCGAGCTTCATCTCCTGCGCGGAAGCGGCCGTCAGCGCGAAGAGCGCCGACGCAGCGGCAACGAGGGCGAAACGATGCAGGATCGGCAAGGCGTTCATGGCGCTTCTCCTCTGTGCGGTGGACGCCGGCAGCCGGACAGGCCCTGGTGGCGCCGGTGCAGGAAATTGTGCGCCGAGCGGCCGAAAGCCGCATGCCTCGGCGGGGTCGGCAGTCCGCGCGTTCGGTGGCTTCACCCCGCCGCCCGATCTTCCCTGCCGCCTTCCCCCTTCTCCCGTCGCTGCCTCTCGTGCCATTGCGCGAGCGACTCGTCCGGATAGCCGTCGAAGCGCCGATCGCCGGCGCGCAGATCCGGCTCGACCCAGTTCGCCTTCGAGCCGATGAAGATGTGCACGCGCTGCGGCGGCACGGGCAGCGGCGTGTCGATCGCCGAGGCGTGCGGGTGCACGAGCTCCGGCCACCGCTGATCGTAGAGCCACAGCGCACTGCCGCAGTGCCGGCAGAAGTTGCGCTCGCCGCTGCTCGTCGTGCCGTCATCCAGCCGCGCGCGATACACCGACAGGTTCTCCTCGCCGTCGATGCGCAGCGTGCCGCGATCGGCGCCGAGGTTGATCGCGTATCCACCGGCGCCGGCCGTCTTGCGGCAGATCGAGCAGTAGCAGCGCAGGAACGGCATCGGCGACGGCGCATCGACGACGAAGCGCACGGCCTTGCAGTGGCAGGAACCCTCGATCCGCATCGTCGACTCCTCTCGCCGCCTCGCCCGCGCCGGCGTGCGACGCGCGATCTGCAAACCGACGAGTATCGGCCGGCTCCGACGCCCGCAGCAGCTTCGCCGACCCGTTCGCACCGGTATCGGTCTTTTCGCAACTGCCGGGCGGCGCGGAGCGCCTTTCCAGAGCCTACGGCCTGGGGGTATCGTGAGCGGGCATCGTGCCGTCGGGGAGCGAGCCATGCGCGAGGATCTGGTCGAACGAATCGCCAACGATCCCGAATACCGGGCCCTGAAGTCCCGACGATCGCGCTTCGGATGGCTGCTCGCGATCCTGATGCTGATCGTGTACTACGGCTTCATCCTGCTCGTTGCCTTCGACAAGGAGCTGCTGGCGCGTCGCATCGGCGACAACGTCACCACCTGGGGCATGCCGGTCGGCCTCGCGGTCATCGTCTTCACGATCGTCATCACCGGCATCTACGTCCGGCGCGCGAACGGCGAGTTCGACGAGCGCACCGAGCGCATCGTGCGGGAGGCGCTGAAATGAGCCCGCATCGATCCGCACGCATCGCCGCTGCCGCCGCGCTGCTGGCCGCGTGCACCGCGGCCGCGGCCGCCGGCGGCGACCTCGGCCAGGCCGAGAAGCAGGCGACGAACTGGACGGCGATCGGCATGTTCGGCGTGTTCGTGCTGTTCACGCTGTTCATCACGCGCTGGGCGGCTTCGCGCACGAAGTCGGCGGCCGACTTCTACACCGCCGGCGGCGGCATCACCGGTTTCCAGAACGGACTGGCGATCGCCGGCGACTACATGTCGGCGGCGTCCTTCCTGGGCATCTCGGCGGCCGTGATGGCGAGCGGCTACGACGGTCTCATCTATTCGATCGGCTTCCTCGTCGGCTGGCCGGTCGTCACCTTCCTGCTCGCCGAGCGGCTGCGCAACCTGGGCAAGTTCACCTTTGCCGACGTCGCCGCGTTCCGATTCGAGCAGGCGCCGGTGCGCGTCTTCGCCGCCTCGGGAACGCTGGTCGTCGTCGCGTTCTACCTGATCGCGCAGATGGTCGGCGCCGGACAGCTGATCAAGCTGCTCTTCGGCCTCGACTACTGGATCGCTGTGGTCATCGTCGGCGTGCTGATGATGATCTACGTGCTGTTCGGCGGGATGACGGCGACGACGTGGGTGCAGATCATCAAGGCGATCATGCTGCTCGGCGGCGCCACCTTCATGGCGCTGATGGTGCTGCTGCATTTCGGCTTCAGCCCCGAGGCGATGTTCGCCCGGGCGGTGCAGATCAAGACGGAGCTGGCGGCCGCCGCGGGCAGGCCGCCCGAGGCGGCGGCCGCCACCGGCCGCTCGATCATGGGCCCCGGCGGCTTCATCAAGGACCCGATCTCGGCGATCTCCTTCGGCATGGCGCTGATGTTCGGCACCGCCGGCCTGCCGCACATCCTGATGCGCTTCTTCACGGTGCCCAACGCGCGCGAGGCGCGCAAGTCGGTGTTCTGGGCGACGACGTGGATCGGCTACTTCTACCTGCTCACCTTCATCATCGGCTTCGGCGCCATCGTCTTCGTACTCACCGAACCGGGCTTCCTCGACGCGAGCGGCGGACTCATCGGCGGCAGCAACATGGCCGCCGTGCACCTGGCCGATGCGGTCGGCGGCAACGTCTTCCTCGGGTTCATCTCGGCGGTGGCCTTCGCGACGATCCTCGCCGTCGTCGCCGGGCTCACGCTGTCGGGCGCTTCCGCCGTCTCGCACGACCTCTACTCGAGCGTGATCCGCAAGGGCCAGGCCGACAGCGCCGCCGAGCTGCGCGTCTCGCGCATCACCACCGTCGTGCTCGGCATCGTCGCCGTGCTGCTCGGCATCGCCTTCGAGAAGCAGAACATCGCCTTCATGGTGTCGCTCGCCTTCGCGATCGCGGCGTCGGCGAACTTCCCGGTGCTGCTGATGTCGGTGATGTGGAAGGACTGCACGACGCGCGGAGTCGTCATCGGCGGCTTCCTCGGCCTGGTCTCGTCGGTCGTGCTGACGGTGATCTCGCCCGCGGTCTGGGAGGCGACGCTCGGCAACCCGAAGGGATCGGCGCCCTTTCCCTATGCCTCGCCCGCGCTGTTCTCGATGACGATCGGCTTCGTCGGCATCTGGCTGTTCTCGATCCTCGATCGCAGCGCCCGCGCGCGGGTCGACCGGGCCGGATTCCTCGCGCAGCAGGTGCGCTCCGAGACCGGGATCGGCGCGTCGGTCGCCTCGCGACATTGACGCCCCGAGGCAGGCGAGCGCGCAGGGCCGCGCCGGCCGGGGCCGGTTCACACTACGATCGCCGTGAACAGGCCCTGACGCGAGGCTGCCCGCCGATGCCCGACACGCACGACGCCGACCTTCGGCTCGAGACGCTCTCGCTCGTCACCGCACGCGTGCGTGATGCATACCTGCGCCGACCGTTCTACGTCGACGGCGCCACCGACCTCGTCGCGGTGTGCCGCGAGCTGTCGCAACGCGGGCTCACCAGCGCGCTGGTGCGCGACGGCGCGCGGATCGGCATCTTCACGACCACCGACCTGCGCGACGCGATGCTGCACGCGCGCCCGCCCGGCGAGCTCGCCGTGCGCGAGGCGGCGCGCTTCGATCTCGTCGACGTGCACCCCGATGCCGAGCTCTTCGAGGCGATGTGGCGCATGGTCCGCCACGGCGTGCATCGGCTCGTCGTGCGCGACGGCGACCGGGTGCTCGGCGTGCTCGGCCAGCTCGACCTGATCAGCTTCGTCGCCAACCACTCGCACATCGTCGTGCAGCAGATCGAGGACGCCGCCTCGGTCGGCGATCTCGAAGCCGCCGCCCGGCGCATCGACGCGATGATCGCGGCGATGCACGAACGCGGCACGCGCGTCGAGCGCATCGCGCGCCTCGTCGGCGAGCTGAACCGGCGCCTGTTCGCCCGGCTGTGGTCGATGCTCGCACCGACCGAGCTGGTCGCCGCGAGCTGCCTCGTCGTCATGGGCAGCGAAGGCCGCAGCGAGCAGCTGCTGAAGACCGACCAGGACAACGCGCTGCTCGCGCGCGACGACCCTGCGCCGCCCGCGCTCGAGGAGGCCGCACGTCGGTTGCACGATGCACTCGCCCGGATCGGCTATCCGCCGTGCCCGGGCAACGTGATGGTCACGAATCCGCGCTGGCGCCAGTCGCTCGCCGGCTATCGCGAGACGATGCGCGGGTGGATCGACGGCAGTGACCCCGAAGGCGCGATGCACCTGGCGATCTTCCTCGACGCGGCGCCGGTCGCCGGCGATGCGGCGCTGCTCGACGAGCTGCGCGCGTGGCTCGACGAAGCGCTGGTCGGCAGCGACGCCTTCCTCGCCCGCTTCGTCGCGGCCGTCGAGCAGTTCGACGAAGGCGGCGGCTGGTGGACGCGCATGCGCGCACGTCGCGACCCGGCGCCGCTCGACCTGAAGAAGGCGGCGATCTTCCCGATCGTGCACGGCGTGCGCGCGCTCGCGCTGCAGTACCGCGTGCGCGCGCTCGCCACGGCGCACCGCGTCGACGCGCTCGTCGCCGATGGTCGGCTCGATGCGGCGCTCGGGCGCGATCTCGTCGATGCGCTGCGCTTCCTGCTGCAGCTGCGACTCGACGTCCAGTTGCGCGAGCGCGCGGCCGGCCGCGTGCCCACCAACGAAGTGCAAGCGGGCCGGCTCGGCACGCTCGAGCGCGACCGCCTGCACGACTGCCTCGCGATCGTGCGGCGCTTCCGCGCGTTCCTGCGCCAGCACTACCGCCTCGCCTCGCTGTGAGCACGCCCACCCCACCCGGCCCGGGCACGCGCGACACCGCGCGCCTGTGCGCGTTGTTCGCCGCCGGCTGGCTGCTCTTCAGCTATCCGCTGCTCGGCCTGTGGATGGGCGACGCGGCGCTGCTCGGCGTCCCGCTGCTGCCGGCGGCGCTGTTCGTCGCCTGGGGCGCGATCATCGCCGCTCTCGCCTGGATCGCCGAGCGCGACACGGACTGAGAAAGCGCGTCGTGCTGCCCGTTTCCCTGGTGGTCGTCGCGTCCTTCGCGTACCTGCTGATGCTCTTCGGCATCGCCGCCTGGGGCGACCGGCGCGCGCGCCAGGGCCGCTCGGTGATCGGCAACGCCTGGGTCTACGCGCTGTCGATCGGCGTGTACTGCACCGCGTGGACCTATTTCGGCAGCGTCGGCCGCGCCGCCGATGCGGGCGTCTGGTTCCTGCCGATCTACCTCGGACCGACGCTCGCGATGGTGCTGGCCGGGGTCGTGCTGCGCAAGATCGTCCGCATCGCGCGCACGCACCGGCTGACCTCGATCGCCGACTTCATCGCCAGCCGGCACGGCAAGAGCCCGTCGCTTGCCGCGCTCGTCACGTTGATCGCCGTGGTCGGCATCGTTCCCTACATGGCGCTGCAGCTGAAGGCGGTGGCCAGCGGCTTCGAGCTGCTCACCGGGACCGAGGGACTGCCCGCCCGGCTCGAGCCCTGGTGGCGCGACAGCACGCTCTACGTCGCGCTCGTGCTCGCCGGCTTCACGATGATCTTCGGCACGCGCCATCTCGACGCCACCGAGCGGCACGAAGGCCTGGTCGCCGCGATCGCGGCCGAGTCGGTCGTCAAGCTCGTCGCCTTCCTCGCCGTGGGCGCCTTCGTCAGCTGGAGCCTGTTCGACGGGCCCGGCGAGATCTTCGCGCGCGCGCGCGCCGACCCGGCGATCGGCGCGCTGCTCGCCGGCGACGCGCTCGCTCCCTTCGCCTACGACCAGTGGTTCGCGCTGGTGCTGCTGGCGATGCTCTCGGTGATCCTGCTTCCGCGCCAGTTCCAGGTGATCGTCATCGAGAACGTCGACGAGCGCCACCTTCGCCGCGCCTCGTGGGTCTTCCCGCTGTACCTGCTTCTGATCAACGTGTTCGTGCTGCCGATCGCGCTCGGCGGGCTGCTGCACTTCGGCGGCGCCGGTGCGGATCCCGAGACCTTCGTGCTCTCGCTGCCGATGTCGGCCGGCGCGCAGGGCCTCGCGCTGCTCGCCTTCGTCGGCGGGCTCTCCGCCGCCACCGGCATGGTCATCGTCGAGGCGATCGCCGTCGCGACGATGCTGTCGAACGACCTGGTGATGCCGCTGCTGCTGCGCACACGGCGCTTCGGGCTGCGCACGGCGCGCGACCTCACCGGGCTGCTGCTCGGCATCCGCCGCGTGTCGATCCTCGTGCTGCTGCTGCTGGGCTACCTGTACTTCCGGCTCGCCGGCGAGGCCTACGCGCTGGTGAGCATCGGGCTGATCAGCTTCGCGGCCGTCGCACAGTTCGCGCCGGCGCTGTTCGGCGGCATCTACTGGAAGGGCGGCACGCGCGACGGCGCGCTCGCCGGCCTGGCGGCGGGCTTCGCGCTGTGGGTCCATACGCTGATGCTGCCGTCGATCGCGCGCTCGGGCTGGCTCGGCGCGAGCCTGTCGGACTACGTGCGCGACGGCCCCTTCGGCATCGAATGGCTGCGCCCCGAGCAGCTGTTCGGCATGACCCAGCTCGACGGCCTGACGCACGCGCTGTTCTGGAGCCTGCTCGTCAACGTCGGGCTGTACGTCGGCGTCTCGCTGCTTCGCGGCCCGTCGGCGCGCGAGACGAGCCAGGCGCTGCTCTTCGTCGACGCTCCGATGCACGCGCACGCCGCCGACCCGGGCGACGGAGCTTCCCCCGCGCCGGTGTTCTGGCGCGGCCGCGCGCGCGTGGCCGACCTGCGCGCGCTCGCCGCGCGCTTCCTCGGGTCCGCGGGCGCCGAGCGCCTGTTCGCCGACTACGCGGCGCGCACCGGTGCGGTCGCCGTCGAGGCGATCCCCGCCGATGCGCGTCTCGTGCAGTTCGTCGAGACGCAGCTGGCCGGGGCGATCGGCAGCGCTTCGGCGCACGTGATGGTGGCCTCGGTCGTCGAGGAGGAGCCGCTCGACGTCGCCGAGGTGTCGCGCATCGTCGAGGAAGCCTCGCAGCTGCGCGCGCACTCGCTCGAGCTCGAGCGCATCGGCGAAGAGCTGCGCACGGCCAACGAGAAGCTGAAGAGCCTCGACCGGCTCAAGGACGACTTCATGTCGTCGGTGACGCACGAGCTGCGCACGCCGCTGACCTCGATCCGCGCGCTCGCCGAGCTGATCGTCGACGATCCCGACATGGAATCCGGCCAGCGCCAGCGATTCGTCGGCATCATCGTCTCGGAGACCGAGCGCCTGTCGCGCCTGGTCGACCAGGTGCTCGACATGGCGAAGATCGAATCCGGAAACGCGCAGTGGCACGACGAGGAAGTCGACCTGCGCGCGCTGCTCGAACGCGCGGTGCAAACCGCGCAGGCGATGGTGCAGGAGCGCGGCGCGCGGATCACGCTCGCGATGCCGCCGTCGCTGCCCCGGCTGCGCGCCGACGCCGATCGCCTGATGCAGGTGATGATGAACCTGCTGTCGAACGCCGTGAAGTTCGTGCCGCCCGAAGGCGGCCGCATCGACGTGCGGCTCCTCGCCGACGAGCGCGGCGTACGGGTGCAGGTGCAGGACAACGGTCCCGGCGTGCCGCCCGACGAACAGGCGGCGGTCTTCGAGAAGTTCCGCCAGGGCAGCGACCGGGCCGCGCAACGCAAGGGCACCGGCCTGGGCCTGCCGATCAGCCGCGGCATCGTCGAGCATTTCGGCGGCACGATGTGGCTGCGTTCGACGCCGGGGCAAGGCGCCTGCGTCGGCTTCGATCTGCCGTGGAGGAGAACGACGTGACGCGCAGGGTCCTCATCGCCGACGACGAACCGAACATCGTGATTCCGCTCGAGTACCTGATGAAGCGCGAGGGCTACGAGGTGCTGCTCGCGCGCGACGGCGACGAGGCGCTGGCCGCGATCCGGCGCGAGCGTCCCGACCTCGTGCTGCTCGACGTGATGATGCCGGGCAGGAGCGGCTTCGAGGTCTGCCAGACGGTGCGCGCAGACGAGGCCCTCGCGGACGTGCGCATCGTGCTGCTCACCGCGAAGGGGCGCGATGTCGACGTCGCCAAGGGGCTGGCGCTGGGCGCCGACGCCTACGTGACCAAACCGATCTCGACGCGCGAGCTCGCCGTGCGCGTGCGCGAGCTGCTCGAAGGCGGATCGTGAACCCCCGGGCGCGGCGCGCGGCCGGGGCGCTCGTGCTCGCGCTGGCGCCCGCCCTGGTGCTCGCGCTGTGGACCTTCGGCGCGGGTGCCTTCTTCGCGTGGACGCTCGCACCGCAGGAGCGCGCCCTGCTGAGGGACTGGCTCGCGCCGCGCGCGGCGATGCTGCTCTTCCTCGGCCTGCTGCTTGCGCTCGCGCTCGGACTCGCCGTCCACGCCGCCTGGCAGCGTCGGGTCGCGGCGCCTGCGCGCCTGGCCGAACGTGCGCAGGCGATCGTTGCCGGCGGCGGCGATGTCGCGATCGAGCCCGAGGGAAGCGCGGACAACCGTGCGCTCGCGAACGCCTTCAATGCACTCGTGCGCCAGCGCGGCGAGCGGGACGCCGACATCGAGCGACGGGTGCGGGAGGCGAGCCGCGAGATCGAGCGCCAGCGCAGCCGCCTGGCCGCGCTGATGGCCGAGCTTGCGCAGAGCGTCCTGGTCTGCACGCTCGACGGGCGGATCCTGCTCTACAACCTTCGCGCGCTCGAGCAGTTCCGAACGCGATCGGACACCGAAGCGCCGCACCCGGGCAGCGAGCTGATCGGCCTGGGCCGCTCGGTCCACGACGTGCTGGATCCGGCGCCGATCGCCCACGCACTGCAGACCATCCGCCTGCGCCTGCAGCGCGGCGACGCGCACCCGTCGGTACAGTTCCTCACCGCGACGCGCGATGGGCTGCTGCTGCGCACGCAGATGGTTCCGGTGCAGGACCCCGAGGACGCGCAGCCCGGGCGCGACGAAGGCGCGGAGACGGCAGCCGCCGCGACACCCGGCGCGACGCTGAGCGGCTACCTGCTGATGCTCGAGGACGTGACCGAGTCGTTCGCCGACGCCGCGCTGCGCGATCGCACGATGCACGAGTTGCTGCAGGGCAGCCGCGCCTCGCTCGGCAACCTGCAGGCGGCCGTCGAGATGATCGACTACCCCGACGTCGACGACGCGACGCGCGAGCGCCTGCGAGAGGTGATCCGCGCCGAGGTGCGCACGATGAACGCGCGGCTGCACGAAGTCGCCGCGCGCGACGCGCAGGTGCAGAAGACGCGCTGGCCGCTCGAGAACATGCCCGGCACCGACCTGCTCGCCGCGGCCCGCCGACGCATCGAGACGAGCCTGCGCTGCCGCGTCGAGCTCGACGCGATCGACGCGGGCCTGTGGCTGAAGGTCGACAGCTTCTCGCTGCTGCAGGCGCTCGCGCATCTCGCCGAACGCCTGGTCGACGAGTACGGGGTGCGCATGCTGCGC
This sequence comes from Burkholderiales bacterium, assembly GCA_044507525.1. Classification (GTDB taxonomy): domain Bacteria; phylum Pseudomonadota; class Gammaproteobacteria; order Burkholderiales; family Burkholderiaceae_E; genus Zeimonas. Next base: position 38,089 of record JBIQJM010000017.1, read on the forward strand.
CTGCGCCTGGCGCCCGCGGACGCGCGCGCGCACCTCGACCTCGTCTGGCAGGGGCTCGCGCTGAGCACCGAGACGGTCACGAACTGGGAGACCGACACGATGCGGTCGGGATCCTCGGCGAGCGCACTCAGCGTGCGCGACGTGATCGATCGGCACGACGGCGAGATCTGGTTCCAGCGCGAACGCGCGAGGCACGAGAGCTTCTTCCGGCTGCTGCTGCCGGTGGCGGAGGCGTCGAGCGTCCTGCCCGAGGCGAACGCGGGCGCGCCCGGTGCGGCCGGCGCCGCCGCCAGCCGTCCGGAGTACTACGACTTCGACCTCTTTCGCGACACGGGCTCCGCGCGCGCGCTCGCCGATCGGGCGCTCGCCGAGCTCACCTGCACCGTCTTCGACACCGAGACGACGGGTCTCGATCCCGGCGGGGGCGATCGCATCGTGCAGATCGGCGCAGCGCGGATCGTCGCCGGCAAGCTGCGTCGACACGAATGCTTCGAGCGGCTCGTCGATCCGCAGCGGGCGGTCTCCGCCGCGTCGCTGGCGATCCACGGCATCGACGCCGCCCGGCTCGCCGGCCAGCCGCGCGCCGCGCAGGTGCTGCCCGTCTTCCACGCCTTCGCGCGCGACTCGGTGCTGGTCGGCCACAACGCCGCCTTCGACCTGCGCTTCCTGCGCGAGGCCGAAGCGGAAGCGGGCGTCGTCTTCGACCAGCCGGTGCTCGACACGCTGCTGCTGTCGGCCTGCGTGCACCCGCAACAGGAGTCGCATTCGCTCGAAGCGATCGCCGCGCGGCTCGGCGTCGCGCTCTCGGGACGCCACAGCGCGCTCGGCGACGCACTCGTCACCGCCGAGATCTTCCTGAAGCTGATCCCGCTGCTCGAGGCGCGCGGCATCCGCACGCTGCGGCAGGCGCTCGAGGCCGCGCAACGGACCTGGCACGCGCGCCTGCGCTACTGAGGTCGCTGCCTCGCGCGCTCAGTGGCCGTGCACGAAGGACGCGAACAGCGCGATCAGCCCGACGCCGAGGAGCATCAACGCGAACTGCCAGAACCAGTCGCCGTTGCGGCGCGTGTCGCGATGCAGCCCCGGCACCAGGTCGGCGAGCGCGACGTAGATGAAGCTCGCGGCGGCGACGACCAGCACGTACGGCAGCAGCGCCTGTCCGTAGCCGAGTGCGAAGTAGCCGAGGACGCCGCCGAGCACCGCGGCGACGCCGCTGATGAAGTTGTAGGCGAGCGCGCGCCGACGCGAGTAGCCGGCGTTGAGCAGGACGATGAAGTCGCCGATCTCCTGCGGAATCTCGTGCGCGGCGATCGCCGCCGTCGTCACCCAGCCCAGCGCCGGGTCGGCGAGGAACGCGGCGGCGATGATCACGCCGTCGGCCGCGTTGTGGATGGAGTCGCCGACCAGCACGACCAGCCCGCCCGGGCCCGCCTCGTCGCGGTCGTGCCCGTGGTGGTGGCCGTGTCCGTCGTGCTCGTGGTGGTGGCTGTGGCGCAGCACGGCGAACTTCTCGAGCGCGAAGAACGCGATGACGCCGGCGAGCAGCGTCCACGACAGCGAATGCACGTCGGCGCCCGATTCGAAGGCTTCGGGAAGGAGGTTGAGCATCGCCGAGCCGAGCAGCAATCCGGCCGACAGGCTCACCATCCGGCGCACGACGCCCGCCAGCAGCGACAGCGAGAGCCACGCGGCCGCGAGCACGCTGACGGCGCCCGAGAGAAAGGTAGCGGCGACGATCGCCGCCAGCGTCGCGGACACGATCAGTGCGCCTCGTCCCAGTTGCCGCCGACGCCGCACTCGACCTCGAGCGGCACGGCGAGCGCAGCCACGCCGCTCATCAGGCGCGGAACCTCGGTACGCACCGCGTCGAGCTCGTCGTCGGGTACCTCGAGCACCAGCTCGTCGTGCACCTGCAGGATCAGCTTCGAGCGCAACGCGTCGCGCTCGATCCATCGCTGCACCTGGATCATCGCCAGCTTGACGAGATCGGCGGCGGTGCCCTGCATCGGCGCGTTGATCGCCGCGCGTTCGGCTCCCGATCGACGCGGGCCGTTCGGGCTGTTGATCTCGGCGATCCACAGCCGGCGCCCGAGCACCGTCTCGACGTAGCCGTTGCGCCGCGCGCGTTCGCGCGTTTCCTCCATGTAGCGGGCGACGCCGGGGTAGCGGGCGAAGTAGCGCTCGATGTAGTTCTTCGCGGCGCTGCGATCGATGTCGAGGTTGGTCGCCAGCCCGTAGGCGCTCATGCCGTACATCAGGCCGAAGTTGATCACCTTCGCGTAGCGGCGCTGCTCGAAGCTGACCTCGTCGGGCGCGACGCCGAAGATCTCGGCGGCGGTCGCGCGGTGCACGTCCATGCGCTGCTCGAAGGCGCGCAGCAGGTTCTCGTCGCCGGAGATGTGCGCCATGATGCGCAGCTCGATCTGCGAGTAGTCGGCCGAGACGATCTTCGAGCCGGCCGGCGCGACGAAGGCCTCGCGGATGCGCCGGCCGTCCGCGGTGCGGATCGGGATGTTCTGCAGGTTCGGATCGCTGGACGCCAGCCGGCCGGTGACCGCGACCGCCTGCGAATAGCGCGTGTGCACGCGTCCGCTGCGCGGATCGACCATCTTCGGCAGCTTGTCGGTGTACGTGCCCTTGAGCTTCGACAGCGACCGCCAGTCGAGCACGATGCGCGGCAGCGGGTAGTCCTGCGCGAGCTTCTCGAGCACGTCCTCGTCGGTGGACGGCGCGCCGCTCGCGGTGCGCTTGAGCACCGGCAGGCCGAGCCCCTCGTAGAGCACCTCGCACAGCTGCTTCGGCGAACCCATGTTCAACGGTGCGCCGACGAGTTCGACCGCCTGGCGCTCGAGCGCGTGCATGCGCTGGCCGAGCTCCTCCGACTGGCGCGTCATCGCCTCGGAGTCGATCAGGACGCCCGTGCGCTCCATCGTCTCCAGCACGCGCGACACCGGCAGCTCGATCTCGCGATAGACGTACTCGAGCTTCGCGTCGGCGGCGATGTCGGGGTACAGCGTGCGATGCAGGTGCATCGCGACGTCGGCATCCTCGGCGGCATAGCGGGTCGCCGAGTCGATGTCCACCTGCTCGAAGCCGATCTGCTTCGCGCCCTTGCCGGCGATGTCGGTGTAGCGGATCGTGCGCCGATCGAGGTGGCGATCGGCGAGCGAGTCGAGGTCGTGGTTGCGATGCGCCTCGAGCACGTAGCTCTCGAGCAGCGTGTCGTGCGCGATGCCGGCGAGCCGCACGCCGTGGTTGGCGAGCACGTGCGCGTCGTACTTGAGGTTCTGCCCGACCTTCGCGCGGCGCTCGTCCTCGAGCCAGCCGCGCAGCCGCTCGAGCACGTGCTCGCGCGACAGCTGCTGCGGCGCGCCCGTGTACCGGTGCGCCATCGGCACGTAACAGGCCTCGTAGGGCTCGACCGACAGCGAAAGCCCGACGATCTCGGCGCGCATCGGGTCGAGCGACGTCGTCTCGGTATCGAAGGCGACCAGCTCGGCCGCCTCGACGCGGCGGATCCACCATTCGAGCCGCTCGTCGTCGAGCACCGTCTCGTAGCGCAGCGCCGGCGCCGTGTCCGGCTGCGCGGCGCCCGGTTCTTCTTCGGCCACCCGCGCGTCGGCGCCGCCGGGCGCATCGCCGCCCGCGACCGCGACTTCGCCGGACGCCGCGCTGCCGATCGGCTGCGCCATGCCGCGCGCGCCACCGGCGGCGGCACCGCGCGACGATGCGTCGATCGCACCGAGCGTCGCGCCCGTCGCCGAAGGCAGGTCGCCGTCCCCGTCGATCTCGCGCAGCCAGGTGCGGAAGTTGCACCGCTCGAACAGCTCGCGCAGCGCCGGGCGATCGGGCTCGGTGAAGGCGAGCGAGCGCTCGATCGACTCGACCTGCGGTGCCAGCGCGCAATCGGTCTTCACCGTGACGAGACGCCGTGCGGTCGGCAGCCAGTCGAGCGCGTTGCGCAGGTTGTTGCCGGCCGCGCCACCCACCGTGTGCGCCTGCTCGACGAGCGCATCGAGCGATCCGTACTGCGCGAGCCACTTCGCCGCCGTCTTCGGCCCGACCTTGTCGACGCCGGGGACGTTGTCGACCGAATCGCCGACCAGCGTGAGCCAGTCGACGATGCGCTCGGGCGGGACGCCGAACTTCGCGACGACGCCCGCGCGGTCGAGCCGCTCGCCGGGCCCGCCGTCGCGCGTCATCGTGTTCACCAGCACGACGTTGTCGTCGACGAGCTGGGCGAGGTCCTTGTCGCCGGTCGAGACGATCGTCTTCATTCCGCTCGCGCTCGCCTGCGCGGCGAGGGTGCCGATCACGTCGTCGGCCTCGATGCCGTCGACCATGACGAGCGGCCAGCCGAGCGCACGCACGATCTCGTGGATGAGCGGGATCTGGCGCGCGAGGTCGTCGGGCATCGCCTTGCGGTTCGCCTTGTACTCCGGGTACCAGTCGTCGCGGAAGGTCTTGCCCGGGGCATCGAAGACGACCGCGCCGTACGTCGCAGCCCCGAAGCCGTTCGGTTTGCCGTCGGCCCGCAGACGCCGTAGCATCGCCACCATGCCGTAGATCGCACCGGTGGGCTCGCCCG
>JBIQJM010000142.1:0-6703 GCA_044507525.1 Burkholderiales bacterium
ACGAGCCGATCGCCTTGCCGGTGCTGCCGCTCGCCTTCCAGCCGCCGAAGGGCTGATAGCCGGGCCAGGCGCCGGTCGTCGCGCCCTGCGGCCGGTTCACGTAGGTGACGCCCGCTTCGATCTCGTCGAGGAAACGCTGCGCCTCCTCGGGCGCACCGTAGAAGCCGGCCGTGAGACCGTAGTCGGAACGGTTCGCCTCGTCGATCGCTTCGTCGAGCGAATCGACCTCGTCGACGAGCACGAGCGGAAGGAACTGCTCGGCGCGCCACAGCGCGTCCTCGCGCGGCGCCTGCGCCACCGTCGGCGCGACGAAGCAGCCGCGCGCAAGCGCACCTTCGTCCAGCACGCGGCCGCCGGCGTCGATGCGCCCGACCGCCCGCAGCCGCTCGACGCAATGCCGGTAGCGGGCCTGCGCGCGTTCGTCGATGACCGGTCCCATCCAGTTGCGCCGCTCGGTGGGATCGCCGACCGCGATCGATTCGGCCGCCGCCACGAGGCGCTCGCGCAGCTCGCCGGCCACCGCCCGATCGACCAGCACCCGCGAGCAGGCCGAGCACTTCTGTCCCTGCAGCCCGAAGGCCGAGCGCCAGATCCCGGTGCCGGCGCGTTCGAGGTCGGCACGCCGGGTGACGATCGCTGCGTTCTTCCCGCCCATCTCGGCGATGCACGGACGCGGCCAGCGCCCCTGGCCGAAGCGTCGCACGATGCCCATGCCGACTTCGTAGGATCCGGTGAACGTGATTCCGGCGAGTCCCGGATGCGCGACGAGCGCTTCGCCGATCTCCCCGCCGGAGCCGGTGACCTGATTGGCCACGCCGGGCGGAACGCCGGCATCCTGCAGTACCTGCATCAGCAGCCGGCCGCACAGCGAAGTGGCGCTCGCCACCTTGAAGACCACGGTGTTGCCGGCGACGAGCGCGGCGCCGATCGGCCCGCCGGCGAGCGCGAACGGAAAGTTGAACGGAGCGATCACGCCCCATGCGCCGTAGGGGCGCAGTTCGGTGCAGTTGCGGCTGGCGAAGCCCGCAAGCGGGTCGTCGGGCAGCTGGCGCCGGAAACCGTCGTTCTGCTCGAACTGGTCGGCGTACCAGCGGAAGAGGTCGGCGGTCTCCTGCACCTCGCCGAGCGCCTCCATCCGGTTCTTGCCGACCTCGGTCGCCATTGCCGCGGCGATCGTGTAGACGCGTTCCTCGATCAGTGCGGCAACCCGGCGCAGCACCGCGACGCGCTGCGTCCACGGCGTGCGCGACCAGGCGGGCCAGGCGCGTCGTGCCGCCTGCACCGCGGCGTCGGCGTCGGCCGCGGTGCCCGCCGGAAAGCGGCCGACCAGGCGCTCGCGATCGATCGGCGAACGCACCTCGTACGTCGAGTCGGCCGTCCGCGGGCGGCCCTCGACGTACATCGGATGGTCGGCGCCCAGCGTCGGCCCCACCGCGGCCAGCGCCGCATCGAAGCGTTCGTGCAGCTCGGGGGGCGGGTCGAACATCGTCGAATAGGTGAGGCGGAATCCCGTCTGCGTGCTCATTTCGACTCCCCCGGCTCCCGATGGCCCAGGACGAAGGGTATCGCTGCGCCCGGCGGCCGTCCGTCCGTCCCTTCTCCCTTCTGCTCCTCGCCGCCCGCCGCCCGGCACGGCAATGCAGACATACGGAGGATGGAATTCGCGCAATAGGCCGAATGGCCTATGGAAGCGGTGAAACAAGTAGCGGTTTGCCGCGCCGGATGATGCTAGAAGCACGGGAACGATGCTCTGCCAGCAGGAAATCGTCTTGTCCGGTTCGCGTTCCGACGATACGTGCGTCCAGTTGAAGCGGGCCGACGACGCATTGCGTCGCGGCGAGCACGATCACGCCCGCACCTGCGCGGTCGTCGCATCCCAGATCGCCTCCGATGCGGGAGACCTGCACGGGCAGGCCGAGGCGCTGCTGCGCATCGCCCGCGTCGACACCTTCGTATCGCGGCTGCGCAGCGCACATCGGGCGGCCCACCGCGCGGTGCAGCTGTTCGAGCAGTCGGGCGACGCGGCCGGCGAGGCACGTTCGCTCGTCATCTACTCGTACGTCGCCAGTTGCCTGCGCCGCAACGAGCTGGCGGTGACCTCGGCGATCATGGCGACGACGCTGGCGCAGCCGGTCGGCGACGCGCGCCTGCTCTCGTCGGCCCACAACGGGCTGGGCATCGCGCTGATCGCCAACGGCGACTTCGACCGGCACGCCGAGGCGCTGCAGCGTTCGGCGGAGTTCGCGTCGCGCTCGGGCGCCGCCGCCGCCTTCCAGCCGCGGGTGAACCGCTGCTACGGGGAGATCGTGCGAGCGAGCGTCGAGCGGCACCTGTATTCGCGTCCGGCCGACGGCGCGCTGCTCGAAGCGGCGCTCGACGACTGCCGCCGGCTCATCCGGAGCACGCACATCGCCAAGCTCCAGCCCGACGCCGAGCCGACCTCGCGCACGCTGCTCGCGTTCGCCGAGTGCATCGCCGCCGCGTGGCGAGGCGCCGTCGGCGAGGCCGACCTGCATGCCACCTGCGTCGCGTCGCACGCGGCGAAGCACGCACGCACCTCCTGGCTGCACGCGCTCGCGATGTGGGCGCAATGCGAGGTCGCCCGCTGCCGCGGCGACCTTCCGGTGGCCAGCGCTTCCGTGCGCGCGATGATCGACGTGGCGCTGTCGGTCGAGCACGAGCAGATCGCGCGCACCGGCCACATGCTGGCGAGCGACATCCTCGACGCGCAGGGCCGCAGCCGCGAAGCGCTGTCCGAGCTGCGCGCGCTCGCGCGGCGCGACATCGAGATCCGCCGCGAGAGCCTCGAGCACCACGACCGCGTCGCGCAGCGCCAGCTCGAGCTGCGCCGGCGCTCGCAGCAACTGCGCGAGCTCGAGGCGGAGTCGCGGCGGCTCGAGCAGTGGTCGCTCGAGGATCCGCTCACCGAACTGCCGAACCGTCGACATCTCGAACAGGTGCTCGCCGAGGCGCTCGGCCGCAGCGCGGGCACGCGGTGCGGACCCGCGATCGCGTTGATCGACGTCGACCGCTTCAAGGAGATCAACGACCGGCATTCGCACGCCGCCGGCGACCAGGTGCTCAGGACGCTCGCCGGACTGCTGCGCTCGCACGTGCGGCACGGCGACCTGCCGGCCCGCCTGGCCGGCGACGAATTCGTCATCGTCTTCCGCGACGCCGATCTCCCGATCGCGCGCATCGCCTGCGAGCGGCTGCGCAACGCGGTGCGCGAGTTCGCGTGGGACGACATCGCGCCCGGCATCCGGGTGGACATCAGCGTGGGCCTGGCCGAAGCGGCGCCGCACGACACCATCCACACGCTGCTCGCGCGCGGCGACGAGGACATGTATCGCGTGAAGTCCTCGCGCTGATCCTTGCGAGGCCGGGCGGCCGCGGCCGCAGCCGTAGCCGCAGCGTCAGCGTCAGCGTCAGCGTCAGCGTCAGCGTCAGCGTCGTGGGGCCGCGTCGAGCATCGCGTCGATCGAATCGAACTTGTGGCGGCAGCGGTCGCTGCCCGCACGCGCGAGCTCGGCCGCATCGATGCTTCTCCACCCCGCGTGGTCGACGACCCGCACGCCGCGTGCGGCGAGCATCGCCGCGAGCGCTTCGCCGCCGCCGCGTCCGTGGTCGACGAGCTCGCCGGCGATGCGCTGCGCGACGCGCTGCGCTTCGGTGCGGTTCGTCGGGATCGTCCCCGACGGGCCGCGGCCGGCCCACCCGGTCACGAACAATCCCTCGGAGATCCGTGCGTCCTCGTTGGCGAAGACGCCGCCCGTGGGTGACGCGCTGCAGCAGTCGATCGCCTGGTAGCCGATGCACGAAACCGCCAGCTGCGCCGGCAGCACCAGCGGTTCGCGGCCCTGCCGGGCGAAGCGGACCGCCTCGAGCCGCGCGTCGCCTTCGAAGGCGGCAGGCGCGGCGCCGAAATGAAAGACGATGCGCACCGGCGCTTCGCCTGCGTCGGCTGCGAAGCCGCGCAACACTTCGACGACGGCAGCCGCCTCGCCGTCGGCCTGCACGTCGTCGAGCAGCCGCGGTTCGGCGATCTGCGCGCGCGCCCGCTCGAGCCTGCCGAGCTCGGCGAGCTCGGCCCTGGTGAACTTCGCGTCGGCCGGACCGCGGCGCCCGACGAGATGGATCGTCTCGATGCGCTGTTCGAGCAGCCGCTCGTGCACCGACGGCGACAGGTCGGATCCGGCGAGTTCGGCCGGAGTCTTGGCGAGCACGCGCGCGACGTCGATCGCGACGTTGCCGTTGCCGATGACGACCGCCGAGCGGACCTCGTGCAAGGGCGGCACCACGCAGTCGGGGTGGCCGTTGTACCAGCCGACGAAGGCCGCCGAGCCGACGACGCCGGGCAGGTCTTCGCCGGGGATGCCGAGCCTGCGGTCGCGCGGTGCGCCGGTGGCGAGCACCACGGCGTCGTAGAGTTGCATCAGCTCTTCGAGGCGCAGGTCGCGCCCGACCTCGACGTTGCCGAAGAAGCGCACGGTGTCGCGCGCCAGCACGCGGTCGAGCAGGCGCGAGACGGCCTTCGTGCCCTGGTGGTCGGGCGCGACGCCGTAGCGCACGAGGCCGAAGGGGACGGGCAGGCGCTCGATCACGTCGATGCGTGCGTCGCGCACGAGGCGCAGGAGCTGGTCGGCGAGATAGCAGCCGGCAGGGCCGCTGCCGATGATTGCGATGTGTTTCACGGGCGGATCGGGTCGATGGGGAGAAAGGCGCACTGCCTGCGCACGATGGCATTATTGCCGTCGACGCTTGGCAGGCGCGAGTGTCCTTGCGGGGCAGGGCACCGGAAACAACGCGACAAGGAGCGCAGGGATGCCGTGGCCCATCACCATTCTCGTCGGTACGATGACCGGAACGGCGGAGATGGTCGCGCAGGAAATCCAGCAGGTGCTCGAGCTCGCGGGCCACGAAGTCGACCTGCGCCTGATGGACGGGCTCGACGCGGGTGCCTTCGCCGCCGGCGGCAACTACCTCGTCTGCACGTCGACCTACGGCTTCGGCAACGTTCCCGACAACGCGCAGGAACTGATCGACAGCCTCGAATCGTCGAAGCCCGACCTCTCGGGCGTCGCCTACGGCGTGATCGCGCTCGGCGACCGCACCTACGGCGACACCTTCTGCCACGGCGGAATCCGCTTCGACCAGCTGCTGCACGCGAGGGGCGCGCGTCGCGTCGGCGAGATGCTCCGCCACGACGCGAGCTCGGGCGAGCTGCCCGAGGAGGTCGCACCCGCCTGGGCGCTCGCCTGGGCGAAGCTGCTCGACGATCCGGCAGGCGGTGGCGCAGCCGACGGCAGCGTCGATCGCGACGGCGAACCGCCCGCGCAGCCTCCGCAACCCGATTGAGCAAGGAGCCGGCACTCATGTCCGACTGGGTAAAGACTTTCCGGGGCGTCGTTCTCGCGTCGGAATACGACGCGGCGAGCTACATGAACTCGCGGATGTACGTGTCGCGCTTCGATCAGGCGACGTGGCTGCTGCTGCACGCGATCGGACTGACGCCGTCGACGATGAAGGAACGCCGGCTGCGCGTGGCGATCGTGCGGCAGAACTACCAGCTGATGCGCGAGCTGCGGGGCGGAGAACTGGTGCAGGTGCGCAGCGGCTTCCTCGCGGTGGGGGACAAGTACTTCCGTTTCCTGCACCAGATGCACGACGAGGAGGGCGGCGCGATGGTCTGCACCTGCGATTGCGTCGCGGTGCAGGCCGCGCTCGACACGAACCAGAGCCTTCCGCTCGACGACGCGCTGCGCGAGCGCGCGAAGGCGCACCTGGTGACCGACAACCGCCCCGAGCGCGCGCTGCCGCAGTAGCCGTTTCTCCCTCAGCGCGTCGGCGGGGTCAGGTGCGCCGCCGACGCACCGAGCGTCGCCTTGCTCGCGCCGACCTCCATGCGCGCGATCGACTGCAGGTGCACTTCGTCGGGTCCGTCGGCGAAGCGCAGCGCGCGCCCCCAGGTCCACGAGTCGGCCAGCGGCGTGTCGGGGCTGATGCCCATCGCGCCGAAGACCTGCATCGCGCGGTCGCACACCGTCGTGTGCACCGAGGGCACGAGCGCCTTGATCATCGAGATCTCCTTGCGCGCGCCCTTTGCGCCGACGCGGTCGATCATCCACGCGGTCTTCAGCACGAGCAGCCGCGCCTGGTCGATCTCGATGCGCGAGCGTGCGATCCACTCGGCGACCGTGCCGTGCTGGTACAGGTGCCTGCCGAAGGTCTTGCGTTCCTGTGCGCGTTCGGTCATCAGCTCGAGCGCGACCTCGGCGGCGCCGATCGAACGCATGCAGTGATGGATGCGCCCCGGCCCCAGCCGCGCCTGCGCGAGCGCGAAGCCGCTGCCTTCCTCGCCGAGCCGGTTCGACACCGGCACGCGCACGCCGCGGAAGACGAGCTCGCAGTGCCCCTCGGGCGCGACGTGATTCACCGTGGTGATGTTGCGCACGACCTCGAGGCCCGGCGTGTCCATCGGCACGAGCACCATCGTCTGCTGGCGATGCCGCTCGGCGTCGGGGTCGGTCTTGCCCATCACGATCAGGATCCGGCAGTTCGGATGCGCGACGTTCGTGATGAACCATTTGCGTCCGTCGATCACGTATTCGTCGCCGTCGCGGCGGATCGAGGTGGTGATGTTCGTCGCGTCGGACGACGCCACGTCGGGCTCGGTCATCGCGAAGGCCGAGCGGATCTCGCC
>JBIQJM010000143.1:0-6668 GCA_044507525.1 Burkholderiales bacterium
AATCGTTCCCCGCGAGCCGCTCGAACAGCCCGAGCAGCGCGACCAGCGCGCGATCACGATCGGCCGCGAGTTCGTCGATCGAGCGTCCCCCCGCCTCCTCGCGTACGCCTTCCACGAGCAAGCGCTTCGATGCGTCGTCGAACGCGGGTGTGCCCAGCGAGGCCCAGCGGCGCGCCTGGCTCGGCCCGAGATGTTCGAGATAGTGCTCGATGCCGCCGGCGCCGCCGCCCAGGTGATACGTGAGGTGCGGGCCGAAAATGGCCCACCGCAGGCCGGGCCCGTGCGTCATCGCCGCGTCGATGTCCGCCACGCTCGCGACGCCCTGTTCGACGAGATGGACGGCTTCGCGCCACAGTGCCGACGAGAGCCGGTTCGCGATGTGGCCCGCCATTTCCCGCCGCAGCACCACCGGGTGCCGGTGCACGCTCCGGTAGAAGGCCACCGCACGCGCGACCACCGCGTCGTCTTCGCCGACGATCTCGACGAGCGGAACCAGGTGCGGCGGATTGAACGGATGCGCGACGATGTGCCGGCGCCGGTGCGCGCAGTCGGAGACCAGCCGGCTGCGCAGCAGCGACGACGTGCTGCAGGCGACGATCGCGTCGGGAGCGACGAGTCCGTCGATCTCGGCAAGCAGCCTTCGTTTCAGCGTTTCGTCCTCGGGCGCGTTTTCCTGTACGAAGCCAGCGCCGTCGAGCGCCTGCGCGAGGTCGTTCGTGAAATCGAGCCTGCCTTCGCCGTGCAACCCCAGCTGGCGCAGCGGGCCGCGCGCGGCTTCGACGAAGCGCCGCAGCGGCGCTTCGCTTGCGGCCGACGGGTCGGTCGCCCGCACGTGGAGTCCATGCGCGACGAACAGCGCCGCCCAGCTCGCGCCGACGGTGCCGCAGCCGACGACCGCGATCGTCCGGGGATCGGATGGGCTCATGAAAATCTTCCTGCGCCGCTCAGGCACTCGTCGCCGCGATGGCTTGCGCGGGTGGGCGCAGCCGGTGGCGGCGCGTCGTCCACAAGACGAGCATCGCGAGCGTCGACACGCCGAGCCCGTACCAGGTAGGCAGCACGGACAGCACCGCGATCGACAGCAGCACCGCTGCGTTGACCGGGCGCGAATCGAAGAAACGCGCGCCGCCGAAGAACATCGCGAACGCGAGCGTGAACACGGTTCCCGAGACGGCCGCTTCGACGAAATCGAGCGGTCCGCCGGTTGCCAGCATGCCGGGGTAGATCAGGAACATGAACGGGATCACGTAGGTGACGGCCGCCAGCTTGACCGCTTCGCGCGCGACCATCAGCCAGTCGGTCTGCGCGATGCCGGCGGCGACGAACACGGCGACGCACACCGGCGGCGTGATCACCGAGAGCGTCGCGAAATAGAACACGAACATGTGCGCGACGATCGGTTCGACTCCGATCTTCGTCAGCGCCGGCGCAAGCACGGCGGCGACGAGCACGTACGCAGCGGTCGTCGGCATTCCCATGCCGAGCACCATGCAGACGATCCCCGTGACGAACGCAATGATCCAGAGCTCGTTGGCGGCCAGCGCGACGATCATCGACGACAGCGTTACACCGAGGCCGGTCAGGTTGACCATGCTCACGAGAATCTGCGCGCCCGCGAGCAGCACGCCGATCATGACGAGCGCCTTGCCGGCGTCTTCGAGGCTGTCGACGATCACGCGCAGCGACCTCGCCAGGTCGCGCGGCGAGCGCACGTTCAGCAGCAGGTACGAAACGAACAGGCCGACGACGCCGAAGAACGCCGCGCTCTGCACCGACCGGCCGGTGAGCACGCCGTACAGCAGTGCGGCGAACGCAGCGACGATCGGGACCGTGCGGCGCGGCGCGAGAACCTGTCGCCACGAAGGCATCTCTTCTTCGGGGACGACGCGAAGTCCGCGGTTCAATGCGATGAAATGGATCGTCGCGAAGCAGCCCAGGTAGAACACGAACGCGGGCAGCACCGCCGCCTTGGCGATGTCGAAATAGCTGCGCCCGATGATCTCGGCCATGACGAACGCGGCGGCTCCCATGACCGGAGGCGCAATCTGTCCGCCGGTCGACGCCACGGCTTCGATGCCGCCGGCGAGCGCCGGCGGGTAGCCGAGGCGCTTCATCAGAGGAATCGTGAAATTGCCGGTCGTGGCGACGTTGGCGACGGCGCTGCCGCTGATCGTGCCGAACAGGCCGGAGGCGACCGTGGCGATCTTTGCCGCACCCCCGGGGCTGCGGCCGCTGACGCGTACGGCGAGGTCCATGAACGTCTGCCCGCCGCCGGTGAACAGCAACACGCTGCCGAACAGGATGAAGGCGCCGATCGTCGTGCTCGCGACGCCGACGAGCAGGCCCCAGATGCCGAGGTCGCCGAGCAGCAGCGTCTCGGTGACGAAGTAGATGTCGAAGCCGCGGTGCCCGAGGCCGCCGGACAGGTACTGGCCGAACAGCGCGTACGCGATACCGGCCAGCGCGATCGAAGGAAAGATCGAGCCGATCGCGCGGCGCGAGACTTCGAGTACGGCGAAGACGAGACCGATGGTCAGCGCGATGTCGAGCGACGTGGCCGTCGGCAGGCTCGTCATGATCTCGTCGTAGTTCGTGATGACGTACGCGCACGCGGCGATGCAGACCGCCGCGAGCGCGACGTCTACGACGATCCCCACGGGGCGCCAGCGACGTCCGACACCGAGCGGGAACATCAGCAGACCCAGGCAGACGACGAGGCCGAGAAAGATCGCGCGCTGGATCAATCCTTCGAACGCGCCGAAGGCCGACGTGTACAGGATGAACGCGCCGAGCAGCGCGGCGAGCGCTTTGGTTGCCCAGGCGCGCATCGGCACGTCGTTGCCTTGCGTACTCAAGGCATCAGTTTCGCGGGAATCGTCGCGCCTTTCTCCTTCAGGTAGCGCACGACGCCCGGGTGCAGCGGAACCGTGCCGTTTTCCAGCGTCAGCTTGATCATGTCGACGCCCTTCAGGCTGGCGAGCGCGCCGACCTGTACGGTCTTGTCCTCGAACACCGCCTTGGCGATCTGATAGGCGGTTTCATCGGACATCTTCGGGTGCGCGTGCACCGCGAGACCGAAGCTCCAGGTGGTGTACGCGGGAATTCCTTCGGCGGCGCCCGCCGGAATGTCGACCACCGACAGGTCGGGGAACTGCTCGGCCACGATCTTCTTCTGCTCGGGCGTGAGCGAGAGCACGCGGATCGGCGTGAACGTCGCGATGTCGAGCGACGAGCCGTCGAGCTTGTCGCCGACTCCCGACTTCACGTAGCCGATCACGCGGTTGTCCTTGATCGAGTCGACGATGTCGGTGGTCGATCCGCGCACGTAGTCGGGAGCGATGCCCAGGCCCTTGAACACGCTCTCGGCGGTCTTCTCGGTGGCCGAGCCCTTGAGCCCCGGATTGAAGCGTTTGCCGCCGAGATCGGCCAGCGACTTCGCTCCGCTGTCGGCGCGAACGATCACGTTCTGCGGCGCGGGCGAATAGACGAACAAGAGGCGGCTGTCGACTTTCTTTCCTTCGAAGTCGCCGACGCCCGCGAACGCATGGTAGACGACGTTCGTCGTGACGAGGCCGAGGTCGATCTGGTTGCGGCTGATGCGCCGCAGGTTGTCGACCGTGGCACCGGTCTCGACGACCGAGCTCTCGACGCCGGGCACCTCGGCGTTGATCAACTGCGACAGCGCGACGAAGTAGCCGTACTGGCTCGACGACGCCGACGTGGCGCCGATCAGCAGTTTCTCCTGCGCGGCGAGCGGCGCGGAGAAAACGACGGCAGCGCATGCGGCGAGCGCCACGGCAAAGAGTCCTGGTTTGCGTTTCATGTCGAAGCTTCCTCCTTGTCGAGATCCAGCAGTTCGCGGGGAACACGAACGAGCATCGAAAGCACGAGAAACGAATGGCTTTTCCCGTGCCCGTCGAGATTGAGCGCGTCGTTGACACCGCCTTCGAGGACGTCGTCGACGACGAAGTTCAGCGCCCACAGGCGCGGCAGTTCGAAACGCCGTACCGTGCCCGGGTTGCGGTGCGCGAGCTGTTGCGCGACGCGCTCGACGCCGACCTGTTCGAGCAGCACCGGGTACCAGTCGGCGCGGTACGCGATGACGCTGAGATTGAGACGTTCGCCCTTGTCGCCGGCGCGGGAGTGGGCGATCCGGTGCAGCGGAACTTCGACGAGCGCGCCCGCCGCTTTCTCGCGACCCGCTCCAGGCGCCCCGGTCATGCGAATTCCACGGCGGTCTGGACACGCTCGCGCGCGATGTACGCCGAGCGCGTCACGATGCGCCGGCGCACGGCGGTGCGCACGCCGCCGCCGCCGGCCGGTCCGCACGTGTAGAGCGCGAGCACTTCCTCGGCCGCGCGCGCGGCCTCGTCGCGCGAGTCCGCGGCAACCGCGATCCGCACGCGAACATCGTCGCATCCGTTCTCGCGTCCGGCGTCGCGCGCGCGCTGTTCGAGCCACTTGCCGCCGTCGTCGTTGAAGACGCTCGCGACGCCGATCAGGTCCGCGCGCATTCGCAGTCCCGAACCGATGCGGCGCCGGACGACGTCGATCGCGAGGCGCCCGCGCGCGACCGCGTTCGGCCCCGCATACGAAATCTCGCCTTCGCCGATCCAGCCCGCGTGGTTTCCGACGGTGACCTTGAGCCGCTGCGGCCTCGCATGCCCGATCGCGCCGGATACGCGAACCCGATCGGCTCCGGCCTCCTGCAGTTCGACTTGCGTGACGTCGAGCACGACGTCGGGCGTCAGGTAATGCGCCGGATCGTGGATTTCGTACAGGAGCTGCTCGGTGACCGTGTGCCGGTCGACCAGGCCGCCGGTGTCGTCTGCCTTGCCGATCGTGAACGAGCCGTCGCGCTGCATTGCGACGATCGGAAATCCGATGCAATGCGCGTCCGGCACGTCCTTGAAGCCGGGGTCGGCGTAATAGCCGCCCGTCACCTGCGCACCGCATTCGAGAAGATGTCCGGCGAGCGTGCCCGCCGCGACCCGGTCGAGATCGTCGATCGCCCAGCCGAGAAAATGCACGAACGGCGCGAGCGCCAGGGCGGGGTCGGCCACGCGGCCGGTGACGACGACGTCGGCGCCCGCGCCGAGCGCCTCGATGAGCGGCTGCGCACCGAGATAGGCGTTCGCGCTGAGGATCGGGCCGTCGGGCAGCCGATGTCCGTGCTCGTCCTCGAGCGCCCCGGCGCGGCCGCTGGCGACGAGATCGTCGCCGGTCACGACCGCCACTTTCGGGGCGCGGCAGCCCAGGCGACGCGCAAGCGCGACGATCGCGCGTGCCGCAGCCGACGGGTTGGCGGCACCGAAGTTGCCGACGATCGGAATGCGGTGCGCGAGGCAAGGCGCGAGCACCGGTTCGAGCATGCGTTCGAGCAGCGGCTCGTAGCCGAGCTCGGGGTTCTCGAGCCGGGCGAGTTGTGCGAGCGCGAGCGTGCGTTCGCCGAGCGTCTCGAACATGATCGCCGCCGGCCGCCCCGACCGGGCGAGCGTACGCACGACGGGCAGCGGCGCATCGAGCCGGTCACCCGAGAAGCCCGCCCCGCACCCGACCAGTACCGTATCGTTTCCCGGCAACACGCGCTGTCCACTCCGATTGCGCTTGCATGCTTCCGAAGCGAGTGCGGCCGAGCTTGCGCGAGGCTCGTCCGGTTGGCAAATCGATTTGTCTGATGTATTGATCCATCCGGGCTATGAATCTGACCATCCGGCAACTCCAGGCTTTTCGGGCCGTGGCCGAACTCGGCAGCTTCGGCGAGGCCGCCGAGCGGTTGCATGTCTCGCAACCGGCGCTCAGTGCGTCCATCCGCAAGCTCGAGTTCGTGCTGAACGTGCGTCTGTTCGACCGCACGACGCGACGGATCGCGCTGACGCCCGAAGGAGACGAACTGCTGCGGCTTTCGGCGCGCCTGGTCGAGGAGTTCGATGCGGTCACCGGAGACCTGCACGACTACCTTGCGCGGCGCCGCGGACGAATCGTCGTCGCCGCGTTGCCCTCGCTTGCCGCACTCACGCTGCCGCCGGCGCTCGCGCGGCTCAAGGCCCTGCATCCGGGGATCGAAGTCGTGATCCGCGATACGCTGCACGGCGAGATCGAGGACCTGGTCGACAGCGGGGCGGCCGACTTCGGCCTGACCGTGTCTCCGTCGTCGGGGCGCGGCTTCGCGTTCGAGCCCCTGCTCGTCGATCGTTTCGTCATGGTCTGCCGTGCCGACCACCCGTTGGCGAACAGGCGATCGGTGACGTGGGCGCGCATGCTGCGCTACCCCGTCGTCTCGATGTCGCGGACCTCGAGCGTGCGTCAGCACATCGACGCTGCCTGCGCGCAAGCCGGCATTGCCGCGCAGGGAGGGTTCGACGCCGCGCACCTGGCGACCGTCGGCGCCCTCGTGCGCGAAGGACTCGGCGTGGCCGCGCTTCCCTCCTCGACGACGCCGCTGCTTCGTTTCGCCGAACTCGACGAGGTGCCGCTCACTGCACCGCGAATCGAGCGCACGATGGGCATCGTGCGGCGGGCCGGCCGCTCGTCTTCGGTGGCCGCGCAGGCGCTGATCGAGTTGTTGCGCGGCGATTCGTGAGGCCCACGGTACCGGCTCGACTGCCGCGCAGAGGGCCCCTTGGGTTCAGCCGACGACCTGCATCCGCATTCGGCGGGCGTGCTCC
>JBIQJM010000144.1:0-6621 GCA_044507525.1 Burkholderiales bacterium
GCCTGCACCGACAGGTCGGAGCGCGCCTGCGCGCAGCACAGCAGCGCCATGCCGCGCGCCCGCTCTTCGTGCGACAGCGCTTTCGGCGCATGCGCACCCTGCTCGATCTCGCCTGCCAGCACCTGCGACTTGCAGGAACCGCATGCACCGTTGCGACAGCCGTACGGCAGGACGACCCCCTGCCGCAAGGCCGCGTCGAGGACCGGCTCGTCGTCGTCGACGGTGAAGCGCGCGCCGCTCGGCAGTACGGTGACGGTGAAGCTCATGGGGGTATTATCGCCCGCCACCGATGCCCGCGCCGCTTACGACCGTGATCCCCGCCCGTGCGCGACGCCGTCGCGGCAGCGGCGGCCCGTTCGCATCGAAGCGCACCCGCGGCGCTGCGGCGGGCGTGTTGCCGATGCGGCTGCGTCGGCCGCGCCTGCTCATCGTCGGCTGCGGCGACGTCGGCGCCCGCCTGCTGCGCGCGCTGTCGGCGCGGCTGCCCGACCGGCTGCACGCGATCGCGGTCACGCGCAGCGCCGCCTCCGCCGAACGGGCACGCAGGCTCGGAGCGCGCGGCGTCGTGGTCGATCTCGACGACCGGCGTGCCGTGCATCGACTCGGCGCGCTCGCGCGATGGACGATCCATCTCGCTCCGCCCCCCGCATCCGGGACGCGCGATCCGCGCATCGCGGCGCTGATCGCCGCGGCGCGGACGTCGTTGCCGCGCGGGCGCAGCGGCACCGCGCGGGCACGCTGGGTGTACGCCAGCACGACCGGCGTCTACGGAGACGCGGGCGGTGCGCGCGTCGACGAGACGCGCCCGATCGCGCCGACGAACGCACGAGCGCTTCGCCGCGCGGCTGCCGAGTCGCAGCTGCGTTCGCTCGCGCGCTCGGGCCGGGCGCAGGCGTCGATCCTCCGCGTTCCCGCGCTGTACGCGCACGACCGCTTGCCGCTGGAACGATTGCGTCGCGGCGATCCGGTCCCGCACGCCAATGAGGACGTCTACACGAATCACGTGCACGCCGATGACCTCGCGCGCATCGCCTGGCGCGCGCTCTTTCGCGGGCGCCCCGCGCGCGTCGTGCACGCGACCGACGACCTGCCGATGCGACTGGGCGACTGGCTCGATCGCGTGGCCGGCGCGCTCGGCCTGCCCGCGCCGCCGCGATCCTCGCGCGCGACGATCGCCGCGACGGGCGACGCGGCGCTGCCGCCGACGCTCGTCGAATCGCGCCGCCTGGACAACGGCCGCCTCACCCGCGAGCTCGGCTACCGGTTACGCTGGCCGACCGTGGACGCGGCGCTCGCGGAGATTCGGCCGCCCGGCGGTCGAAAAGGCCGGCAAACGCTCTGATATAATGGCGAGCTCTTCTCCGGGCGCAGGGCGCCTCCGTCAGGAAGCCACCGGAAAACGTCGACCCCCATCGGGGGTTTCGTTCCTTCCGCTGCGCGTATTGCTGGTGTAGCTCAGTTGGTAGAGCAACTGATTCGTAATCAGTAGGTCCGCAGTTCGAGTCTGCGCACCAGCACCAAACCTCGCAAGCGTCGTCCCCTTCTGCTGCACCCCGGGCGCGGCGCCTGCTGCTACCACGCGAGGTTTCGACATGTGTGGATTCGCGGGCGAAGCCCGTTTCGAGCCGGCCCCCATCGGCACCCCCTTCCCCCCCGCCGACGTCGGCGCCGTCGTCCGCATGGGCGAGACGATGCACGCCCGCGGTCCGGACGGCACCGGGACCGTGCAGCACGGCAACGCCGCGCTCGTGCACTGCAGGCTGCGCATCATCGACCTGTCGGAGCACGCGCAGCAGCCGATGAGCGACCCGTCGCTCGGCCTCACGATCGCCTTCAACGGCTGCGTGTACAACTACCGCGAGCTGCGCGACGAGCTCGCGGCGCAGGGCTACCGCTTCTTCTCCGACGGCGACACCGAGGTCGTGCTGAAGAGCTTCCACGCCTGGGGTACGCGCTGCGTCGAGCGTTTCCAGGGCATGTTCGCGTTCGCGATCCACGAGCGCGACACGGGCAGGCTCACGCTTGCACGCGACCGCCTCGGCATCAAGCCGCTCTACTACGCGGAAACGGCGCGACGGCTGCGCTTCGCATCGACGCTGCCGGCGCTGCTCGCCGGCGGCGACGTCGACACGTCGATCGACCCGGTCGGCCTGCATCACTACCTCAGCTGGCACGCGGTCGTGCCGCCGCCGCACACGATCCTGCGCGGCGTGCGCAAGCTCGCACCGGCGACGATCGCCACCTGGGAACGCGACGGACGCTGCAGCTCGCGCCAGTACTGGCGGCTGTCGGTCTGCGCCGATCCGCAGCTGTCGGCGCTGCCCTACGAGGAGCGCGAGCGAATGGTCGAGGATGCGCTGCGCACCGCGGTGCGCCGTCGCCTCGTCGCCGACGTCCCGGTGGGCGTGCTGCTGTCGGGCGGCGTCGATTCGAGCCTGATCGTCGCGTTGCTGGCCGAGCTCGGCGTCGGCGACCGCCTGCGCAGCTTCTCGATCGGTTTCGAGGCGGCCGGCGGCGAGGCCGGAGACGAATTTCGCTACTCCGATCTCGTCGCGCAGCGCTACGGCACGCAGCACCGGCAGATCCGCATCCCGACCGCCGAGCTGATGGACGCGCTGCCCGGAACGATCGACGCGATGAGCGAGCCGATGGCGAGCTACGACAACGTCGCCTTCTACCTGCTGTCGCGCGAAGTGTCGAAGACGACGAAGGTCGTGCAGAGCGGCCAGGGCGCCGACGAGGTGTTCGCCGGCTATCACTGGTACCCGAAGCTCGCCGGCCGCGCCGACGCTGCCTCGGCCTACGCGGAGGCGTTCTTCGACAGCGACCACGCCGGCTACCTCGACACCGTCGGCGAGGCCTACGCGGTGGAGGATGCGAGCCGGGCCTTCGTCGAGCGCGCGTTCTCCGAAGGCCCGCCGGCCGACGCCGCCGAGCGGGCGCTGCAGCTCGACACGACCGTGATGCTCGCCGACGATCCGGTCAAGCGCGTCGACAACATGACGATGGCCTGGGGGCTCGAGGCGCGCGTCCCGTTCCTCGACCACGAGCTCGTCGAGCTCGCCGCCCGCCTGCCGCTCGACGACAAGCTCGGTGACGGCGGGAAGAAGGTATTGAAGTCGATCGGCCGGCGGCTGCTGCCGATCGAGGTCGTCGACCGGCCCAAGGGCTACTTCCCGGTCCCGATCCTCAAGCACATCGACGGTCCGGTGCTCGCGCTCGCTCGCGATGCGCTGACGAGCCGGCGCGCACTCGACCGCGGCCTGTTCCGGCGCACCACCGTCGAGCGCCTGCTCGCGGCTCCGGGCGAGCACCTGACGCCGCTGCGCGGGTCGCGCTTGTGGCAGGTGGCACTGCTCGAGATGTGGCTGCAGGCGCGCGGACTCTGATCGCGGGCGCGACGAAGACGAAGGCGAGAGCGGGAGGGAGAAAGATGATGATGGAACGCGTCGAACGCAAGGATCCGATGGACCCGGCGCAGGCGGCTTCGCTGCGCCATTGGGGCGAGCTGCCCGCCGCGGTGAGCGAGCAGTTGCGGGACGAGGCCTGGGTCGATTGCGGCTGGGGACGGCTGATCTTCGCGCACACCTACGCGTCCACCGAGCGGCTTGCCGCCGAACTGCGCGCCGAGGCGCCGGGCCGGCGCGACGTCGCGCTCTACGTGCGCGACCCGCACGTCGTCATCGCGCAGGCGCCGCAGCACCTGTTCCTCGACCCGTCGCACACCTTCCGGCTCGCGTTGCAGCAAGCGCGCGAACCACGCACCGAGGTGCCCGGGCTGTCGATCGTCGCCGCCCGTCCGGAGGACGAAGCGGCGATCAACCGCATCTACCTGTCGCGCGGCATGGTGCCGGTGAACGACGGATTCCTCGCCACGCCGGGCGACCCGCGCGCGGTCACCGTGCTCGTCGCCGAGGACAGCGACAGCGGCGCGATCGTCGGCGTCGTGACGGCCGTCGACCACTTCGCCGCCTGCAACGATCCCGAGCGGGGCTCGAGCCTGTGGTCGCTCGCCGTCGATCCGCAGAGCATGCGCCCGCGCGTCGGCGAGGCGCTCGTGCGCGCGGTCGTCGACCGCTTCCGCGCGCTCGGCCGGCAGTATCTCGACCTCTCGGTCATGCACGACAACACGGAGGCGATCGCGCTGTACGACAAGCTCGGCTTCGAGCGCGTTCCCGTGTACTGCCTGAAGAACAAGAATCCGATCAACGAGAAGCTCTTCGTCGGCCCCGACCGCTACCCGGAGCTGAACGTCTACGCACGCATCCTCGTCGACGAGGCGCGTCGACGCGGCATCGGCGTCGAGGTGCTCGACGCCGAGCACGGCTACTTCCGCCTGGCGCACGGCGGGCGCTCGATCACCTGCCGCGAGTCGCTGTCGGAACTCACCTCGTCGATCGCGATGAGCCGTTGCGACGACAAGCGCGTCACGCGCAACGTGCTGACCGGCGCCGGGCTGCGCGTTCCCGACCAGATCCTCGCCGGCGACGACGCCACGCTGAACGCGTTCCTCGCACGCCACGGCAGCGTCGTCGTCAAGCCGGTGCGCGGCGAGCAGGGACTGGGCGTGCGCGTCGACCTGCGCGACCTCGATGCGACGAAGAAGGCGATCTCCGACGCGAAGCGCTTCAGCGACGAAGTGATCGTCGAGGAACGCGTTCCCGGGATCGACCTGCGCATCGTCGTCATCGACTACCGGGTCGTCGC
Source organism: Burkholderiales bacterium (assembly GCA_044507525.1). Taxonomy (GTDB): domain Bacteria; phylum Pseudomonadota; class Gammaproteobacteria; order Burkholderiales; family Burkholderiaceae_E; genus Zeimonas. The sequence continues at coordinate 4,708 of JBIQJM010000144.1, forward strand.
CGCCGCGACGCGACAGCCGCCGCAGGTCACCGGCGACGGTCACAGCACGGTGCAGTCGCTGATCGCGCACCAGAGCCGCCGGCGCGAGGCGGCCACGCACGGCGAGAGCTCGATCCCGATCGACGCCGAGACCGAACGCTGCGTGCGCGCCGCGGGCAAGCGCATGGACGAGGTGCTCGCCGCCGGCGAGACGATCGACGTCCGCAAGACGGCGAACCTGCATACCGGCGGCACGATCCACGACGTGACCGCGCAGCTGAACCCGGCGCTCGCCGACGCGGCGGTGCGCGCGGCGCGCGCGCTCGAGATCCCCGTGGTCGGCCTGGACTTCATGGTTTCGGACGTCGAAGGATCCGACTACGCGATCATCGAGGCCAACGAGCGTCCCGGGCTGGCCAACCACGAACCGCAGCCGACGGCCGAGCGCTTCGTCGACCTGCTCTTCCCCCAGTCGAAAGCGGCATGAAGTCGCCGACGCCGCGCTCCGACGATCCGGCGGTCGACGATTCGCCGATCGACCGTGCCTACCTGCTCGCGATGCTCGCGCGGCTGCTCGCGATCCCGAGCCCGTCGGGCATGACCGACGAGATCGTCGTGCACGTGACGGCCGAGCTCGCGAGGCTCGGCATCCCCTACAGCCTGACCCGGCGCGGTGCCATCCGCGCCGACCTGGAGGGAGAGCACCACAGCCCCGACCGCGCGATCGTCTCGCACGTCGACACGCTGGGCGCGACGGTGAAGGCGTTGAAGGAGAACGGACGGCTCGAGCTGGTGCCGATCGGTACCTGGTCGTCGCGCTTCGCCGAAGGCGCGCGGGTGACCGTGCACGCCGACGACGCCCGGCGCCTGCGCGGCACGATCGTCCCGCTCAAGGCGTCCGGGCACACGTACAACGAGGAAGTCGACACGCAGCCGATCTCCTGGGAGCAGGTCGAGCTGCGGCTCGACGAGCGCTGCGCGTCGCTCGACGACCTGCGCGGTCTCGGCGTGAACATCGGCGACATCGTCTCGGTCGACTCGCAGCCCGAGTTCGCCGACAACGGCTTCGTGGTCGCTCGGCACCTCGACGACAAGGCCGGCGTCGCGACGATGCTGGCGGTCGCGAAGGCGGTGCGCGAATCGGGAGCGCGGCTGCCGGTCGACTGCCACCTGCTCTTCACGATCTCCGAGGAAGTCGGCGTCGGCGCCTCGCACGTGCTGCACGGCGACGTCGCCGAACTCGTCTCGATCGACAACGGCACGATCGCGCCCGGGCAGAACACCAGCGAATACGGCGTGACGATCGCGATGCAGGACTCCACCGGCCCCTTCGACTGGCACCTGACGCGACACCTGATCGCGCTGTGCCGCGCGCAGCGCATCGAGCACAGCCGCGACGTCTTCCGCTACTACCGCAGCGACGCGGCCGCGGCACTGGCGGCCGGCAACGACATCCGCACCGCCCTCGTCTGCTTCGCGCTCGACGCGTCGCACGGCTACGAGCGCACGCACCTCGACTCGCTGGTCGCGCTCGGCCGGCTGCTGCACGCGTACATCCACAGCCCGCCGCTGTTCCAGCGCGACGCGATGAAGCTCGGCCCGCTGGCCGACTTCCCGCACCCGCCGCCGAGCCCCGACCCGCCGTCGGCCGAACACGCGGTGACGTCTACGTCTTCAGTCGATATCCGGTCGCCAGCATCCAGCGAACCGTCGCCAGGAAAATGACGAGGAAGCCGAGCGTCATGCCGAGGCTCACCGCGACGCTCACGTCGCCGGTTCCGTAGAAGCTCCAGCGAAAGCCGCTCACCAGGTAGACGACCGGGTTGGCGAGCGTCACCGCGCGCCAGAACGGCGGCAGCATGTCGATCGAATAGAAGGTGCCGCCGAGGAAGGTGAGCGGCGTGACGATCAGCAGCGGGATCAGCTGCAGCTTCT
>JBIQJM010000145.1:0-6592 GCA_044507525.1 Burkholderiales bacterium
GTTCATCGAACGCTTCTTCTGCCGCTACCTGTGTCCGCTGGGCGCGGCGCTGGCGATCCCCGGGCGCATGCGCATCTTCGACTGGCTGCCCCGCTATCGCGAGTGCGGCAACCCGTGCATGCGCTGCTTCAACGAGTGCCCGGTCGGAGCGATCCACCCGGAAGGGCACATCAACCCGAACGAATGCATCGGGTGCCTGCACTGCCAGGTGCTGTACCACCACGACCGCAAGTGCCCCGTGCGGGTCCAGCGCCGGGTCAAGCGCGAGAAGCGCCAGGCGATGGCCCGCCCGGCGGCCGCCGGCGAGATGCCGGTGACGCTGCATCGCCGACCGTCCCAGGCGCTTCGCTGAAGCTGCCGAGGCGACGCTCGAAGCCGCTCTGCGCGGGCGGCATTCGGGCGACGGCCGGGCCGATCCGCCGGCGGCATGCGGCCGGCGGTCGGCGATGCCGCGTCGGTTCAGAGTGCGCCGAGCAGCCGGGACAGCTCCTTCGGCCGGTCGACCATCACGTCGTGGCTGCAGTCGATCTTCTCGATCCGCCAGCCCTCGGCGCCGTCGTACCGCTTCGCGAAGTGACGGAAGGGGCTCGGATCCCAGCCGTCGGCGAGCACGTAGATGCGCTCCTTCACGCGCTCGAGCCCGCCGTCGGACAGCAGTAGCGGCATCTCGAAGGTGGCGAGCGCCTGCGGCACGCAACGGCGATCGACCCACGCCTGGTTTTCCTGCGCGATGTTGAACATCGCGGCCGGGATCGGCTGCATCAGGCCGCAATGGTCGGCGGCGGCGGTGCCGCGGAAGGCGCCGAGGAACTGCGCCGCCACCTCGGGCTCGAGGGCGTCGTCGAGCAGCCGGTTCAGCGAGTCTCCGTTCTGCGGGACGAAAGCGTCGAGATAGACGAGCGTGCGCACGCGTGCGCCGAGTCTGTCGGCGACGCCGGTGATCACCATGCCTCCGTACGAATGCCCGCACAGCACGATGTCGTCGAGCTCCTCGGCCTCGATGCAGCCGATTACGTCGCGGATGTGCGTCTCGAGCGTGATCGCTTCGCTCGACTGGTGGGCGCGCTCGCCGACGCCGGTGTGCGTCGGCGTCGCGACGACGTGGCCCTGCGCGCGCAGCTCGCGCGCGACGTCGCGCCAGCACCAGCCTCCGTGCCACGCACCGTGCACCAGAACGATGTTGCTCATCTTGTCTCCTCCCCCGGAATGCGGGCTCGAAGCCGCCGCGGCGGCATGCCGGGCGCGAGCCTTCGCGTCGCGATCGTATTCCGGGTCGTTCAACGAGTACACTTCCCGCGCCGTGTCGTCGCGTCTCCTCGTGCAGGTCTTCGCCAATCGCCGCATCGGAGCGATGCTGCTGCTCGGTTTCGCCAGCGGCCTGCCGCTCGCGCTGACGGCCGGGACGCTGCAGGCGTGGCTCACCGTCGAAGGCCTCGACGTGACGACGATCGGCTTCTTCGCGCTCGTCGGACTTCCCTACACCTTCAAGTTCGCCTGGGCGCCGCTCGCCGACCGTTTCGAGCCGCCACTGCTCGGCCGGCGCCGCGGCTGGCTGTTCCTCACGCAGATCGCGCTCGCCGCGCTGTGCTTCGTGATGGCGATCCTCGATCCGCGTGCTTCGGTCTACGCGGTCGGCGCCTGCGCCGTCGCGATTGCCTTCCTGTCGGCGTCGCAGGACATCGTGTTCGATGCCTATCGGACCGACCTGCTCCGGAACGAGGAACGCGGCGCGGGCGCTGCCGTGTCGGTGCTCGGCTACCGGGTCGCGATGCTCGTCTCGGGCGGCCTCGCGATGATCGTCGCCGACCAGTGGCTCGGCTGGCCGGGGATGTTCCGCGCGATGGGCGTCCTCTTCGTCGTGCTGTCGCTGGTCACCGTATGGGCGCCCGGCGTGCCGCAGACGCCGAAGCTCGCCAGCGACGTGCGCGCCGAGCTCGTCGGCTTCGTCGCGATGATCGTCGCGGGAGCGGCCGCCTTCTGGCTGCTGCGGCAGCTCCCCTGGCACTGGATCGGCAGCGGACCCTTCGCGTCGCTGGCGGCCGACACGATCGCCCTCGTGCTGGCGTGCGTGGCTGCGCTGCACGCAGCACGCCGCGCCGGCTTTCCGTCCTTTCTCGCACCGTGGGACGCGTTCTTCCGGCGCGACCGCGCCGTGGCGCTGCTCGCGATGATCGTGCTGTACAAGCTCGGCGACGCCTTCGCGGGCAGCCTGTCGACCACCTTCCTGCTGCGTGGAGTCGGCTTCTCGCCCACCGAGGTGGGCGCGGTCAACAAGGTACTGGGGCTCGTCGCGACGATCGTCGGTGCGCTCGCCGGCGGTGCCTGGCTGGCGAAGCGCCCGCTCTACGCGTCGCTGATGCTGTTCGGCGTGCTGCAGGCGGTGTCGAACTTCGGGTACTGGGTATTGTCGATCGCGCCGAAGAGCCACGCGTTGATGGCTGCCGCGGTGGGCTTCGAGAACCTGTGCGGCGGCATGGGGACCGCCGCGTTCGTCGCATTCCTGATGGCGCTCACGGAGCGCCGCTTCTCCGCGGCGCAGTACGCACTGTTGTCGGCGCTGGCCGCGGTGGGCCGTGTCTATGTCGGACCGGTGTCGGGCGTCTTCGTCGACGCCTTCGGCTGGTCGTCGTTCTTCCTGTTCTCGGTGTTCGCCGCACTGCCCGGCCTGGTGCTGCTGCGCTGGCTGAGAGCCGACGTGCGGCGGCTCGACGCGGCGCCCGACGCGCCGGTCGACGATCCGCCGCGCGCCGAAGCGCCCTCGCGCACTGCGCCGGCGGCGGCTCGACGCTGAGCGGGGCCGCGGGGCCGGCCTCTCAGCCGTCCGCCCGCAGTTCCTGGTGCAGGCACAGGTAGTTGCCTTCGCTGTCGCGGAACCACGCTGCCTTCTCCGAGCCGAGCACGCAGACGTGGTTCACCGTGCGCAGCTCGGGCAGGTCGTAGTCCTCGAAGACGATGCCCTTCGCCTGGAGTTCGGACAGCTCCTTCTCGATGTCGCCGACCTCGAAGCTGATCGCCGTGTGCTCGGCCGGCGGCATTCCCGGGCGGGGCAGCAGCGCGAGCACCGCGTTGGCGCAGCGATAGCGCAAGGCGCCGTCGGGCGAGCGGCCCAGCGGCTCGAGGCCCAGCTTGTCCTGGTAGAAGCGGCTTGCGCGATCGAGGTCGGAGACGGGCAGCATCGTCGTCACGGGGGCCGTGCGCAACATCACGATCTCCTTGCGTGGAAGGCATCCCGATTATTCGCCGATCGCCGCCTGCCGGGAAGCGGGGCCCGGACGTTTGTCCCTGCCGGCGCATCCGGTTCGGGTGCGCGCTCGATCCACGGGGCGTAAAAGACGGCTTCGCGGTCGGGGTGGGCTGGGCAGCGTTTGCCGGCGTCGCCGGACGTTTCCTTGCCCAGGGTGCACATCAAGCACGGGAGCAAATCATGTCCGGCAATCCGCATGTCTCGGATCATTCGCGCCGTTCGTTCGTCGCCGCGTCGGCGGCCGGGGGGGCGGCGGCATTGGCCGCGCCCTTCGTCGCGAACGCGCAGGCAGCCCAGACCACCGTGTGGAAGGTACAGACGTCGTGGCCCGCGGGCGTGGGGCTCGACACCTTCCGGAAGTGGTGCGCGTCGATCAAGGAGAAGACCGGCGGCGAGCTCGAGTTCCAGGGCTTCGCGGCGAAGGAGGTCGTCGGCGATTTCGAGATGCTCGACGCCGTGAAGAACGGCGTGCTCGAGGCGATGAACTCGTTCACCGTCTACTGGGTGGGAAAGATCCCGGCCACGGTGTTCCTCAGCTCGTACCTGATGGGGCCGCGCTATCCGCACGAGTGGGACATCTTCTACTACAGCCTCGACGGGCTGAAGATGGCGCGCGAGATCTTCGCGAAGCAGGGCCTGTACTACGTCAACCGCATCCATCACGGCGCCAACATCATCCACTCGAAGAAGCCGATCCGCTCGATCGAGGATTTCAAGGGGCTGAAGCTGCGCGTCCCCGGCGGCATGGTCGCCGAGGGCTTCGCGGCGATCGGCGCGCGCACGACGTTGCTGCCGGGCGGTGAAGTGTTCTCCGCGCTCGAGAAGGGCACGATCGACGCCGCCGACTACGTCGGTCCGGCCGTCAACTGGGACCTCGGCTTCCAGCAGGTCACCAAGTACATCTCGATGGGTCCGGTGGGCATCGAGTCGATGTACCAGCCGGTCGACCTGATGGACTTCGTCGTCAGCATGAACCACTGGAACCGGCTGTCGCCGCAGATGAAGCAGTTCGTCGAGATGGAGATCCAGGTCTATTCGAACGAGCATCACGCGGCGATCCAGAAGGCCGACCTGGAAGCGTGGCCGAAGTTCATCAAGTCCGGGTCGCAGGTGAGCCGGCTCGGCGCCGAGGATATCGACAAGTTCCAGCGCGTGGCCGTGCCGATCTGGTTCAAGTGGGCCAACAAGGACAAGGACGCGGCGCGCGTGTTCAAGACGCAGCTCGACCTGATGGAATCGCCGACGCTCGGGTACGTCACGCCCGACATGTACAAGGGGCAGCACCTGAGCGCCTGACGCGGCTCCGACGTGCCCTCGCTGTCGTTCGTTCTTCCGCACTGGCTGTACTGGTCCGGCCTGCTGCTCTTTCCGCTGGCGGCGATGTGGCTCGTGCGCCGCCAGCGGCGAACGAAGCCCCGCCCGCGGCCGTACGCGTTCCTCGCGTACCTGTTCTGGGCGACCGGCGGTTTCATCGGGATGCACCGCTTCTATTTGAAGAACCTCTGGGGGCTGGTGTTCATTCCGGTATTCCTCGCGATCCTCTACGGCAACAGCCACATCCGCGACGAACGCGAGAACGTTTCGCGCACGCATGCACAGGTCGAGCGTGCGGAGCCTGCGCTGGCACGCCTGCAGGAGCGCGGCGCCGCGGATGCGTCGAGCGTCGCGCCCGGGGAGCTAGAGCGCGCGCGCGACGAAGCGCGCCAGGCGCGCTCGGAGGCGGAGGTCGCCGAGGCGGACCTCGCCTGGTGGCGTCGCGCCACGACGGCCACCGCGGCGCTGCTCGCGGCGATGCTGCTCGTCGACGCGGCGTTGCTGCCCGGCATGGTGCGCCGGCGGCGTGAGCTCGAGTGGGCGCGCGAACCGTCCGGCGCCGAGGCGCCCACGATGCCGGCGCCGCCGGTGGCCGGCGCCGGCACCGGCGAGGACCCGACGCTCGGCATGCACAACCGCTTCACCGGATGGATCGACACGATGAACGGGTTCGTCGGCGAATTCGTGTCGTACTGGGGCGTGATCGCCGTATTCGTCTACTACTACGAGGTCGTCGGGCGCTACGTCTTCAACTCGCCGACGAACTGGGTGCACGAGAGCATGTTCCTGATGTTCGGCATGCAGTACATGCTGTCGGGCGCCTACGGCTACCGCGACGACTCGCACGTGCGCGTCGACATCCTGTACGCGCGGCTCTCGCCGCGGGGGCGCGCGGCCTGCGACGTCTTCACGTCGATCTTCTTCTTCATCTTCACGGTCACGATGCTCGTCACCGGCTGGCGCTTCGCGATGGACTCGATCGGCTTCGGCGAGCGCTCGTTCACCGAGTGGCAGGTGCAGTACTGGCCGGTGAAGCTGATGATCCCGCTGGGCGCTGCGCTGATCATTCTGCAGGGGATCGCCCGGCTGATGAAGGACATCGCGCTGCTCGTCGGCGCCCCGGCGCCGCTGCAGCGCCCGCGCGAGGCCTGAACGATGGGGCTGAGCCTGAGCATCGAGTGGCTGAGCCTGCTGCTGTTCGGCTCGCTCGGCACCCTGCTGCTGCTCGGCCTGCCGATGGCCTTCTGCACCGGCAGCCTCGCGGTGATCTTCCTCTACGTGTTCGGCACGCCGGCGATCCTGAACATGGTGCCGTCGCGCGTGTTCCCGTTCATGACCGACTACCAGCTCTCGGCGGTGCCGCTGTTCATCTTCATGGCGGCGATGCTCGAGAAGGCCGGCATCATCGAGGACCTCTTCGACGTCGTCTACAAGTGGCTCGGCGGTCTGAAGGGCGGCCTGGCGTCGGCTACCGTCGTCTCGTGCACGGTGCTGGCGGCGATGGTCGGCGTCGTCGGCGCCACCGAAATCACGATGGGGATGATCGCGCTGCCGGCGATGCTGCGGAAGCACTACGAGCCGAAGCTCGCCTGCGGCTCGCTGCTGGCCGGCGGCACGCTCGGCATCCTCATTCCGCCGTCGGTGATGGCGATCGTCTACGCCGTCGTCGCGCAGGAGTCGCTCGGCGAGCTGCTCGCCGGGTCGGTGTTCCCGGGCTTCCTGCTGTCCGGGCTGTACGTCACGTACATCACGGTGCGCTGCTACCTGAATCCGGAGCTCGGCCCCGCGCTGCCGCGCGACGAGCGCGTCAGCTTCGGCGAGAAGCTGCGCCTGCTGCGCGGCACGATCACGCCGATCCTGCTGATCGTGCTCGTGCTCGGCGTCATCTTCTTCGGCATCGCCACGCCGGTGGAGGCGGCGGGCATCGGCACCTTCGGTGCGCTCGCGGTGGCCGCGATCCACCGCCGGCTCGACTGGACGGCGATCCACGAGGCGTCGATCGCGACGCTGAAGGCCACCGCGATGGTGATGTGG
>JBIQJM010000018.1:0-42114 GCA_044507525.1 Burkholderiales bacterium
AGCAGTCGAAGTAGTCCTGCACCGTCGTCCTGCCGGCGTCGATGTAGTCGCGGAAGGTCAGGCGCTTGCACCATTCGCTGTCGTCGTGGTGCACCGAGCACACGAGGCCCTGTTCGGAGACCGCCTCGAAGATCTCGTAGAGGATGCCGTGGTCGACCACCCCGAGTTCGCTGATGTACGGATACACCTCGCGCACGTGGCGCGTGTTGAACACCTTGATCGCGATCGCGCCTTCACGCGCGAGGTCGGCGACCGTCTTCGGGTACAGCCCGCCGCCGTACAGGCCGAAATCGATGAGCGCCTTCCCGCTCACCAGGTCGCGCTTGCGCGCGAAGGTCTCGCGGGTCGTGGGGTGCGGATCGTTGTTCGTCATGTCGAGGCAGAACGTGATTCCGCCCAGCGCCGCCGCACGCGTGCCCGATTCGAAATCCTCCTTGTAGGTGTGGCCCGGCTCGCGGAAGTGCACGTGCACGTGCCACAGCCCCGGCAGCACGAAACGTCCACTCGCGTCGATCGTCCGGTCCGCGTCGATCGCGATGCCCGGGTCGACGATCGCCGCGATCCGCTCGTCGCGCACGCAGACGTCGGCGCGCCTGCGCCCCGACGGCAGGATCACGTCCCCGCCCTTGATCACCAGGTCGAAGGTTTGGCTCATTGCTGAAGCTTGCTCGTTGAGAAGGAAGGAAACCGGCCGCTACAGGCCGAGATAGGCCGCGCGGATGTCGTCGCGCTCGCGCAGCTCCTCGGACGGCCCGCTCGCCACGATGCGTCCGGTCTCGAGAACGTAGGCGAAGCGCGTCATGCCGAGCGACAGCTCGACGTCCTGTTCCACGACGAGGACCGAGATCTTCTCCTCGCGATTGACGCGGATGAGCGTCTCGGCGAGGCGGTCGACCACCACCGGGGCCAGGCCGAGCGACATCTCGTCGACGAGCAGCAGCCGCGGGCGCGACATCAGCGCGCGGCCGATCGCGCACATCTGCTGCTGGCCGCCGGAGAGGTTTCCGGCGAGTCGATCGAGGAGCGGCGCAAGGTCGGGGAAGTACTCGAGCACCCGATCGATGTCGGCGCCGATCGTGGAGCGGTCCCGCCGCGTATAGGCGCCGATCGCGAGGTTCTCGCGAACCGTGAGCCCGGCGAACAGGCGCCGACCTTCCGGGACGAGCACGATTCCGTTGCGAACCCGCAGCTCCGCCGGCGAGGAGCGCAGATCCCTTTCGTCGAACAGGATCTCGCCTGCACTCGCCTTCACCAGGCCGACGATCGCCTTCAGCAAGGTCGTCTTGCCGGCACCGTTGGCGCCGACCAGCGAGACGAGGTCTCCCGGAGCGACTTCGATGCCCACGTCCCACAGCGCCTGGCTGTCGCCGTAGAAGACGCTGAGCTGCCGTACCTGCATCTTCATGCGCGCACCCCCTCCGCCGTCCGTTCCCGGCGAGCCGCGAAGCGATGGCCGAGATAGGCGGAGATGACCGCCGGATCCTCGAGCACCTCGCGCGGCGATCCGTCGGCGATCTTGCGACCGCTCTGCAGCACCACGATGCGATCGCAGACCGCGACGATCGCCTTCATGACGTGCTCGACGACGACGACGGCCGTCCCCTCTTCGCGCAGGCTGCGAACGAGCCGGACCATCGAATCGATCTCCGAATGATTCAGGCCGGCCATCACCTCGTCGAGCAGCAGCAGGCGCGGCGCCATCGCCAGCGCACGGGACAACTCGAGCCGCTTGCGGTCGGCGAGCGTGACCTCGCCCGGAAGGTGATCGCGCTTCGCGAAGAGCGCGGTGCGCTCCAGCGCCTGGTCCGCGCGCTCCAGCGCATCGTTGCGCGAAAGCGAGTCCATCGAGAACATCGCCGCGATCGCGACGTTCTCGCGGATCGAGAGGTTGCCGAAGGGCTGCACGACCTGGAAGGTGCGCGCGACGCCGACGCGCGGCAGCCGGTACGCCGGCGCGCGCGTCGTGTCGTTGCCGAAGACGCTGACGCTGCCCTTCGCCATCGGGACGAGTCGCGAGATCGCATTCAGCAGCGTCGTCTTCCCTGCGCCGTTCGGGCCGATCAGGCCGACGACATCGCCGGGCGAAACCGACAGCGACACGTCGTCGACCGCGGTGACGCCGCCGAAGCGGACCGATACGCCCGAGACCTTCAACGCCGCATCCGCGCTCACGTCTGGCTCCTGACGGTGGGTTGCGCCGCGCCGACCGTAGTGCCGGCGGGTGCCGCGAGCGCCGGGCGACGCCGGCGGCGCCCGCGCAGCAGCTCGGCGAAGCCGCGCGGCAGGAAGAGCACGACGACGCAGACGAGCACGCCGAGCATCAGGTTGTGCACGGCGCCGAAGCGGCTCCAGATCAGCGTGGCGAAGGTCTCGAAGAAGGCGGCGCCGAGCACCGGGCCGAGAACGGTGCCCATGCCGCCCATCAGCATCATGATGTAGCCCTTCAGCGAGATGCCGATGTCGAACGCGCCCGTGACCTCGATGAAGTTCATCCAGTAGGCCCAGACGGCGCCGACGTACGCCGTCGCCGCGGCGCTGAGCATCCAGCCGATCACGCGCACCCGCGTGGTGTTGATCCCCATCGCCCGCGCGCCCGACTCGCTGTCCTTCGATGCGCGCAGCGCGTAGCCGAACTTGCTTCGCGTCAGCCACCACACCAGCGCGGTCGAGACGACGGCACCGCCGAGCATCAGCAGATAGACCTGCCGGTACAGCTGCTCGGGCGTTCCCTCGGTGATCGGCATCGCGATCCCCTGCGCGCCTCCGGTCAGCGTGCCGAGATTCAGGACGAGTTCCGCCAGCGCGATGTTCAGCGCCACGGTGGCGATGGCGAAGTAGTGTCCGCGCAGGCGCAGCAGCGGCCAGCCGAGGATCGCGGCGAGCAATGCGCCCACGACGATGCTCGCGCCGAGCGAGAACGCGAGCGACCATCCGGCGGCCAGCAGGATCGCCCCGCAGTACGCGCCGATCCCGAAGAAGGCGGCGTTGCCGAAGGAGTGATAGCCGGCGAAGCCGACGATGATGTTCAGGCCCTGCGCGACGGCGACGTACATCAGCACGCTCGTCCACACCCGCAGCCAGTAGTTCTCGATGCCGAAGGGCAGCAGCAGCAGCGCGATGACCGCGACGGCCGCGAGCAGCGCGCGTACGACCGGCCTCTCGAAGAAATGGATCACGCGTTCTCCCCGAAGAACTTGCGTCCGAACAGCCCCTGCGGGCGCAGGACGAGGATGACGAGGAAGATGACGAAGGCGACGATCTGCTGCGTGCCCACGCCGAAGGTCGCCGAGGCGAAGGACTGGATCAGGCCGAAGAGGAACCCGCCGAGCACCGCTCCGCCCAGCGCGCCGATGCCGCCGAGGACCGTGACGACGAAGACCGCTCCGATGAACGAAGCGCCGAGGTGCGGCGAGACCGGGAACAGCATGCTCGCGAGGCTGCCCGCCGCGCCGGCGAGCGCGGCGCCCGCGCCGGCCGTCAGCGCATAGGTGAGCGTCGGATTGATGCCCATGATCCGCGCCGTCTCGCGGTCGAGCGCGGTCGCGAGGATCGCCTGCCCGTGCCGCGTCTTCGACAGGACGAGATGGAAACCCCAGGCGAGCACGACGGCGAGCACGCAGGCGGCGAGCCGCACCTGCGGGATCAGCACGCCTCCGATCTGCAGCGATTCGGCCGCGTACGACGGCCGCACCGCGCGCAGGTCCGAGGTGAAGCCGAGGACGAAGAGATCGGTGAGGATGAGGTCGAGCCCGAAGGTCAACGCGAGCGACAGCAGCAGGCCCGTCCTGAGAATCGGGTTCAGCAGGAAGCGCTGGATCAGGAAGCCGATCACGAACAGGACGAGCATCGAGATCGGGATCGACAGGAACGGATCGATACCGAAGCGCTCGAAGCCGATCCAGGCGATGTACGCGCCGATCATGATGTAGGCGCCGTGGGCGAGGTTGATGATGCCCATGACGCCCCACACCATCGAGAACCCGATCGTCGCCAGGCCGTAGACGCCGCCGAGCAGCAGGCCGTTGACGATTGTCTGCATCAACACGGGAAGCGACCTCGTAGGTTGCCGCGGGGAAAGCGGACGGCGCGCCGCAGCGCGCCGTCGGCCGGAAGGGGCGAAGGCCGACCCGGCCCCGCCGAAGGCCGTGCCGTCAGTGCTGGGGCCGCGGGAAGACAGGCGCGACTTCGCGCACCGGCTCGGGATAGATGACCTTCGGCGCGCCGCCGACGATCTGCGAGGCGTTGAGCGTCGCCTTCACGTTCACGCCCTGCTCGTTGAACTCGACGGGACCGTAGAAGGTCTGCCCGCGCAGCGCGAGCATCGCCGAACGAACCGCTTCCGAATCGAGCTTGCCGGCCTTCTCCAGCGCCAGCTGCAGCACGACGCCCGCGGCCGCGCCGCTCGCCGCATGGTAGGTGGGCGGCTTCTTGTACTTCGCCTCGAAGGCCTTCGCGAAACCGTTCGAATCGCCGAACAACGGGTCCTCGTAGGACAGCGTCGGCACCCAGTAGTCGACGCCCATCAGTCCTTCGGCGGAGGCGCCCAGGGCGGTCCGGAAGTCCTCGACGCCGATCGACATGGCGACGCCGACCATCTTGGGCTGCACGCGCAGTTCCTGCATGCTCTTGAAGAGCAGGATCGTGTCCTGCGCGTAACCGGTGGCGAGGACGACGTCCGGCGCGGCCGCCTTGATCTGCGTCGCGACGGCCGAAAGGTCGGTTGCCGCCTTCGGGTACTTGTCGGCATAGACCACGTCGAGGCCGAGTTCCTGCGCCTTCTTGACCGCGCCGGCGCTCGTCACGTTCGGGAACAGGTCGTCGGGGCCGACGATCGCCACCTTCGTCGGCTTCGGCGTGAAACCGGTGGCGAGGTTCAGCAGCGGGTGCAGGCCGGCGTCGGCCAGCGGCGACGGCGTGAAGATGTACTTGTAGCCCCGCGCGTACAGGCTGTTGGCGGTCGCCATCGGCGTGAGCGTGAGCACGCGATAGCGTTCGCTGATCGCCGCGGTCGCCGTCGCGATGCCCGACGAATAGGGGCCGAACAGGAACGCGACCTTGTCCTCGGAGATCAGCTTCTCGGTCAGCCTCGCGCTCGTGGGCGCCTTGCTCTCGTCGTCGTAGTAGACGATCTCGACCTTGTACGTCTTGTCGCCGACCTTCACGCCGCCCTTCGCGTTGGCGGTGTCGCGCCAGAGGTCGTACCCGTCGCGCAGCAGCTGCCCTTCGCGGGCGAAAGGTCCGCTCAGGCTGACCGATGCGCCGATCTTCAGCACCTCCTGCGCGGCGGCGGGTGCCAGCACCGCCGACGACAGTGCAGCGGCGCCGATCGCGCCGACGATCCCGGACTTCCAAGACATGGTGGCTCTCCTCGTCGATGTTCCCGTAATCTCTTGCGGCTCGCGGATTGCCGCGAGCCCGCCGGGATCGTGGATACAAGTTGTATACAGTGAGTATACTGAGTCTCGATCGAGCGTGTAAACCACTTCGGGCAACCTCGGAACTGCAATCGATGTCGACGGATGAACGCGCGGGCGGGCAGTCCGCAAAAGGCCGGGCGGCGAAGAAGACGACGAAGCGGCAACCGGCCGCTGCGCCCAAGCCGATGCACCGCAGCCCCAGGGGCGCAAGCGGCAGCCATATCTACGAGCAACTGCGCGAGCAGATCCTGTCGCTCGAGCTCAAGCCGGGAACGCCGCTCGACGAAGCGAAGCTCGCGCAGGCACTGGGCGGATCCCGCACGCCGCTGCGCGAAGCGGTGATCCGTCTCGCGGCCGAAGGCCTGGTGGAAGTGCTGCCGAACCGCGGCGCGCGCGTCTCGGGCATGGAACTGCCGCAACTGCAGGAACATCTGGAGGCCTTCGAACTGCTGCAGCGCACGGCCACCGTGCTCGCCGCGCAGCGACGTCCGGCCGGGTCGATCGCCGAACTGCGCCGGCTGTGCGAGGCCTTCGAGCAGCGACATCTCGACGGCGACGTTTCCGGGATGATCGAGGCGAACTGGGATTTCCACCACGCCATCGGGGTCGCCTGCGGCAACCGATACATCGCCCGCATGTACGACGCCACGCTGACCGACGGCCTGCGGATCTCCCGCCTGGCGATGGCCCTCGAGTGCTACGGCAGCAGCGAGGCCTACAGCCTGCACATGAACGACATCCTTCGCGAGCACCGGGAACTCGTCGACGTGATCGAACGGCGCGACGCCGAGGCGGCAGCCGGCCTCTCCGATTCGCACTCGAACCTGGCGCGGCTGCGCGTCTCCGACTACCTGGCGCGCAGTCTCACGCGCGGGATCTCCGTGCGCTTCGGCGCGCAGGAGCACACGCGTGTGTGAGGTCTGCGCGGTGTTCGGGCGCGGAAGACACTGGACCGCGCGGGCGAGCGGCGAGAGCACGGCCCTCGAAGCCTTCGACATCCACCGGCATCGCGACGAACGACGCGAAGCGCTGCGGGTGCTCAACGCCGTCCTTCGCGACGACGGGGTACGCGCGCAGGACTGGGACGGCGAGGCCTACCAGCTCGTGCTGCCGTCGGGTGCGTTCGTGAAGGCGGAGGACCTCGCCGACGTATGGCCGGCGCTGCGACGGCTCGGCCGCGAAGCGCCGGACCTTCTCTCGGACGCGTTCATCGAGGCGAACGGGTGAGGCTTCGCCCGCGGGTCCGGCTGCACATCCTGACGGGCTTCCTCGGCAGCGGGAAGTCGACGCTGCTGCGGCGGATGCTGAACGACTGGGCCGACCCGAGCCGCGTGGCAGTGCTCATCAACGAGTTCGGCGCGGTCGCCATCGACCACGTGCTCGTCAACGCGTACTCGCCGCATTCGCAGGCGATCGCGGGCGGCTGCGCCTGCTGCAGCGTCGACGACGCACTGCGCAAGGCGCTGGTGGAGATCCTCGCGCAGGGCGAGGCCCCCGGAGCGAAGGCCGCCACCGACATCGTCCTCGAGACGTCGGGAATGGCGGACCCGAGCCGGATCATCGGCACGATCCTCGACGACATCAACCTCGCCGAGTACATCGACGTGGTCAACTGCATCACCACCGTCGAGGCCGGATCGGACGCCGCCGTCCTCGAACGCTTTCCCGAAGCGCGCAACCAGATCGCCTGCGCCAACCGGATCGTGCTGACGAAGGTGGACCTCTGCCCGGCCTCGGCAACGGCGCGTACGGCAGCGCATCTGAAACGGATGAACCCGCTGGCCTCGATTTCGCCGTCGAACGAATTCGAACTGGCGGGCGCGATGCAAGCGCAGCAGCGCGCGCTCGCATCGACCGCGTTCCCTGCCCCGGTCCGCCATTCGCCGGCACTCGAGACCTTCCGGGTCGAGATCGACCCGGCCACGACCTGGCCGAAGTTCTCGGTATGGCTCACCGCAGTCATGCACCGTCACGGAAACGACATCCTCCGGTTCAAGGGCATCGTTCCGCTCGGACGTCCGGATCGTGCGCTGGTGCTGCAAAGCGTGCGACACCGCGTTTCGGCGCCCGAGCACCTCGAACTGGCACCGCGACAGGCGCAGCCCTTCGGGCTCGTGTTCATCTGCGAGGGCCGCTACGAGTCCCGGGTTCGCCGCTCGCTCGCCGCATTCGCTTCGCTCGCGCGTGATCCTTCCGAAGGACCCTCCATTGGAGTCCCGCGCAGGCGGTTCGTCGAATCCCGGCGGTGAAGCGAAGCGGCCTGCGCTCTTCCGGAAATCGAACCGCCGCGGCGAGCCGGCCGGCCTGCCGCGCCCGACGCGGGAACTCCGTTTGCCCGGCGGCTCCGAACGTATACTCGTCACGGTGCCCGACGCCCGTGGCAGGAGAATCCCATGGCTGCGCGCTCGATCGCTTCGCTGTCGCTGTCCTTCGGCCTCGTCTCGATACCGGTGAAGCTCTACTCGGCCACCGAGAGCTCGGCGGCGATCCGCTTCAACCTGCTCACCCCGGAAGGCGAGCGCGTGAAGCAGCAGTACGTCTCGGCGCGCGACGAGCAGGTCGTCGACCGCTCCGCGCTCGTCAAGGGCTACGAGTTCGAGAAGGACCGCTTCGTCACCTTCTCGCCCGACGAACTGAAGGCGCTGCAGGAGAGTCCGAGCCAGACGATCGACATCGTCGCCTTCATCCCGGAGAAGGCCGTCGACCCCGTCTACTACGACAAGGCGTACTACCTCGCGCCCGACAAGCGCGGCGCCAAGCCGTACAGCCTGCTCGTCAAGGCGATGCGCGAGAGCGGCCGTTGCGCACTGGCGAAGTGGGCATGGCGAGGCAAGCAGTACGTGGTGCAGGTGCGCCCGTCGGAGGACGGGCTGGTGCTGCAGCAGCTGCTCTACGCCGACGAGGTGCGATCGCTGAAGGACCTCGACATCGAGAAGGCTCCGGTCACCGACGCCGAGCTCAAGCTCGCGCTGCAGCTGATCGAGCAGATCTCCACCGACCGCTACGATCCCGAGGCCTTCGAGGACGAGGAGAAGAAGCGCATCCTCGCCGCGATCGACGAGAAGATCGCAGGCAAGCAGGTCGTCGTGCACGAGGAGACGGCGCCGGCGGCCGGTGCCCAGGTGATCGACCTGATGGAAGCGCTCCGGGCCAGCCTCGGCGGCAAGTCGCCGGCGAAGGCGAAGACCGCGCAGGCTGCGCAGGGCGAGGCGCAGGCGCCCGCCCCGGCCGCGCGTGCGCGCAAGGCACCCCGGCGCGCGCAGGCCAGCGAGGAACCGGCCCCGCGCGCACGCGCCCGCTCGAAGAAGTGACGAAGAGGTCGGCCGAGACGCCCTACACGCTGAAGAGCATCGAGGCGATGCTCGGCATCTCCCCGGGCATCGTGCGCGGCCTCGTTCGGGCCGGCTTCGTCTCGCCGGCGCGCGGCGAACGCAACGAGTGGCGCTTCTCGTTCCAGGACGTCGTGCTGCTGCGCACCGCGCACGCGCTGCGCGCCGCGAAGGTGGCGCCGCGTGCGATCCTGCGTTCGCTGCGGCAGCTGCGCCGTTCGCTTCCCGCGGAGCTGCCGCTGAGCGGCCTTCGCGTCACCGCGGTCGGCAACACCGTCGTCGTTCGCGAGGGCGACCTGCAGTGGGAGCCCGACTCGGGGCAGCTGCTGATCGATTTCGACGTCGTCCCCGACAAGGGCTCCGTGGCGGTGCTGGCGCACCGCGGACGCACGAGGCGGCCGCAGGACAACGCCGAGCTGCTGTTCCGGCGCGCGCAGGCGCTGGAAGGCGAAGGCCGCACCGACGAAGCCGAGGCGGCCTACCGGCGCACCCTCGTGCTCGACCCCGCGCACGCCGATGCCTGCCTGAATCTCGGCGCGCTGCTGGGCGACGTTGGCCGCAGCCGCGAAGCGATCGACGTGTATTCGCAGGCGCTGGAGCGCTTCCCCGACATGGGTTCGCTGCATTTCAATCTCGCCGTCGCGCTGGAGGATCTCGGCGAGCGCGAGGCGGCGCTCGAGAGCTACGAACGCTGCCTCGCGCTCGAGCCCGGATCGGCCGACGCCCACTTCAACGCGGCGCGACTGTACGACCAGCTCGGCCAGACGCAACGGGCGGTACGCCACTTCAACGCCTACCGACGCCTGCAGCGCTAGCGCCGCTACGGCCGCCCGACCGCGCGTCGAGACGCCGCCCAGGGCCGCGCCTACTGCTTGCGCGCGATCGCCCTCGCCAGCTCCGCCTTGCTCATCCTCGAACGGCCGGCGATCTCGAGTCGCTGCGCCTGTTCGTACAGCTCGGCGCGTGTCCTGCCCTCGCAGTCGACGCCGCCGAAGGTCTCGCCCCTGCCGGCGCGCGCGTCCTTGCCGCTCTTGGCCGCCTGCGGGTCCGACGGACCTTTCGCGTCCTTCGCCACCCAGTGATCGCCCCGCTTCTCGAAGGAGTGCTTCAGGGCCGAGAAGGCGACGCGGTGCGCCCGCTCGCCTTCGCCGTACTCGCGAACCGCGCTGTCGTGCGCTTTCGCCCAGGTGCGCCGCGCCTTCGCCGGCGAGCGCTTCAGCGTGTCGGGGAGTCGTTCGCGTCCGGGCATTGCAGGCCTCCTGTACGTGCTGCACGCGAACGCGCTACAAGCCGCATGCCCGGCGGCGTGCGTCTGCGCTACCCGCACGGGCTATTGCGCAACCGGCGGCCACGGCCGATCCTGTCCGGCGAGCGCCGCTGCAACTCCTCGGAGGAGGCATCATGAAGCTCTCTTCGAAGCGCGCCTTCTCGATTGCCCTGTCTGCAATCGCAGTCCCCGCCCTCACCTTCCCGCTCTCCGTTCCGGATGCACGCGCGGACGAGACCTGCAACTCGCCGTACACGGCAAGGCTCATCAAGGGCCAGGAAGACTACCTGCACGTGTGGACCCTCGGCATCGAAGGCATGGGCGACGGCTCCGACAAGCTGGTGACGATCGACGTGCGCCCGGGCAGCGCGAGCTTCGGCAAGGTCGTCCACAAGCTGTCGGTCGGCGGGCGCGGAGAAGCGCACCACATGGGCTTCACCGACGACCGGCGCTTCCTCTGGGCGGGCCGGCTCGACGACAGCCGGATCTTCGTCTTCGACGTCGGCAGCAACCCCGCCGAGCCGAAGCTCGTGCGCACCATCGACGACTTCGCCGAGAAGACCGGCTTCGTCGGCCCGCACACCTTCTACGCGCTGCCCGGCCGGATGCTGATCCAGGCGCTGTCGAACACGAAGGACCACGGCGGGGCGACCGGCATGGCCGTGTACAGCAACCGGGGCGAGCTCGTCTCGAAGCACGAGATGCCGCGCGGCGACACGGAGGTGGGTAACGGCGACGGCTACGGCTACGACATCGCGATCGACCCGCAGAAGAACCTGATGCTCACGTCGAGCTTCGCGGGCTGGACGAATTACATGATGGACCTCGGCACGCTCGTGAAGGACGCCGAGGCGATGAAGAACTTCGGCCGCACGATGGCGCTGTGGGACCTGAAGGCGATGCGTCCGCTGAAGATCTTCGACGTGCCGGGTGCGCCGCTGGAGATCCGCTGGTCGCTGAACGAAGACGATCGCTGGGCGGTGACCGCCAGCGCCCTGACGTCGAAGCTGTGGCTGGTGAAGCAGGACCCGTCCGGCGAATGGCAGGCGCGCGAAGTCGCGACGATCGGCGATCCGTCGAAGATCCCGCTGCCCGTCGACATCTCGATCCGCGCCGACGGCAAGGGCCTGTGGGTCAACACCTTCATGGACGGCACGACGCGCTACTTCGACCTCAGCGACCCGGAGAGACCGAAGCAGACCTACGAGAAAGTCACCGGCAAGCAGGTGAACATGGTGTCGCAGAGCTGGGACGGCAGGCGCGTCTACGTCACCTCGTCGCTGCTGGCGAACTGGGACAAGCAAGGCGCCGACGACGAGCAGTTCCTGCGCGCGTTCTCGTGGGACGGGAACGAGTTGAAGCCGGTGTTCGAGCTCGATTTCCGGGCCGAAGGCCTCGGCCGCGCCCACCACATGAAGTTCTCTGCCCGCTCGGCGACGGCAAGCGGCCCGGCAATGCAGACGCGGATGGCCGCGGCGACGCGTTGACGTCTTCGCGTCGGCGCCCGGCGCGCGGACACGCTCGTGCGCACGATCGGCAGGCTGCTCGTCGCGGCGCTCGCCGCGGGCGCATTGCTGCCGGGCGCGCTGCCCGTTCGCGCCGCCCCGCAGCCCGCGCCGTCGCCCGATGCACCGCCGCTCGATGCGCCGGCGCCGCCTGAAGCCGCGCGCGACGCAGCGGCGAAGCCGCGCATCCCGAGCGGCCCGGGCACCTACGCGCTGCCGGTGATCCAGCCGGCCGGCGACGGCTGGGTGCTCGAGCGCAGCGGCTTCCCGCGGCGGCTGTCGAGGTACACGCACGGCGCGATCACGCTGCTGTCCTTCGTCTACACCTATTGCACCGACCCGCTCGGCTGCCCGCTCGCCCACTCGGTGTTCGTCGACGTGCGCGAACGCGTGCGCGCCGACCCGCAGCTGCGCGGCAAGGTGCGCTTCGTGTCGCTGTCCTTCGATCCGGGCAACGACACGCCCGATGCGATGCAACGCTACGGCGACGCCTTCGAGGGCGCGAAGGCGCCGCGCTGGCACTTCCTCACCACGCACGCGATGCGCTTCCTGAAGCCGATCCTCGACGACTACGGGCAGGACGTCGAGGTCGAGCGCGACGCCTCGGGCGCGCCGACGCGCGCGATCACCCACCTGCTCAAGGTGTTCCTGATCGACCCTCGGGGCCGCGTGCGCGAGATCTACGGCACCGGATTCCTGCGAGCGGAGGTCGTCCTCGACGACATCCGCACCCTCGCCGGCGAGAAGAACGGGAAAGGCGGCGTGCCGGCCGCGCGCGCCTCGCTTGCGACGACGCAGCCTTCACCGGACATGGCGCCGCCCGGCCTGCCGCCGCTGCGCCCGCCGGAGGGCGTCGTGCTCGATCCCGAACGCATCGCGCTCGGGCGCACGCTGTTCTTCGACCGGCGCCTTTCGTCGAACGGAACGATGTCCTGCGCGATGTGCCACGTCCCCGAGCAGGGTTTCGCGTCGAACGCGTCGCGTCGCGCGGTCGGGCTGTCCGGCCGGAGCCTGCCGCGCAACGCGCCGTCGCTGCTGAACGTCGCGTGGCGTCCGGCGCTGTTCCGCGACGGCCGGGAGACCTCGCTCGTCCGGCAGGCGTGGCAGCCGCTGCTGCACGCGGACGAGATGGGCAACGCGTCGGTCGAGGAAGTGCTCGCGCGCATCGTCTCGCTGCCCGAGTACGAAGCCCGTTTCGAACGCGCCTTCGACGGCGCCACCGCTTCACGCGACACCGTGGGCGCGGCGCTCGCCGCGTTCCAGGCCTCGCTGGTCTCGGCCGATTCGCGCTTCGACCGGTGGCGCTTCGCCGGCGACGCCGAGGCGCTGTCGCCCCAGGAGCAGCGCGGCTTCGACGTCTTCACCGGCAAGGGCCGTTGCAGCGCATGCCATCGGATCGACGAGCACTTCGCGCTGTTCACCGACGGCGGCTATCACGTCACCGGCGCCGGCGCACCGACGGCGCCGGCGAGGCAGTACGTCGTCCCGCTCGCCCCCGGCGTGCAGGCGAGCCTGCAGCCGGCCGATCTCGTTGCGCTGCGCGGCGACGACCCTTCCGACCCGGGGCGCTTCCTCGTCACCGGCGACCCCGCCGACCTCGAGGCGTTCCGCACGCCGATGCTGCGCGAGGTCGCCCGCACGGCGCCGTACATGCACGACGGATCGATCGCGTCGCTGGAGGCGGTCGTCGACTTCTACGATCGCGGCGGCGGCGAGGTCGCCGGCCGCAGCCCGCTGCTGCAGCCGCTCGGGCTGGAGGAAGAAGACAAGCGCGCGCTCGTCGCCTTCCTGCGCACGCTCGACGCAGGCGGGCGCTTCGCGGGCTCCGCGGCGACGGCACGATGAGCAGGCGCCATCCCGGCGCGCCGCTCCGGATTGCTGCACCACATCATGCTTTCCGCGAGGCGCGCACCTATCATGGGGCGTCGTCCCGGCCACCCCGCCCGGACGACGCCCATGCGATTCCGGGCGAGCAGCATGCAGCACCGTCGTAGCGCAGTCGTCCTGCCGGTCGGCCCAAGTGCCGTGGCACGGCTTTGCCCGGAAAGGGAGCCGCCATGAGCCGGACGCTGCTGCTGCAATGGATTCTCGGCGGCGTGGTGGTCTGGCTCTACGCGCTCGACCGCTTCGACCAGCCGACGCCCACCCGCCCGACGACCACCTTCGTGCGCTACTGGATGGCGCGCGTCGGCTACGTGTTCTCGATGCTCGCGCTGTTCCTCGTCCTCGGCGGCGCGTTCACCGACATCGACCTCGACGCCGTCTGGACCTTCCTGCGCGTCGACAGCGTCTCCGACGAGGTCGAGCAGATGCCGGGGCCGCTGTTCGCCGCACTCGTGCTCACGTCGCTGCTGCCGCATTTCCCGTACCTGAACAAGCTCGACGAAGCGGTCAAGCACTGGTTCCAGCGCATCGGGAACATCCCCTTCGAGGCACGCGAGCTGTCGGGGCGCATCGCCGCCACGAAGCTGGTGCTCTACCCCGATTCGCTCGAGCCGCTGCGCCCGACGCTCGCCGAACTGCAGGTCGACGAACGGTGGCTGCTCGCGCCCGAGTCTTCGCTCACCTATCGATGGGCGCGCACGGCCGTGCTCTACGCATCGATCCGGTCGTGGCCGCAGACGAGCGGATACTCGCGCTACGTCGAGGAGCAGAAACAGCGCTTCGCCTCGCTGCGCGAACGAATCGACGCGATGGCCGGGCTCGACGAGAAGACGCTGCACGCAATCGACACCGACCCGCGATCGCTCGCGGGGCAGCCGCTGCGCAAGCGGTTGCCGAAGGACGTCGACGAGCTCGAGCAGAGGCTGTGCGATTTCATCGCCGGCGGCGTGCTGCAGGTCGAATTGAGCCCGCGCCAGCGCCACGCGGCACTCACACGCCTGGGCTTTCCCGGCATCGGCCACTCGCGCCAGGTGCTCAACGTGCACGAGGTCTTCCTCGTCGCCGGCCTGATCTTCTTCGGGATGCTGCTGATCACGCTGGTCACGCGGCGATTCTTCTCGCCGCAGCCGCTCGCGCCGAACCTGCGCGTGCTGATCATGGTCCCGATGATCTACGCGATCTCGATCATGCTCGCGATCTACCCGAAGGCGGTCTGGCCCTTCGCGGACATCCGTCGGGTCGGCTATCGCCCGGTCGCCGGCTACGCTGCGTCGGGAGCGCTCGCTGCCGGTGCGGCGTTCATGGTCTCGCTGCTGTTCCGCTACGTCTTCGAGTACCCGGGCAACCTGGTCGAGGCGCTCGGGTCGCCCGGCAGGTTCCGCGACGTGTTCGCGGTGACGATCGAACGCTGGCCGTGGCTGCTGATGGTGTTCTTCGCGACGGTCGCGATCGCGTGGACGGCCGACGACTACGTCGCCGAGCCTGCGAAGGCGCCGAGATGGCTGCGCGCCGCCGAGGCGACCGGGCTCGCGATCGCGTTCGCGCTGCTGCAGTGGATGATCGTCGAGCTGCTGATCGCGATCGGCGCCGCGCCTGCAACGATGCTCGCGCGCGTTCCGACGATGGCCGCAACGTCGTTGCTCATCGGCGCGACGATCGGCTGGTTCGTTCCCCACCTCTACCGCGCGAAGCTCACGCCAGCTCCGGTCGCTGCCGCGGTCCCGGCGGTGCAGGCGGCCACCTGAAGCAGGAGGCGACCATGTCGACGCCCGTGTTCAAGCGCATCTCGCTCGAGCAGTTCTCGCAGCTGCTCGCCCGCTTCCCGTTCACGCGCCGCATCAACGCGGTGCACATGCACCACACGTGGCGCCCGTCGCGGCGCGACTTCCGCGGTCACGACACGATCGTCGGGATGTGGCGCTTCCACACGCAGGAACAGGGCTGGCGCGACATCGCGCAGCACGCGACGATCGATCCCGAAGGCTGGATCTGGCTGGGACGCAACTGGAACCTGCCGCCGGTGAGCGCTGCGGGACACAACGGCAACGCGCAGTTCGGGCCGTTCATGTTCGAGATGATCGGCAACTTCGACCGCGGCTGCGATCCCTTCGACGGGCCGCAACGCGAGGCGGCGCTCGAACTCGTCGCGCAGGTCCAGGCGAAGTTCTCGCTGCCGGCGGATTCGCTCGTCTTCCACAACGCGATGGCGCCCAAATCGTGCCCGGGCAGCTCGCTCGACCTGGCACAGGTTCGCGCCGAGGTCGAGCGTCGCGCAACGCGGCTCGGGCGCGCGGTGCAGCGCGCAGCCGAACCGGGCGCGGTGCCTTTCCCCGACGAATCCGACCTCGTCGTGCGCGACGCGATCGAGGCATTGCGCCGGACACCCGTCGCGCCGCCGGAACCGGGCGACGCCGAGTTGCCGCACGCGGAAGGCGAAGCGGCCCGCGTGCAGCGCCTGCCCGACGTGGCACCGCTGCCCGCCGGTGCCGCCGGTGCCGCCGGTGCCGCCGGGACCGCCGCGGAACGATCGCGCGGCGCACGGGTCGATGCCGCACTGCTCGCGTCGATGCGTCCGCACCTGGTCAACCTGCGGATGGGGCGCCTGTCGGATCGCGGCGAGATCTCCTCGACGCCGGCCGACGTCGACGCGATCTTCGAGCAGGCATTGCCGCGCGCCCTCGAGGCGGCGCAGGCGCAGGGGCGCCGGCTGCGCGTGGTGTTCTACGCGCACGGCGGGCTCGTCTCGGAATCGAGCGGGCTGCAGATCGCCGCCAAGCACATCGACTGGTGGAAGCGCAACGACGTCTACCCGATCCATTTCGTCTGGGAGACCGGGCTCTTCGAGACGATCGGGCAACTGCTCGTCCGTGCGCAGCAGCGCACGGCGCGCGCGATCCCGCGCGACCTGTGGGACCACACGCTCGACCCGCTGATCGAGATCGGCGCGCGCGCGCTGCAGGGCGCACGCATCTGGGCGGGGATGAAGGCGAGCGCCGAGCATGCGGTCGCCGAACCGGGTGCCGGTGATCCGATCGGCGGCGGCGCGCGCTACGTCGCCGCCCGGCTCAAGGCCTTCTGCGATGCGCGGCCTCGCGACGTCGAGCTGCACGCGGTGGGGCACAGCGCCGGCTCGATCTTCCATTCGCATTTCCTCGCCTGCGCGCACGAGCTCGGCGTGCCCGCCTTCGAATCGGCGATCTTCCTTGCACCCGCCGTGCGCATCGACACTTTCCGCGAACGGCTCGGCGCGCGCATCGGCGACGGCGGCGCCGTGCGACGCGTCACGCTGTTCACGATGCAGCGCGATTACGAACGCGCCGACAACTGCGCGAACGTCTATCACAAGTCGCTGCTGTACCTGGTGTCGAACGCCCTCGAGACCGAGCGCGGCGCGCCGCTGCTGGGGCTGGAAGAGAGCCTGCGCGCCGACCCCGCGATGAAACGCCTGTTCGGCCTGGGCGATGCGCCGTCAACGCAGGGCAGTATCGTCTGGTCGGTGACCGCGGTCGACACCGGCGCTTCGGCGAGCCTGGCGCGTGCGCACGCCGCCTTCGACGACGACGTGCCGACGATGAACAGCGTCGCGCGCCGCGTGCTCGGTCGCGCCGACGCGGATGCGATCGTCGACTACGCCACCGCACCGGATCTCGTGCGCGCACCACGCTCGTGGGTCGACGAGATCGACTGGCCTGCCGACGCGTCCTACGAGTGGCCGTCGGCGGCGACTTCGACCTGGTCGACGCCCGCCGAAGCCGCGTCGCCGCAAGCCGCGATCGTGCCGACGGGCGCCTCGTCGCAGGCGCCGACCGACACGGCAGCGGACATCGCGGCGACGACGGCCGCGTCCCCCGACGCGCCGCCGCCCGTTGTCACCATCGCGCCGGACGCGGAGTTCCCCACGCCGACCTCGCTCGGCATTCCTCCGGCCGGTGCCGCCCGCACGGCGCGGCGCACGGCCGTCTGCGTCGGCATCGACCGCTATCCCGACCCCGAGCACCGGCTCGCCGGCTGCGTGGCCGATGCGCGGATGTGGTCGGAGGCGTTGACGGGCCTCGGTTTCGAGACGCGGATGCTCACGGACCGTGAAGCGACGCGCGAGGCGATCGACGATGCGCTCGAACGCCTGGTGACCGACAGCCGTTCCGGCGACGTCCTCGTCTTCCAGTACTCCGGGCACGGCACGCACCTGCCCGACCTGGACACCGACGAGGACGACGGCGAGGACGAGGCGATCTGTCCGGTCGATTTCGCCTCGGGTGCGCTGTACATCGACGACGACGTCGCGCGCGTGCTGCACAAGCTCCCCGAGGGCGTGAACCTGACGTTCTTCATGGACTGCTGCCACTCGGGCACCAACACGCGCTTCGCCGTCGGCGCGCCGGACACCCGCAGCCGCGCGACCGCCGGCGCTCGCAGGCGCTTCGTTCCGCCGACCATGGCGCTCGTCGACGCGCACCGGCGCTTCCGCCAGCGCTTCGGGATGCGCTCGGCGGCGGCTCCCGGCGGAACCGGCGGACGCAGCCGCATGCGCGACGTGAAGTTCGCCGCCTGCCTCGACAGCGAGGTCGCCTGGGAGAGCGACGGACACGGCGAATTCACCGTGCGCGCGATGCAGGTGCTCGCCGGCGGCACGGACGGGATGACGAACGAGTCGTTCCTGCAACGGGTCGGCGACGCCTTCGGCACCGACGCACGCCAGCATCCGATGCTCGATTGCAGCGACGAGGCGCTCGCACTGGGCCTGCTGCAGCCGCTGCGCACCGCGCCCGCGGCGCTCGACATGCTCGGCGCGATCGAAGCGCTCCCTGCGCGTTCCGCGGCGCCGGCTGCGGGGGCCAAACCCAACGGCTCTTCCGTCGATGCGGAACTGCTGCATACGACGCTGATCGCGCTGCAGAAGCTCGCTGCGCAGATGTCCGCCCGCTAGCGGCTGCGCTGCATGGCCGCCGACCCCGCCACCACTGCCGCGACGACCACCGAAGCCGTGGCGGCAGCGGCGCAGAGCCGCGAGCAGGCGACGACGCGAACGGACGCGCGCGCGCCGCCGTCGCAGCCCCTGCCGTCGCCGCAGGTCGCGGCACCGGGCTTCGCGATCTCGCCGGCGATCGACCGCACGCCGGTCGCACCCTACGAGCGCACGCGGCATCAACCGCTGTATCGGCCGCTGCGCATCTATGCGATCGATCCGTCTGCATCGCGGCTCGAAGGCGCGATCGCCAAGATCGACGTACCGTGGGAGCCGCTGCAGCCCGGGCCGATCGGCCGCCTCTTCGAGGTCGACAACCGGGACGTCGAGCTCGGCGTCGCGTACCGCTCGGCCGATCTCGACGACCCGCACGTGCTGATCGCCGACGGCTTCGCGCCCTCGCCTTCGGACCCGCGCTTTCACCAGCAGATGGTCTACGCGGTCTGCTGCAACGTCTACGCGGCGTTTCGCAAGGCGCTCGGGCGCAATCCACAATGGGGCTTCGGAGACACGTCGTCGAAGCAGCCGGCGAGACTGCTGCTGCAGCCGCACGGCGGCCGGCAGCGCAACGCCTGGTACGAGAACCTGGGGGTCGGCGGCCGGCTCTGCTTCGGCTACTATGCCGCGCCCGACACGACGACCGGTCGCACGCTGCCGCGCGGCTACGTCTTCACCTGCCTGTCGCACGACATCGTCGCGCACGAGGTCACGCACGCGCTGCTCGACGGACTGCGTCCGAAGCTCGCCGAGCCGAGCGGCGCCGACGTCGTCGCCTTCCACGAAGCCTTCGCCGATCTCGTCGCGCTCTTCCAGCACTTCAGCTATCGCGAAGTCGTCGTGCAGGCGATCCGGCGCTGCCGCGGCGAGCTCGGCCGGCGTTCGATGCTCAACGGAATCGCGCAGCAGTTCGGCCATACGACGGAACGCGACGGACCGATGCGCAGCGCCGTCGACGAAGACCCCGAGCATCCGACGCCCTACGACGCGGCGCTCGAAGCGCATCGCCTCGGCGCGGTGCTCGTGAGCGCCGTCTTCGAGGCCTTCGTGACCGTGTACAGGCGCAAGGTCGAACGCTACCTGCGACTGGCCACCGACGGCAGCGGCGTGCTCTCGCCCGGCGAGCTCGCCCACGACCTGCAGGAGCTGCTCGCCGACCAGGCGAGCAAGCTCGCCGGCCAGTTCCTGGGCATCTGCATCCGCGCGATCGACTACTGCCCGCCGACGGGACTGACCTTCGGCGACTACCTGCGTGCGCTGATCACCGCCGACTACGACCTGGTTCCCGACGACCCCTGGGACTATCGCGGCGCGCTCGTCGACGCGTTCCGGCGGCGCCGGATCCATCCCGACTCCGTGCCGAGCCTCTCCGAGGATGCGCTGCTGTGGCACCCACCGCGCATCGAGCTGCCGCCGGTGTCGGCGCTCGGTTTCGACGAACGCCGTTTTCGCTGCGATCCGTCGAACGTCGCCGACCGGCGCGAACGGCACCGGCAGGCCGAGGCGCTCGGACGCTTCGTCGCGCAGGCCGAGCATCTCGAGGAGCTCGGCTTCGTCGCGGCGGGCGATCCGCGTCTCGACGGGGATCGCGTGGACCCGCCCTGCATCGAATCGATCCGTACCGCGCGTCGCGTCGGGCCCGACGGCCAGATCGCCTTCGACCTGGTCGCGGAGATCACGCAGCTGCGGCACGTGCGCGCGGGCCCCGACGGGCCCGCGTTCTCATACCACGGCGGCTGCACGATGCTGCTCGGCCCGGACGGCAGGGTGCGCTACGTCGTGCTCAAGAGCGTCGTCGGCCGCGGGCGGCTGCAACGACGCCGCGAATACCTCGGCAGCGACGCGGCGGCACGCTACTGGTCGCCGGTAAACGGCGAATACCGGCGAAGGAGCCACTACTTCCGCCTGCTGCACGAGGCCTGACCCGGCGGAGAACCGGCTGCCACCCGCAAGGTCCGCTCATCTGTTCGCCACCAGCGGGCACTTGCCTTCGCTCATCGGGCGGAACGCCTGGTCGGCCGGAACCGAGCCGAGCGTCTTGAAGTAGTCCCACTCCTCCTTCGATTCCGCCGGAGACTTCACCTGGAACAGGTACATCGGATGGAGCTTGCGGCCGTCCTCGCGGATGCTGCCCTTTCCGAACAGCGGATCGTCGGTCGGCATCGCCTTCATCGCCGCGACGATCGCCTTGCCGTCCTCGGCGTTGCCGACCTTGTCGACCGCCTTCAGGTAGTGCAGCACGGCGGCATAGACGCCCGCCTGCATGTCGTTGGGCATCGCGTCGTTGTGCGAGCGCTTCCGGTACTCGCGCGACCACTTGCGCGTCGCGTCGTTCATGTCCCAGTAGAACGGATTGACCAGCAGTGCCCCTTGCGCGGCGGGCAGGCCGAGCGGGGGAACGTTGTTGATGCCGAAGATCAGCGGCGCGATCGTGTGCTTCGCCGGCAGCCCGAACTCGGCGGCCTGCTTCATCGACGTCGTCGTGTCGCCGCCGGCCACCGCGAGGGCGACGACGTCGGCGCCCGACGACTGCGCGCTGATCAGGAACGACGAGTAGTCCAGGGTGCCGATCGGCGCCCGGACTGCGCCCAGCACCTTGCCGCCATCGGTCTTCACCTGGTCGGAGGCCTGCTTCTCGAGGTCGTGCCCGAACGCGTAGTCGGCAGTGATGAAGAACCACGACTTGCCGCCGCGCTCCATGACGGCGCGTGCCAGCGAGTGCCCGTACGACCAGGTGTCGTAGGTCCAGTGCACGGTGTTCGGCGAGCACTTCGAGCCGGTGAGCTCGGCCGAGCCGGCGCCCGAGCCGATCATCACCCGGTTCTTGTCGCGCACCACGTCGCTCACCGCGAAGGCGACCGCCGAGTTCGGCAGGTCGGCGATCATGTGCACGCCGTCCTCGTCGATCCAGCGGCGCGCGATCGCGCTGCCGACGTCGGGCTTGTTCTGGTGATCGGCAGACAGCACCTCGACGGTACGACCGGCCGCCTTGCCGCCGTAGTCCTCGACGGCCATCTTCGCGGCGAGCACCGATCCCGGCCCCTGGAAGTCGGCGTACACGCTCGACTGGTCGTTCATCACGCCGATGCGGATCGGCGCGCCCTGGGCGAAGGCGCCGAAGGCGGCAAGCGAAGCGGCCGCGGCGAGCGTCGTGGCGAGAACGGTCCTGCGCATGGGCATCATGGCTGCGTCTCCTCGTTGGATGTGGTGATGACTTCCGGACCGGGCGGCATCGCATGCAGCGATTCGACCAGTTCCGCGCGCCGCTCGATCACGGCGCGCTGGTTCACGTACCCCTTGTCGGTGATCTCGTTGGCGTCGATCGACAGCGGCTCGCGGGCAACGAGCAGGCGCGTCGGGTGCGTGGAGCTGCCGCCGCTGCCTGCGAGAACGCGAAGCGCCGCGCGAAGGCGCGAGCGGATCTCCTCGTCGCTCGCCTGCTGGGCGACGACCGGATTCAGGAACACCATGGCCCCGACTTCCGCACGATCGTGGCCGGTGATCACGGCGTCCTGGACCAACGGGTCGGCCGCCGCGATCAGGCGCACGCGCAGCGCGCCGACGTTCACCCACGTGCCGCTGCTCAGCTTGAAGTCTTCGGCGATGCGGCCATCGAAGACGAGTCCCTTCGCCGGATCGCCGGCATCGGCGAAACGCAGCGCATCGCCGATGCGATAGAAGCCCTCGTCGTCGAAGGCCTCGCGCGTGAGCTGCGGCTGGCGATGGTAGCCGGGCGTGACGTTCGGTCCTTTCACGCGCGCCTCGAGCTTGCCGCCGCTCGGAACCAGCTTCAACTCGCACCCCGGCACCGGCAGCCCGACGACGCCCGCCCGGTCGATCGACCAGTGCACCGCCGCGACGAGCGGCGCGGTCTCCGTTGCACCCCACGCCGACACCAGCGCGAGGTCGCCGTCGCGCTCGGCCAGCGCCAGCCGCTCGAAACGCTCCCACAGGTTCTGCGCGAGCGCCGCGCCCGCGTAGAAGACGAAGCGCAGTTCGCGGAAGAACGACCTGCGCAGGGCTTCGTCGCGCTCCAGGTACGGCATCAGCAGGTCGAAGCCGCGCGGCACGTTGAAGTACAGGTTCGGCGAGATCTCGCGCAGGTTGCGCACCGTGGCGTCGACGAGGCCGGGAGCCGGCTTTCCGTCGTCGATGTACATCGTGCCGCCGCTGCTCAGGATCAGGAAGAAGTTGTAGTTGCCGCCGAAGGTGTGGTTCCACGGCAGCCAGTCGACGACGACCGGAGACAGCTCGTTGACGAAGGGCCAGACCTGCGCGCTCTGCTGCTGGTTGGCGACGATCATCCCGTGGGTGTTGATCACGCCCTTCGGCGTCCCCGTCGAGCCCGAGGTGAACAGCACCTTGGCGAGCGTGTCCGGACGGATCGCGCCGAATGCGTCGTCGACGGCGCAGGTGACCCGATCGGCGACGAGCCCGGCGAGCGGGGTCGCCCTGGCGCCGACCGCCTCGAGCGCAGGACCGAAAGCCTGCGGGTCGGCGGTCCAGACGAGTTGTGGATCCAGCAGCTCGAAGATCTGCTTCAGCCTGCCGAAGTCGCGCGACACCAGCGAATAGGCCGGCGACACCGGCGCCACCGCGAAGCCGACGTGCATCGCGCCGAGGGCGAGCAGCGCGTGGTCGATCGAGTTTCCCGAGAGCACGACGAGCGGTCGCGACGGATCGAGCTTGCGATCGAGCAGCCCCTGGCCGATCGCGCGCACCTGCTCCAGCGCGTCGCGATACCGCAGCCGGCGCCAGCCGCCGCCGCTGCCTTCGCGCTCGGCGAGGAAGGTACGCCCCGGTGCGCGCTCCGCCCAGGCGGCGAGCCACTCGCCGACGGCGCGCCCGCAGGGCTGCAGCGGGACCGGCGAGCGCAACAGCCAGGTCCCGTCGCCCCGGTGCTCCGCGTGGACCTGCGGCTTCGCCAACCGAAGTCGCGAATGTAGCTTCGTGGACACGGCGTTCTCCGAACCCGCTGGCCATCGATCGCGCGAGCTTAACGCGCGAAAGCTGCCGGGCGAATAGGGGTCGTGCCGGACCGAAGGGCAATCAGTCCAGCGCGTTCATGCGTTCGCGCAGCGCGTTGCCGTCCTCGTCGGCGAGCGCCGCCTCGTGCAGGCCACGCAGCCGGATGGCGGCGTCGGGACGGCCCGACAGCCGGTCGACGGCGTCCATCAGGCTGGCGAAGTTGCGGCTGCCCCGTTCGTGCGTGTCGCCGTAGCCCTTGACCAGCCGCTGGCAGCGGGCGATCTCGACGGCGAGCGCGCGATCGGAGGCCGCGACGCGATCGATGCGGCCGAGCCAGCGCTCGATCTGCGCATTCTCGCGCGCGTATCGCAAGGTCGAACGGCGCCATCTGCGCATCGAGGCGATCGTGCGCAACATCAGGAAGCCGCCGAGCGAGGTGGTCGGCACCACCCGCCCCTTCACCGTCAGGCGCTCGACCAGGCGCCGCGCCGGGCCCGGCTCGAGCAGCCATCGTCCGAGCGCGGCGGGAACGGTGTCGCAGATCTCCTCGAGCCGCGGATGCATGAACTCGTCGATCGACAGCAGCGCGTCGCCGGGGCGCACTTCCGCCCGCACGCGCTCGAAGCGCTTCGAGCGCGTCTTCAGGTCGGCGACGCGGATCGTGTCCTCGTAGCTCATCCACAACGCGAGATGCTGCGCGACCGCCTCGAGCAGCGACGCATCGCCGTGCCGCGCCACGCGCGCCAGGCGATCGAGATACAGCGCCGCGTACTCCGGATCCTGGTAATCGAGCAGGCGACGCACGCCCTCGGTCGCCACGGCGCGCGAACCGTCGCCGAACTCGTCGCGCAGTCGGGCGAGCAGCCGGGCGACGCGCGGATCGGGGTGCGTCCGGGGCGCATCGGCGATCGCCGCACGGGCGACGCTCCGCGGTGCGGCGGGCGGCGCCTTCGCGCGTTCGAAGCCTTCGCCGAAGGCGCGCAGGCTGCTGTCGACGCCGACGCCGCCGCGGCGGATCGTCTCCTCGAACTGCTGCCGTTCGAAGGGCAGGACGCCCTCGCCGCTCAGGGCGCCGAAAAGCACGGCACTGATCACGCTGCCGCTGCGTTCGACCGCCTCGGCCATGTCGAAGCGCACGAAGCGGCGCGCCGCGCGCGCGCACGCTTCCTCGATCTGCGCGCTGTCGCGGGCACCGTCGCCCATCGCGGATTTCTCCGGGATCGACAGGACGCGATGCGTCGATGCGATCAGCGTCGTGCGATCGGGCGTCACGAGTCCGCGCTGCACGGCGCGCCCGGCCTCCATCAGCTCCGAGGCGACGACGACATCGACGTCGCCCGGCGCGGGCATGAGGCCCAGCAACGGCGCGGCGCCGGCGCGTTCCGCGTGTGCACGCGGGAACATCTCGACGTAGTAGATCGTCGCGCCCGTTCGCTGCGCGACGCCGGCCACCGAGGTCGCCTGCGCGATGTAACCGTTGTGCTCGGCGAGGTCGACGATCCAGTCGGCGAGCACGCCGCCGCCTTCGCCGCCCATCGCGAGGATCGCGATGCACAGCGGCCGCACGGCACCCTGCGCGTCGCCGGCATGCGTGCCGCCGTGCGCTGCCGCCGCGCGTTGCGCGTCGGCAGCGGCCCCCGCCTCGTTGCCTGCCGGAGGCGTTTCGCGCGCTGCGCGCTCGGCCCGTTCGGCTTCGAAGAGCGGCATGCTGGCATCCTGCTCCATGCCGCGAGCCTAGATCGCCGTCGCCGCGATCCGGCGATCGGTACGGCGTTGCAGTGCGGCGATGACGGCGCCGCGCACCCGATGCAGGACTCGATCGACGAGCTTCGGGTTGCTGACGATGCCCGCGCGGTAGAACGACGGACAGAGCACGGCGGCGTGCGAGACCTCGCCGCACATTCCGCAGCCGACGCAGCTCTGCTCGACGTGCGCGACCGGATCGGCGCGCAGCGGATCGGGATTCGGCTTGACCGTGAGCGACGGGCAGCCGGAGATCCGGATGCAGGAATGATCCCCGGTGCACGTATCGGGGTCGACCCCGAAGCGTTCGCGCACGACGCGCTCGCCGGCGGCGATCGCCTTGCGCTTCTGCGGCTTCTCGCGGCGCTGCCGGTTGAGCATGCACTCCGATTGCGCGATGACGACCTTCGGGCCCTTCTCGCGCGTCGTCAGCGCCTCGCGCAAGGCCTCGCGCATCGCGGTGACGTCGTAAGTGCGCCGGATCGTGCGCACCCAGTTCACGCCGACGCCGCGTACGGCCCTCTCGATCGGGTGCTGCGTGCTCCGGTTGCGCGTGACGGCCTTCGACGACAGCACGTCCTGCCCTCCGGTGGCCGCCGTGTAGTTGTTGTCGATGATCAGCGCGACCTGGTCGCTTTCGTTGAAGACCGCGTTCGCCACGCCGCTGGTCAACCCGTTGTGCCAGAAGCCGCCGTCGCCCATCACGCTGAT
Source organism: Burkholderiales bacterium (assembly GCA_044507525.1). Taxonomy (GTDB): domain Bacteria; phylum Pseudomonadota; class Gammaproteobacteria; order Burkholderiales; family Burkholderiaceae_E; genus Zeimonas. The sequence goes on from JBIQJM010000018.1 coordinate 25,788, forward strand.
CGCGCGCTTGCCCGACGGCGATCCCAGCGCGGACGCCGCTGCGGCGCCCAGCCCGTAGCCCATCGTCGTGTTGCCGATGTTGAACGGCGGCAGGATCGAGAACAGGTGGCAGCCGATGTCCGAGCTCACGTGATGCTCGCCGAGCTCGCGCTGCACGAGCTTCATCGCGGCGAACACCGGCCGCTCGGGGCACCCGGTGCAGAAGCCCGGCGTACGCGCCTGCACCTGGCCCGCCAGCTGCTTCTGCGCTTCGGCCAGCGCGGCGGCGGCCTCGGGCGCCGGCAGCCCGGCGGTCGGCGCGATCGTGCCGGGCGCGTGCGTCGCGAGGAAGGCGCGCAAGCCGTCGCCGAGCACCATCGGCGTGTACTCGCCGGCGATCGGGAGCAGGCCCTTGCCGAGCACGCGCGTGGGCAGTTCGGCGTTGCGCAGCGACGCGGCGATCGCCTGCTCGATGAAGTTCGGCTGCCCTTCCTCGACGACGAGCACCGCGCGCTTTCCGGTGCAGAAGCGCGCGAGCTCTTCGTCGACGAGCGGGTACGTGACGTTGAGCACGTACAGGGGCACGCTCGTACGGCCGTAGACGTCGGCCAGGCCGAGGCGCTCGAGCGCACGCATCAGCGTGTTGTACAGCCCGCCCTGCACGACGATGCCGACGTCGCGCTCGTGTTCGGCGAAGAACTCGTTCAGCCCGCGTTCGCGGATGAAACGCACGGCGGCCGGCCAGCGCTCCTGCACCTTCTCGCGTTCGTGCAGGAAGCTCGCGGGCGGCAGCACGATGCGCTCGACGTCGCGGCGCGGGTTCTCGAGCGCGTCGGCGAGCGCGAACGGCGACCGGCGGTTGTCCTTCGCGACGAAGCGCCCGTGCAGATGACAGGCGCGGACGCGCAGCTCGAGCATGACCGGCGTGCGGCTGGCCTCCGAAAGCTCGAACGCGTCTTCCACCGCCTTGACGATCGACGGCAGGTTCGGACGCGGGTCGAGCAGCCACACCTGCGACTTCATCGCGAAGGCGTGGCTGCGCTCCTGCATGATGCTCGATCCGTCGCCGTAGTCCTCACCGACGATGATCAGCGCACCGCCGGTGACGCCGCCCGACGACAGGTTGGCGATCGCATCGGACGCGACGTTGATGCCCACCGGCGCCTTGAACGTGACCGCGCCGCGCAACGGGTAGTTCACCGAAGCGGCGAGCGTCGCCGCGGCGGTGGCCTCGTTGGCGCTGTTCTCGAAGCGGATGCCGAGCTCGTCGAGCACCTCGTGCGCATCGGCGAGCACGTCCATCAGGTGCGAGATCGGCGCACCCTGGTAGCCGCCGACGTACGCGACGCCCGACTGCAGCAGCGCCTTGGTGACGGCAAGGATCCCTTCGCCGACGAACTCCTCGCCGGCGCCCAGGCGAAGCTTGCCGACTTCCTGGGTGAACGAACGCTCTGCCATGGTGGTGTCCTGTTCCGCCGGCGACGCGCCGCCGGCCGATCGATACCCGACTACATTCCCGGCCAGGCTTCGCGCAGTGCGCCCTTCTGCACCTTGCCCACGGGCGTGCGCGGAAGCGCGTCGACGAAACGCACGTGGCGCGGGACCTTGAAGGCGCCGATCGAGGCGCGACAGTGCGCGATCAGCTCGTCGGCGCTGAGCACGGCCCCGCTGCGCAGGACCGCGATGGCGGCGACCGCCTCGCCCAACCGCTCGTCGGGCACGCCGATGACGGCGACTTCGGCGATCGCCGGGTGCCGCGCGAGCGCGGCCTCCACGTCCACCGAATATACATTCTCTCCGCCCGAGATGATCAGGTCCTTCTTCCGGTCGAGGATCGTCAGGCGGCCGCCCGCGTCGAAGGCACCGACGTCGCCGGTGTGGAACCAGCCGCCGCGCAATGCCGCCGCCGTTTCCTCCGGTCGATCGTGGTAGCCGAGCATCACGCCGGGCGCGCGCACGATCACCTCGCCCGGCTGCCCGGTGGCGCACTCCGCACCCGCGTCGTCGACGACGCGCATCTCGACGCCGACCAGCGGACGACCGGCAGAACCGAGAACCGCGAGGTTCTCGTCGGCGATGCCCGCGCGATGCTCGTCGTCGCCGAGGATCGTCAGGATCGGCGCGGTCTCGGTCAGGCCGTAGGCCTGGTGGAACTGCGCATTCGGGAAGAAGCGCAAGGCCGATCGCAACCACGACAGCGGCATCGGCGACGAGCCGTAGAACAGCACGCGCAGCGACGAACGATCGAAACGCTCGGCATCGGGCTCGTCGAGCACCATCTTGAGCATCGACGGCACCACGGTGGTGAACGCGATGCGCCGCCGCTCGATCGTCTCGAGCAGGCCGCGCGGCGAGAACTGGCGCTGGTACACGTGCGTGCCGCCGAGCAGCGTCGTGATGTTGCTGCACAGCGCCGCCGCGTGGAACATCGGCGCGACGGTGAGCGTGACGTCGCCCGGGCGGATGCCGAGCGCGAGCCCCACCTGCATCGCGTTGAAGGCGAGATTGCGATGCGACAGCCGCACGCCCTTGCTGCGCCCCGTCGTTCCACCGGTGTAGAGCACGAGCGCCTCGTCGTCCTCGCCGGCGTCGTGCATCGGCGCCGGCCGCGCACCCCCGATGCGCTCGTCGTAGCCGTCGGCGTCGGCGACGACGATGCGCTCGCGCCAGGCGGCGAGCGACGGATCGTCGAAACGCGCGGCGAACTCCGGGTCGACGAGCACGAGCACGCAGCCAGCGTCGTCGAGCACCTCGGCGATCTCGCGCGCCGCCAGTCGCCAGTTCACCGGCACCGGAACCGCTCCGCTCCAGTGCCCCGCCCACAGCGCCTCGGCCTGGCGAAAGCCGTTCTTCATCAGCAGGCCGAAACGGGCGCCGGCGACGGCGCCGAGCGAAGCGAGCAGCCCCGAGACGCGCCGCATCCGGTCGAACCACTGCGACCACGTGAGCGTGAGCTCGTCGTCGAGCAGCGCGGTGCGCTCCGCGTGCACGCGCGCCGTCTCGTGGAGCAGGCGGGCGAGGTTCATCGCGCGACTCCGCTTCACTCGCCCCAGACGGCTCGCGCGACCTCGACGCAGCGCGCGAGCTTCGCGCGCTCGTCGTCCTCGGTGACGGGGTTGCCCGCGACCGTCGACGCGAAGCCGCACTGCGGGCTGATGCCCAGCTGCGCCGGGTCGATGTGCCGCGAGGCCTCGTCGATGCGCGCGCGAAGGTGCTCGACGGTCTCGAGCTCGGGCACCTTCGACGAGACGATGCCGAGCACGACGCCCTTGCTCTTCGGCACGTGGCGCAGCGGCGAGAAGTCGCCGGCGCGCGGGGTGTCGTACTCGAGGAGGAAGTGGTCCACCTTCGCGTCGCCGAACAGGCGCTCGGCCACGTCCCCGTAGCCGCCCTCCGAGAGGTACCGGCCCTTGAAGTTGCCGCGGCACATGTGCACGCCGATCGCCATGTCGGCCGGGCGGTCGGCGACCGCCTCGTTGATCGCGTCGACGTACAGGCCGACGAGGCGTTCGGGATCCTGTCCCTGCGCGCGCACCCTGTCGCGGATCTCCGGATCGCACAGCATCGCGAGCGGCACTTCGTCGAGCTGCGCATAGCGCCCGCCCGCCTCGTAGAGCTCGCGCAGTTCCTCGCGGTACACGGCGGCGAGATCGACGAAGAAGCTTTCGTCGTCGGGATATACGCCCGGATCCGCGAAATGCGTGCCGCGCCAGAAGTGCAGCGTCGACGGCGACGGCATCGTCACCTTGACCGCGCGATCGGTCAGCGACTTCGCGAAGCGGTACTCGTCGACGGTGATCGGCGCCGAGCGCCGCAGCCGGCCCTCGACGTGCGGAGCGGTGAACTCGACGAGCTCGTCATGCTCGTTGCGGAACTTGTAGACCGCGGGCCGGATCCCGAAGCCCGCGGTCTTCTGCACGAAATGCAGCCAGTACGAGCCGCGGCGGAACTCGCCGTCGTTGACCACCTTCAGCCCGGCCTGCTCCTGCAGGGCGACGACTTCGCGGATCGATTCGTCGGTGATCCGGCGGAACTCGTCGTCGCCCATGCTGCCCGCGGCATGCTCGCGCCAGGCATGACGCAGCTTCGCCGGGCGCAGCAGGCTGCCGACGTGATCCGCACGGAAAGGCGGGCGCCCCGTTGTCGTCGATTGCATTTCGCTTGCTCTCCCTCTGTGCCGATGGATGTCTCGCTGCGCGGGCTACTTCTGCTCGAGCAGCCGGAACTTTCCGCCGTCGACGCGGATCAGGAACGCCGAGCGTTCGTCGTATCCGTTGTGATCGGCGGGCGACATGTTGGACAGGCCGTTGTTGAGGTAGACGTCCTTGCTGCGCTCGAGTTCGTCGCGCAGCGCCGTACGGAACTCGGCGCTGCCCGGCTTCGCGCTCTTCAGCGCATTCGGCGCGGCGTTGCCCACCAGCACCATCACGTCCCAGATGTGCGCGCCGAACAGGTTCGGCTTCTGGCCGTGCGCGGCCTGGTAGGCCTTCACGTAGTCCTCGATCGGCTTGCGGAAGGGACTCGCCTCGGGCAGGTCGTCGCCGATCGTGAAGGCCTCGCCTGCGAACACCGCGCCCTCGACCTCCTTGCCGCCCAGCTTGATGAACTCCTCGGTGGCGACTCCGTGCGTCTGGAAGATCGGTCCCTTGTAGCCGCGCTCGCGCAGCGCCTTCTGCGGCAGCACGGCGGGAGTGCCGGCCGAAGCGACGAAGACCGCATCGGGCTTGCTGGCGATCACCTTGAGCACCTGGCCGGTGACGCTCGAATCGCTGCGCGCATAGACCTCGTGCGTCGTGAGCGCGATGCCCAGCTTCGGCGCTTCCTCGCTCAGTGCCTTGTAGTAGCCCTCGCCGTAGCCGTCGGAGACGCCGATGTAGCCGAGCTTCTTCACGCCGGTGCCGGCGATGTGCCGCAGGATCGCGCGCGCCATCAGGTCGTCGTTGGGCACGACCTTGAAGACCCACTTGCGCTTGTCGTCCATCGGCTGCACGAGTGCGGCGGCCGCGGCGAGCGTGAGCAGCGGCGTCTTCGTCTCGGCAGCGATGTCGATCAGCGGCAGCGTCGTCGGCGTCAGCGACGAGCCGATCAGCAGGTCGACCTTCTCCTCGGTGATGAGCTTGCGGGCGTTCTGCGCCGACTTCGTCGGATCGGATTCGTCGTCGAGCGCGACGTAGACCACCGGCTGGCCGGCGATCTCCTTCGGAAGCGCCTGCACGCTGCGCATCTGCGGCTGCCCCAGCGCCGCACCGGGACCGCTGGCCGACACCGTGATTCCGACGCGGATCTGTGCGGCGACCGGCAGGGTCGCGGCGATCGCCAAGGCCGCTGCGGTGGCAGCCAGAAGGGTCTTGCAGGTCGTCCTCATGGTCTCCGTTCTCCATCGATGCGACCCGTGGGGCCGCGTTCTTCGTCTGCGTCGCCTTCCGGCTGCCCGGCTGCGGCTACGCGCTCAGTATTCGGTCCCGCCCAACCCCAGGTAGCTCTCGATCAGCCGCTCGTCGTCGGCGAGCTCCGCGGCCCGCCCCTGCTGCGTGATCGCACCGAGCTCGAGCACATAAGCATAGTCCGCGACGCGCAGCGCCGCGCGCGCGTTCTGCTCGACGAGCAGGATCGACACTCCGCTCTCGCGCAGCGCGATCAGCTGCTCGAACACCTCGGCGACGATGCGCGGCGCCAACCCGAGGCTCGGCTCGTCGAGCATCAGCAACGCGGGCCGCGCCATCAGCGCCCGACCCATCGCGAGCATCTGCCGCTCGCCGCCGGACAGCGTGCCGGCCAGTTGCCGGTTGCGCTCCTTCAGCCGCGGGAAACGCTCGTAGACCGACTCGAGCGACTGCTCCCGCTCGCTGCGCTGTCGGCGAAAGCCGCCCAGCCGCAGGTTGTCCTCGACGCTGAGGTCGGGGAACAGCTCGCGGCGCTCGGGCACGAGGCTCATCCCCGCCGCGACGCGCGCCTCGAGCGGCAGCGGCTCGAGACGGCGCTTCGCGAAGGAGATCTTCCCCTGTGCCGGGACCACGCCCATCAGCGCGTTCAGCAGGCTGCTCTTCCCCGCGCCGTTGGCGCCGATGATCGTGACCAGCGACGCGCTGCCGACGTCGACGTCGACCGCGTCGACGGCCAGCGTGCGCCCGTAGCGCACGCTCAGGCCGCGCGCCTGCAGCGCGGGCCGCGCCCCGGCGCCGTTCACCGCTCCGGTCTCCGACTCAGTTGCCCAGGTACGCATCGAGCACCTTCGGATCGCGCCGGATCGACGCCGGCGTTCCCTCGGCGATCTTCGTGCCGAAGTCGAGAACGACGAGGCGGTCCGCCAGGCTCATGACGAAGTCCATGTCGTGCTCGACGAGCAGCACGCCGACGCCTTCGTCGCGCAGCTCGCGCAGCAGCGCGGCGAGCGCCTTCTTCTCGCCGTGGCGCAGGCCGGCGGCCGGCTCGTCCATCAGCACGAGCACGGGGTCCAGGCACAGCGCGCGCGCGACCTCGACGAGCCGCAACTGGCCGAGCGCGAGCGTTCCTGCCGGGCGGTCGGCGACCTCGGCGAGACCGACCCGACGCACCTGGCGTGCGGCTTCGTCGAGCAGGCGCGCTTCCTCGTCGCGATCGAGGCGCAGCATCGCGCGCAGCATCCCCGCCGCGCCGCGCAGGTGCGCACCGAGCGCGACGTTCTCGAGCACGCTCATCTCGGCGACGACGTCGGCGTGCTGGAACGTGCGTCCCAGCCCGCGCGCGGCGACCGCCCCCGGCGCGGCGCCGGCGATCGATTCGCCGCGAAAGCGGATCTCGCCCCGGTCGATCGACAGCGCCCCGCAGACCAGGTTGAAGGTCGTGCTCTTGCCTGCGCCGTTCGGCCCGATCAGGCCGACGATCTCTCCTGCGCGCACCTCGAAGCCGACGTCGTTGACCGCGACGAGCCCGCCGTAGGTCTTGCGCACCGCCTTGACCTCGAGCAGCTCGCTTCCGCGCGCCGGAACCGCGCGCCGGTCGAGGCCCCGTGCCGGCCGCTGCGTCGGCGGGCGCACGGCGCGCGGCGGACCGAACACGATCGGCCAGACGCCCTGCGGAGCGGTCTGCAGCGCGAACACGAGAACGGCGCCGAAGACGACGATCTCGTAGTTCCCGGCGCTGCCGACGAGCAACGGAAGGAAGTCCTGGACCTGGTCGCGCAGGAAGGTGATCCCGGTCGCGCCGGCGATCGCGCCGTAGACGCGACCCGCTCCGCCGACGACGGCCATCAGCAGGTACTCGATGCCGGCGTTCACGCCGAAGGGTCCGGGCGCGATCGATCGCTGGAAGTGCGCGTACAGCCAGCCCGCGAGCCCCGCGAGCACCGCGGCGAGCACGAAGACCTGCAGCTTCGCCGCGGGCACGTCGACGCCGAAGGCTTCGGCGGCCGTGGCGCTTCGGCGCAGCGCGCGCACCGCGCGGCCGGCGCGCGCGCGCAGCAGGTTGTGCGCGGCGACGACCGCGAGCACCACCGCGAGCCAGACGACGACGAAGTACTGGCGTGCGTCGATCAACGCATGATCGCCCACCTCGAGCGGCGGGATGCCCGACATGCCGTCGTGCGCGCCGAGCACCGCCAGGTTGCCGAACAGATAGAAGATCGCCACGCCCCAGGCGATCGTTCCCAGCGGAAGGAAGTGTCCCGACAGGCGCACCGTGACCGCTCCGAGCAGCAGCGCTCCGAGCGCGGTGGCGGCGAGCGACACCGGCAGGCTCGTCCACGGGCTGAGGCCGAGCTGCACGGTGAGCACGCTGGTCGTGTACGCGCCGACGCCGACGAAGGCGGCCTGACCGAACGAGGTCATGCCGCCGACGCCGGTGAGCAGCACGAGGCCGATGGCGACGAGGCTCGCGATGCCGATGTAGTTGAACAGCGTCACCCAGTAGGCCGGCATCAGCCCGGAGAACGGCAGGACGAGGACGACCGCCGCGAACAGCGGCGCGATCCAGCCGGTGCGCAAGGCCCTCACTCCTCCTCCGCGTGCGCGGGCGCGCGCAGCGAACGCCAGAACAGCACCGGCAGGATCAGCCCGAAGACCATCACTTCCTTGAAGTTGCTCATCCAGAAGGAGAAGAAGGCCTCGGCGATGCCGACCCCGAGCGAGGCGAGCACGGTCAACGGAAAGCTCACGAGCCCGCCCAGGATCGCGGCGACGAAGGCCTTCAGCCCGATCAGGAAGCCGCTGTCGTAGAAGGTGGTGACGATCGGACCGGAGAGCACGCCCGCGACCGCGCCCATGCCGGCCGCGAGTGCGAACGCGATCTCGCCGGCGAGCGCGGTGGGCACGCCGACGAGGCGCGCACCGAGCCGGTTCGACGAACACGCGCGCAATGCCTTGCCGACGAGCGTTCGCTCGAAGAACAGGGCGAAGACGACGAGCAGCAGCGCCGTGGTTCCGACGACCGCGACGCTCTGCCCGGTGACCGGAATCGCGCCCAGCGCGAAATCGCGCGTGATCAGCGGCTGCGTCGCGACGCCCTCCGCGCCGAAGAAGACGAGCCCGAGTCCCATCAGCGAGAAATGCACGCCGAAGGCCGCGATCAGCAGCACGAGCACGCTGGCGTTGGCCATCGGCGCGAAGGCGACGCGATACAGCATCGGACCCATCGGCACGATCAGCGCAATGGCGAGCGCGACGTGAACGGATCCGCCCGCGCTGGCCGGCGCCGCGAGCACCGCCAGGTACGCGAGCACCGCCGGCAGCAGCAGGTTGAGCGAGACGATGCGTGCGACGGTGCGCACACCGAGCGCGTGCCGCTCCTGGACGAAGGAGGCGATCGCCGCGAGCACGCCGAGCACGAGCAGCAGCCAGATCGTCGGCGGCGTGCGCCCCGCCTCGAAGGCGGCGACGGTCATCGCGCCGAAGGCGATGAACTCGCCCTGCGGCACCAGGATCACGCGCGTGACCGCGAAGACGAGCACGAGAGCGATCGCCGCGAGCGCGTAGATCGCGCCGTTGATGACGCCGTCCTGCACGAGGAAGAGGAAGATCGTCGAGTCCAAGGCGATTCGCCTACGACGCGACTCGCGCGGGGAGTCGGCTCACGTCGATGCGCCGGTTGTCGCGCTTGTAGGGGGCGGGGGCCACGGTGGCGCGGATCTCCTTCACGCGATGCCCGGGAGAACCCCAGAGCACGGTAGCCTCGGTTCCGGGCTGCGCACAGTCGACGTCGATCGTGCACAGCGACAGCATCTCGCGGAAGCTGTGGCTGTAGCAGCGCGAGGTGCTCGCGCCGACCGGGCGGCCGTCGATGCGCACCTCGTCGACGACCATGCAGCCGAGCAGGTCGCGCGGCATCTCCATCGGCTGGTGCGGCTCGTCGCCGCGGAACAGCGACGCGTAGACGTCGACGACGTCCTCGGCGTTCCACTTCAGCGTCACGATCGTGCGGCGCGGGCGGGCGAGCTCCTGCTCCAGCGCCGCGCGGCCGCGGAACTCGTGGTCGAGCCGGATGCTCTTCGACCAGCCGAGCTCGATCGGGCTGCGGTACAGCGCACCGATGTCGTCGAAGCGCAGGCTGCCTGCCGTCCGCGGGCGGGCGAGCACCATGCTGCGGAAATGCTCCCGGCACCAGTCGAAGTACTCCTTCTCGTCGTCGCCGTAGAGCGCCGGGATGTAGTCGACCGACGGCGTCGGGAAGCAGGCTTCGACGTGGTTGACCATCTTCGTGCGCCCGCCGAGGCGGCGAATGCCGAAGTCGCGACCGGCGTCGAGCAGCGCCCGGTAGATCGCCGGGCCGTGCTCGGTCGGCCCGTGCAGCTCGTATCCGAGTTCGCCCGCCATCCCCTGGCGCAGCACGAGGAACTGCACGTCGCCGATGCGCGAAGGCCGGAATCGCATGAAGCCGATGTCGCGCAGGCTCTCCCCGGTCAGCGTCTCCAGCAGGTCGAGCGAGCTCGGCCCCTGCACCTGGGTGATGAACTGCGAGCGCCCGAGCTGCGTCGCGCGGGCGCGATACCCGCCCTTCTCGTGCAGGTACGCGAGCCACGGCACGCCGGGCCCGCTGGTGAACAGGAACTCGTCGTCGCCGAGGCGCATCAGGATGCCCTCGCCCATCAGCTTGCCGGCGTCGTTGCACAACGACAGGTGCTTCGCCTGCCCGACGTCGAAGGACGAGAAGCCGTTGACCGCGGCGTCGGAGAAGAACTGCAGCGCATCGGCGCCCTGCAGGTGGAATTTCGCCAGCGGCGACCAGTCGCCGACGTAGCAGGTGTTCTTCCACGACTGGCTCTCGTCGACCCAGCCCGTGTATTCGTAGGCTTCGAAGAAACCGGCGAAACGGGTATAGGTGGTCGTCGCGGGATCGACCGGCACGGCCGGGGTCAATGCGATCGAAGGCGCGTGATCGGGGTGCTGCACCGGGTCTCCTCTCGCCCGCCTGGAGGACGATCGTCTTCCGGCGGATCTGTCGTGCGTCCGGGGATTCTATACATCAATCGACAAGCGATGCGGAGCGCGGGCCCTGCGGTACGCGCGCACCACGCCGCCGTGCGACGGGACGCGCGACGCCGCCGACCGGATCGGCGCCGCGAGAGACCTCAGGCGTCGCCCTTCGCGCGCCGTTTCGAAGAGGCAGGCGAGGCCGGCACCCGCACGACGCCGTGGCACAGCAGCTTCGCGAAGTGCGCGGCGATCGTCTGCGCGTCGACGCCCGGTTCGCGCCCGTACCAGGCCGCGGCCGAGTTGCACAGCGCCAGCAGCGCGAGCGTCGCCAGCCGCGCATCGAGGTCGGCGCGGAACTCGTGCGACGCGACGCCGCCGTCGAAGATGCCCTGGATGATCGACTCGTAGCGGGCCGACAGCCGGCCGATGCGTCGGCGCGCGCGATCGGGAAGGTGCTGGCGCTCGTTGAGGAACACGCGAACGAACGCGTGCTTGTCGGCAGTGGCGCGCAGATGGCTCGCGATGACCTGCGAGACGCGCTCGCACGCGCTGCCGGGCGCCTGCGCCGCCTCGAGCGCGTGCTCGATGAAGCCTTCCACGCCGCGCTGGCATACCGTCTCGAGCGCCTTGTCCTTCGACGGGAAGTAGTAGTAGAGGCTTGCCTGCCGGATGCGCAGGCGCTCGGCGATGTCCTGCGTGGTCGAGCCGTGGTAGCCGCTGCCGGCGAAGACTTCGGCTGCGGCGTCGATGGCCTCGTCGATGCGCCGCCGCGGGCTGCCGGCGGTGCGATGCGACGAGACCGACGGCGGGTCCTCGTCGTTCGGTCGGAGGGCGCGCGTCGACGCGATCCTGGCGGGTCGGGCCAAGGTACGAAGCGAAGCGGGAGTTGCCGGCATGGTAACCGCCCTGCCGCCGACGCGGAAATCGGACGACCCCGCAACGAACGCCGTCGGCCGCGGCCGGCTTCTCCGCCGTGCGCGCTCAGCGCGGGTCGAGCTGCGCCACCAGTCCCTGGACCGTGTCGAGTTCCACCGGCTTGACCAGGTGATGGTCGAAGCCGGCCTGCTCGGAGGCCGCGCGGTCGGCCTGCTGCCCCCAGCCGGTGACGGCCACGAGCAGCACGTCGCGCCCCCATTCGAGCTGCCGGATGCGGCGAGCCGCGACGTATCCGTTCATGTTCGGCATGCCGAGGTCCATGAGGATCACCTCGGGATGCACGCGCTCGGCGAAACGCAGCGCCTGGTCGCCGTCGTAGGCGACCTCGACGTCGTGCCCGAGCAGCTCGAGCATCGTCGCCATCGCCTGCGCCGCATCGACGTTGTCGTCGACGACCAGGATGCGCCGCGGACGCACGCCCGCCTCCGGCAGGTGCGGCGCCTCGAGCTCCGCCTGCGGCCTCGACGACAGCGGCAGGCGCACGATGAACTCGCTGCCGTGTCCCGGTCCGTCGCTGCGCGCCTCGACACGGCCGCCGTGCAGCTCGACGAGCTGGCGCACGATCGTCAACCCGATGCCGAGGCCCCCCTGGCGGCGGTCGATCGCGCTGTCGACCTGCGCGAAGAGCTCGAAGATCTTCTCGAGCATCGCGCCCGGGATGCCGACCCCGGTGTCCTTCACGCAGATCGCGGCTTCGCCTGCGTCGCGCTCGAGCGTGACGAAGATGTGCCCGTTGGGCTCCATGTACTTCGCGGCGTTGGTCAGCAGGTTGCCGATCGCCTGCGTGAGCCGATGCAGGTCGCCGTCGACCCAGACCGCCTCGGCGGGCAGCGTCAGGCTGACCTCGTGGCGCTTCTGCCGGATGATCGGGTCGCAGGCTTCGAGCGCACTGCGAATGACCGTGGCGAGCTCGACCGGCTGGCGCTCGAGCACGATGCGACCGCTGCTGATGCGGCTGACGTCCATCAGGTCGTCGACCAGCGCGACCATGTGATCGACCTGCCTGCCCATCATCGCGCGCACGCGCTCGATGCGTTCGGGTTCGACGCGTCCCATGCGCATGATCTCGATGCCGGTGCGCAGCGGCGCGAGCGGATTGCGCAGCTCGTGCGCCAGGATCGCGAGGAATTCGTCCTTGCGGCGGTCGACCTCGCGCAGCGCCTCCTCGGCGGAGCGCCGCTCGGTGATGTCGATGTTCATGCCGACCCACTTGCGCACCGCGCCGTCCGGGCCGAACAGGGGCGCCGCGTGGTCGTTGCTCCAGTGCACGCTGCCGTCGGCGGCGACGATCCGGTACTCGAGTTCGAAGGGCGCGCGCCGTGCGACGCCCTCGAGCCATCGGCGCCTCGTTCGCTCGCGGTCGTCGGGATGGACCGCGGCGAGCCAGCCGTCGCCCCGCCACTGCTCCAGCCGCTGCCCGGTGAGCACGCACCACGACGACGAGTACGACGACATGCTGCCGGAGGCGTCGGCCTCCCACACCGCCTGCGCCATCGCCTCGACGAGCACCCGGAAACGCTCCTCGCTCTCGCGCAGCGCGTCGTCGATGCGCCGGCGCGCGCTGACGTCGCGGAACAGCAGCGCGACGCGGTTCGTGGGCGCCGCGTCGACCCGGAACGCGTAGACGTCGAACCAGCGGTCGAGCGCGCGCAGGTAGTGCTCGACGCTCGCCGGCTCGCCGGTGCGGCAGACCCTGCCGTAGGTCTCGATCCAGAAGGGCTCGACCTCCGGCACCAGCTCGCGCATGCGCTGCCCGACCGCATCGCAGAACCCGGTCTGCGACGCGAAGGCATCGTTGACCTCGAGGAAGCGGAAATCCGCCGCCTGCCCGTCCTCGTCGAACAGCACCTCGACGACGCAGTAGCCCTGATCGATCGAGTCGATCAGGGTGCGGTACTGCCGCTCGCTCTCGCCGAGGGCCTGGCGCGTGAGGCGGCGGCGCGTGACGTCGTGGAAGTACAGCGCCCAGCCCCACTTGCTCGGGTAGACGCAACCGCGATACCAGCGTCCGGCAGCGGGGCTGAAGTACTCGCGTTCCAGGCGCTGGCCGGTGCGCGCGCATTCGCGCAACATCGCCTCGTCGATGCCGTCGGGCGCGGCCAGCTCGGGAAAGACGTCGTAGAGCCCGCGTCCGACGAGCTCCTCGCGCGAGCGCGCGAGCTGTCGCTCGGCGGCGCCGTTCACGTAGAGGAACCGGAACTCGTGGTCGCAGGCGAAGAAGCCGTCCGAAACGCTCTCGAGCACTTCGATGGCATCGATCTCGAGTGCCGCCGTGGGCGGAGCGGACGTCATGGTGCAACGATTCTCGCCGCACGCGGGCGCGCACGCAATAGCGCCCGCAGCGGCCGGAATCCGCTTCAGGAAAGCGTCAGCCTCGCGCGGATCGTGCCGGTCTCGCGATCGGGCTCGAGCGCGAAACCGACCCGGCTCGCCAGGCGAAGCATGTCCTCGTTCTCGCCGAGGATCTCGCCGACGATCTCGCGCGTTCCCTGCCGGCGGCAGTAGTCGATGATCTTCGACAGCAGCAGCCGGCCGAGCCCCTGCCCCTTCAGGTCGGAGCGCACGAGGACCGCGAACTCGGCGACGACGTTGTCCGGATCGGTGACCGTGCGCACGACGCCGAGCGTCTCCGATTCGCCTGCCTCGTTCGTGGCGGCGGCGATGAACGCCATTTCGCGGTCGTAGTCGATCTGCGTCAGCCGGGCCATCTGCGAGTGCCCGAGCTGGCGTACCGAGTCGAAGAAGCGGAAGCGCAGGTCCTCGGGGGTCATCTGCGAAAGCAGCGTCTGGTGCGCCGGCTCGTCCTCGGGCCGGATCGGGCGCAGCAGCACTTCGCGGCCGCTGCGCAGCTGCGCCTGCTCCTCGAGGTTCTTCGGGTACGGACGGATCGCCAGCCGGCCGGGGCGACGGGCGGCGGCGTCGACTCGCATGTGCGCATCGACGCAGACGACGCCTTCGTCCCCGGCGAACAGCGGGTTGATGTCGATCTCGACGATCTCGGGGATGTCGACCACGAGCTGCGACACCTGGACGAGCGTCAGGCAGATCGCGTCGACGTCCGCCGCCGGCCGATCGCGGTAGGCGCCGAGCAGCTTGTCGATGCGCGTCCGGCCGATCAGCTCGCGCGCCAGCGGCAGGTTCAGCGGCGGCAGGCCGATCGCGTGGTCGCGGATCACCTCGACGGCGCGGCCGCCCTCGCCGAAGAGGATCACCGGGCCGAACAACGGATCGGTGGTCACGCCGATGATCAACTGTCGCGCATTGCGCCGCGGCACCATCGGCTGCAGCGTGAAGCCGGTGATGCGCGCGCTCGGCATCCGCTCGCCGACGCGTCGCGTCATGCCGAGCGCCGCGGTGCGCACGGCGTCGGCGCTCTCCAGGTTCAGCGCGACGCCGCCGACGTCCCACTTGCGGGCGATGTCGGGCGACAGCACCGTGAGCGCGAGCGGATAGCCGATCTCCTCGGCGACCTGCGCCGCGTGTTCGCGCGACTCGGCGATGCGCGTCGGCACTGTCGGGATGCCGTAGGCCGCGAGCACCGCCTTCGCGTCCGACTCGGACAGCAGCGCCTGGCCCGCGGCCAGCGCCCGTTCGACCACCGCGCGCGCCGCGGCGACGTCGGGCCGGAACTCGCTCGGCAGCGACGGCGGCGTCTGCATCAGCATTTCCTGGTTGCGGTGGAAGTTCACCACGTGCAGGAACGCCTTCACCGCGCTCGACGGCGTCTCGTAGGTGGGCAGCCCCGCCTCGGCGAACAGCCGCCGCGGCGCGGTCGCCGCGTCGGCGCCGACCCAGCAGGTGAGGATGCGCGCCAGGCGCAGTTCGCGCGCGACGCCGATCACCGCCTGCGCGGCCTCCTCGCCGCGCGTCGTCGCCGTCGGCGCATGCATGACGAGCGCCGCGTTGACCCCGGGGTCGGCCAGCACCGCCTTCAGGCAGTCGGCATAGCGGCGCCCGGGCGCGTTGACGCCGACGTCGACCGGGTTGCTCGGCGAGGACGCGGCGGGCAGCAACTCGGCCAGGCGCCGCGTCGTCTCGTCGCCGAAGCGCGCGCAATGGCCGCCGCCGAGCAGCAGCTCGTCGAGCGCCATCAGGCCGGCTCCGCCGCCGTTGTGCACGATCGCGAGCTTCTCGCCGCGGAACGCCTTCGCGCGGCTGAGCGTCTCGACTGCGGCGAAGAGCTCGTCGATGTCGTAGACGCGCAGGATGCCGGCGCGGCGCAGCGCCGCGTCGAAGACGTCGTCGGGGCGCGCGAGCGCGCCCGAGAGCGTCGCAGCCGCGTCGTGGTCGTCGTCTTCGGGGGCGACGCGCCCCGCCTTCACGGCGAGCACCGGCTTGTTGCGCGCCGCCGCGCGTGCCGCCGCCATGAAGTTGCGCCGTTGGCGGATCCGTTCGATGTACAGCAGGATGGCGTCGGTGTCGGGATCGCTCGCCAGGTAGTCGAGCACGTCGCCGAAGTCGATGTCGTCGCAGTCGCCGAGCGCCACGAAATGCGAGAAGCCGATCCCCTTCGCGCGCGCCCAGTCGAGCACCGCCGTGCACATCGCGCCCGACTGCGAGACGAACGCGAGCTTGCCGGGCAGCGCCGACACGTGGCTCAGGCTCGCGTTCAGGCCGACCCGCGGCACCAGCACGCCGAGGCTGCCGGCACCGAGGACGCGCATCGAGTGCCGGCGCGCCGCGGCGAGCATCGCGTCGCGCACCCAGGCGCCGCCGCTGTCGCGCCGGCCGAGCAGGTCGTCGTGCACGACGATCGCCACGCGCGTGCCGCGGCGCCCGAGCGCGTCGATCGACTCGGCCAGGGTGGCGGCGGGGCTGCAGATCACGGCGAGCTCGGGCGCCTGCGGCAGGCTGTCGACGTCCGGGTAGGTGAGCACGCCGGCCACCGACCGGTATCGCGGATTCACCGGCATCACCGGCGCATCGATGCCGCCCTCGAGCAGGTTGCGCATCAACACGTTGCCGACGTGTCGCGGCTTGTTCGATGCGCCGACGACGGCGACCGAGCGCGGCTCGAACAGGTGGAC